>JANYEL010000228.1 GCA_025363155.1 Moraxellaceae bacterium
CTTAAAAAGAAAGTGAATTGATAGGTCATCAAAGTGTTAGTAACGATCAATCCTGAAAAATATAAAATAAATCCATTATGTTAAAAACAAAACAGGGTCTACTAAAAAAAGATTGACCCTGTATTTTGAGTGTAAAACTTAGATGGGATTAATCGCCACGACGGTCGTCACGGTCATGATGACCCCATCCACCGCCGCCATGATGTCCCCAGCCTCTGCCGCCGTGATCACCGTAAAAAGGATCGAAGATACATCCACTAAGACCTAAGGTCATCACCATTAAAATCGGAATAATAATTTTATTCATAATATGTACACCTTTATCAAAGAATCGCTAAAAAGCAACCAGAATGAGAGGTTGTTCCTTGCTACTTTTCTAGTATAGGTGCAAAAAAACTGAGGATACTGATTAGGAACAACTTCCCCACATTTAACAGCCTAAAACTCATACTGTGCACAGTTTGTGAGTAATTCATGCACAGCAGGGTGTTTTAGAGAGCGTTTATGGAGGCATGGTGCATTTGAATAAGGCTTATTTAGCCGGAGTGCGAACCACAAATAAACGAACATTACGTTCTTTATCAATGTAGTCGCCTTTACCTGTATCGAGGTCAACCGCCCAAGCATAAGTACCGCCAAAATAACTATAAGGAGTTGATGACCAATACCAGCCATAGCCATCTGCGCCATCTGGTTTATAGAACCAAGGGTATTTATCGGTTTCTGGATTAGTTGCATCACGCAATTTGAGTGATTTTAGCTCATAAAGAGTCGGAAGGCGCCAATCACTTTTTCCTGCAAAACTGAAGTTTTTTGCAGCTTCTTTCGCATCTTTCCATGTTAACTGTGCTGCATCGCCTGTGCACTCGCGGCCAGTCCAAGCTTGACCCAGTGAACAACGTGACCAAATCAGGTTGGTTTTCGGATCTTGCCATAGCCCTTGAGCATCTAATGAAGGTTCAGGATCTTTTACCTGAGCAACTATTGTTGCATTGCTGGTTGCATTCGTATTTTGATCTGCGAAAGTCACAGAGCTGATTCCCATGAAGGACAATGCTGTGAGCAAAATACTCGGTGCTAATTTCATACGCATACAACCAACCTCACAACACAAATAATAATGATGGTTTATGAGAAAGAGCGGCTCATAAATGACTAAATAGACACCGTATATTGCTATAAGCGTTTGATTTGATCAATGGATAATGTGATTTAAATCACATATTTTTTAAAAAAGAACGATCAACGCGCTCATTAAATAAAGCCACATGAATTCATGTGGCTTTATTTAGCTAATTTCTAGCGTTTGGTCGCCAAAAATCGTCCAATCCGTGTCATTGCTTCTTTTAATTCACTTTCCGCAGGTAAAAACACCACGCGGAAGTGATCAGGTGTAGGCCAATTAAAGCCCGTACCTTGTACAAGTAACACCTTTTCTGCTTTTAATAATTCCAACATAAAGCTCGTATCATCTTCAATCGGATAAACTTTAGTATCTAAACGAGGGAAGCAATAAAGTGCACCTTCAGGTTTGACACAGGACACACCAGGGATTTCATTGAGCATCTGCCATGCGATATTACGCTGCTCATAAAAACGACCTCCAGCACGCGTTAGATCGTTAATACTTTGGTAGCCACCGAGAGCCGTTTGAATCGCATATTGGGCTGGAACGTTGGCACATAATCGCATCGAAGCCAGCATATCTAGGCCTTCTATATAACTCGCCGCATTCGATTTATCACCTGAGATCAACATCCAGCCAGCACGGAATCCAGCGACGCGATGCGACTTTGATAGACCGTTAAAGGTAATGCATAGCAAATCAGGTGCAAGCGTAGCGACAGAGACTTGTTCGATGCCGTCATAGATAATTTTGTCGTAGATTTCATCCGCAAACAAAACCAAATCATGTTTACGTGCCAAATCAACAATCTGCTGCAAGATATGTCGTGGATAGACAGAACCCGTTGGGTTATTTGGGTTAATAATCACGATGCCACGTGTGTGCGCCGTAATCTTCGCTTCCATATCCGCAATATCAGGATACCAATGATTTTCTTCATCACATTTGTAATGCACAGCCTGACCACCAGCCAAATTCACTGACGCAGTCCAAAGCGGATAGTCTGGCATTGGAATGAGCATTTCATCGCCAGTATTCAGTAGTGCTTGCATTGACATGACAATAAGTTCAGACACGCCATTACCGATATAAACATCATTGACGTTTACTGCGTCTTGCATACCTTTTTGTTGGTAATACTGCAACACCGCTTTACGCGCAGAAAAAATACCTTTTGAGTCGCTATAACCGACTGCATTAGGCAAGTTCAATGAAATATCAGACAAAATTTCCTGTGGCGACTCAAAGCCGAATGGGGCAGGATTACCAATATTCAATTTGATAATTTTGTGCCCTTGTTCTTCCATGGCATTGGCCGCTTTCAGCAATGGTCCGCGAATGTCGTAACAGACTTTATCGAGTTTTGCGGATTTACCGATTTGACGTGACATGATAGGGCTCTTGATATGAGGGGTGTTCGTGGTTGATATATTGGTTTGTGAAACATTTTTTCGTAAATTCTGTAAGGGTTCATTTTGCGCAGACGATTGTTTTAATACATCTATTTTTGATTCAATTTGCATTCGATATTCGTCTTTAAGCGCTTTGGTTGCTTCATCATCATCGGGCATAATCGTAATGTTACTTTGTAATACGGTAGATAGTGCGTAAGTATCTACCTTAAACGTGCCGAGATTTTTTGAAGTCGCACGTTTCTTATCTATATCATAACCAGAATAAACAAGAACTTGGATGTTATTTTTCTTATTGACAAAATACATTTTAGATTGCTCTTTGCGCGTTTAGGAGTTTGTGGAAATTGTGAAAAAAAGAAATATGAATGCTATTTATTCGCCATTCTATATTAAAAATGAAGGTTGATATATGTCTGTCTAAGCAATTATTGTGTATTTTTATGTAAATTTAGATAAATAATTTAATCTATCTGCCGTTTATTGGTGGATAGTTTAATTTATTTTGAATTTAACACTGCAGATTGCGTTTATTAACCGATTTGACACACGTTTACATAGAAAATATGGCACATTAGTTGTCAAATATTCGTTGACGCTAAATAAGGAGAAACCTATGTCTAAAGTCAATAAAACTGATCAAGAGTGGCGGCAAGAACTCACCGCGGATGAGTTTCGCATCTTACGCCAAAAAGGGACTGAACCTGCGTTTTCGGGTGTTTATTGTGATACCAAAACTGAAGGTGTCTATCGCTGTAAGGGTTGTAATACCGAATTGTTCCGTTCGGATGATAAGTTTGATTCGGGTTGTGGTTGGCCGAGTTTTACTAAACCCTTAGTTGGTGAAAACGTTGATGAGCATCATGATGTGAGTCATGGCATGATTCGTACGGAAGTGACTTGCCATCATTGCGGATCGCATTTAGGTCATGTGTTTAATGATGGACCACGCGCTGCGGGTGGTTTGCGTTATTGCATTAATTCAGCGTGTTTGAATCTTGAAGAAAAATGATGAGGTAAAACTGATTAATGTTCAGTCATTTGCAATTTTTATGATTTGTGAACGCTAAGTCCATGATTGGGGATTGCGGACTGCTTAAACTAGGTCTAATCTCAGTCGGGTACTTACATTTAGAAGCTAAATCGTTGCATTCATATTTCTGAATGAACACTTTAAATTTGATAGGAAAATATACATGACAAGCATTTATGATTTCAGCGCAGAAAAACTAGAAGGCGGCGATCAAAGTTTTGCAGATTATCGCGGTAAGGTTCTTCTGATTGTAAACACCGCCAGCAAATGTGGATTTACCCCACAATTTGAAGGTCTTGAGCATGTGTTTAAAGAATATCAAGAAAAAGGCTTAGTTGTGCTTGGTTTTCCATGTAATCAATTTGCCTCACAAGATCCAGGTGCCAATAGCGAAATAGGCGAATTCTGCCAACGTAACTATGGCGTGAGCTTCCCAATGTTTGCCAAGATCGACGTCAACGGCAATGAAGCGCATCCACTTTATAAATTCCTCACTAAAGAAGCGAAAGGCATCTTAGGTAGCGAAGCGGTTAAATGGAACTTCACCAAGTTCTTGGTTGGTAAAGATGGCAATGTGATTGACCGTTATGCGCCGACAACTAAACCAGAATCGATGGTTGGTGATATTGAAAAAGCATTGAATGCTTAACATTTACTAATGGCCGTATTTGCAAATTAATGAAAACATCCGCAAAAGTGGGTGTTTTTTTATGCGGATAACAAAGCTAACTAGACGGTTTGGCATGAATTAAGGTCTTAAATCTGCTATTCTTGCCGCAATTTTTTACGCTTTGCTTAATTTCAAAGTGATACGTTCAATACGTTTCCCGTCTTCATTTAGATCATCAAGAGATACACCATGACGCAGCAAGGGCAATTTCCAGCAAACTCTGAAAAATCAGTAACGACAGAGCCGCAAGTATCCGTGAATGAACTGATTGCCCAACGTCATGCCAAGCTGAAATCTATCATCGATAAGACTGCATTAACGGGCGGTAATGCGTTTCCTAATACGTTCCGTCGTAATCATTACGCGCAAGATCTGCATGACACTTATAAAGATGTAAGCCAAGAACAGCTCGTCGAAGGCGATAAAGTGGTTGTGCAAATTGCCGGTCGCGTGATGTTGAAACGCGTGATGGGCAAGGCGAGTTTCTTGACGATTCAAGACATGAGCGGTCGTATTCAAATTTATGTGTCGAAGAATGACATCGATGAAGTCACTTATGATGATTTCAAAACGTGGGATTTGGGCGATATTGTTGGTATAGAAGGCTATGTATTCCGCACCAAAATGGGCGAGCTGTCAGTACATGCAACCAGCGTTGAATTACTGACCAAATCATTGCGTCCATTGCCTGATAAATTCCATGGTTTAAGTGATACTGAAGCGAAATATCGCGCGCGTCATCTTGATTTGATCACGAATGACGACACGCGTAAAACCTTTAAAATCCGTGCACAAGTAATTGCAGGCATTCGTCAGTTTTTGCTGAATGAACGCTATATGGAAGTTGAAACGCCGATGATGCATGTCATTCCGGGTGGTGCGGCAGCGCGTCCTTTTGCGACGCATCACAATGCGCTGGATATGGAATTGTACTTGCGTATTGCGCCTGAACTTTACCTGAAACGTTTGGTGGTTGGTGGTTTTGAACGTGTGTTCGAAATCAACCGTAACTTCCGTAATGAAGGTGTTTCAACCCGTCATAATCCAGAATTCACCATGATTGAATTCTATCAGGCGTATGCGGATTACAAAGATTTGATGAAATTGACCGAAGATATGCTGGAGCATTTGGCACTGCAAATTTTGGGTTCAACGGACGTACCTTATCAAGGTGAGTTGTTCAGTTTCAAAGGGCCATACAAGAAAATATCGATGGCAGATTCGATTCTGGAGCACAATCCAGAAATCAACGCTGAACAAGTTCAAGACCGCGCGTTCCTAGCGAATTTTGTGCAAACCGTATTGAAAGAAAAAGTGAAAGATGGCTTCGGTTTAGGTAAATTACAAACCATCGTGTTTGAAGAAACGGTTGAAACTAAGCTCCGCCAACCGACATTCATTACTGAATATCCAGCAGAAACTTCACCACTGGCGCGTCGTAATGACCACAATGCGCACATCACTGATCGTTTTGAGTTCTTTATCGGTGGTCGCGAACTGGCAAACGGCTTCAGCGAGTTGAATGATCCGATTGACCAAGCAGAGCGTTTCCGTCAGCAAGTTGCTGAAAAAGATGCTGGCGATGATGAAGCGATGCATTTCGATGCGGACTTTGTTGAAGCGCTTGAATACGGTTTACCTCCGACAGCAGGTCAGGGGATTGGTATTGACCGTTTGGTGATGCTGTTTGCTGATGCTGCAAGTATCCGTGATGTGATTCTGTTCCCGCACATGAGACGTAAAGAGGGTTGATTTTTCACAAATGAACCAATTTGTGGGTTGTTGATAGGTTTGATGGGGTTTTGGTGAAATTTTGATGGATAGTATAGTTCATTGAACCTGTTAAAGTATTTTTGCATGTAATATCTAGGCTTTATATTTCTTCATTGAATGAGTAGATATGTCCATGCAACTACTTGCAGGTTTAGTGGTTTTAATATTGCTTACTACAGCAATTGCACCTTTATTTATATCTAAGCTCAGTTGGTTTTGGGGTTATGTAATTCTCGCGCCAATAATCTATTGTTTAATGCTCTTGTTGCTATTCTCTCAAACAATGATGGAGGGGCCAGAAGCAATGGGTACAAGCTTACTTGCACTTTTATGGTTATCTGTATTCTTCGTCTCAATTGGCATTAAAATGGTGTGGTTATTATTTGCGGCAGTTTTAAGACGTAATAAGTCAAATCCAGACTCGACGATCATTGATAAGTTGTAAATTTAAAAATCTATTCATCGAGTTTTTTGATTCGCTATTTTCTAAAAGGTTAATCCTCAATGACGCTTGCGGTCTTATCTGATCTTAACCAGATTACAGAAACGCTGATTCAGATTCCCGCTGGCGAACGCCGCTGGTTGGGAAATCTGAAAGGTGCTTTGCCATCTTTGTTGTTGGCTGAACTGGTGAAACGATCAGAGCATCTGATTGTGATGGTGGCAAAAGACAGTGCGCAAGTCAGTTTAATCGATGAAGAATTGCGGTTTTTCGGCGTGACCCCTCATGTGTTTCCTGATTGGGAAACCTTGCCGTATGATCGTTTATCCGTTCATCAAAGCATTATTTCTGAACGTCTTTCATTACTTTCTAATATCCCTACTCAAGGCATCGTTTTAGTTGCCGCAACGACGCTTGCACAGCGTATTGCGCCGCCAAAATGGTTGCTCGGTCAGCATTTTGATATTAAAAAAGGTCAAAAACTTAATTTCGAAGCACAGCGTCAGCGACTAAGTCGTGCAGGTTATCGCGCGGTTGAAACCGTATTTGAACCGGGCGAATATGCGCTCCGTGGCAGTCTCATGGATATTTTTCCGATGGGACAGGAACAGCCGATTCGGATTGAGTTATTTGATGATGAAGTTGAATCACTACGTTTCTTTGATGCGGAAACACAGCGTACCACGACGCATACCGAAAATTTCCGTTTATTGCCAGCACAAGAATTCCCACTGATTGATGGTCGCGGCATGTTCCGTGAACGTTTTGGTGATCTATTTCCTGATGCAAGTCCGAAGCGAATTTCGTTTTACCAAGATGTAATCAACGGCATTTTTGCGCAAGGACTGGAGTATTACCAACCGTTATTTTTTGCCCGTGATGAATACATCGAAGGCGGCACGCTGTTTGATTATTTACCTGAATCGACCTTAATCGTGACGGATTCTGAAGTTGATCCGATGTTGGATCATTTCTGGGTGGATATTAATCAGCGTTACGAAGATCGTCGTCATAATATTGAATTGCCAATATTGCCGCCGAATGAGTTATTCCTCACGGTGAATGAACTGTTCGGACGCCTGAAATCGTTCGGGCGACTCGTGCTTTCTGAGCAAGAATTTGGTCAGCGACAAGGGACTTATAATGCCGATGCGTATGTGCCGCCATTATTGCCGATTGATCATAAAAGTCCGCAGCCACTTCATGCTTTGTCGAATTTCGTTAATACCTTTAAAGGTCGAATTTTACTGATTGCAGAAAGTGCAGGACGACGTGAAACCTTAAAAGAACTGCTTTCACCAGCACTTGGAAAAATTCCAGTCATCGATAGTCTGGCTGATTTTCTTGCCAGTGATTTGCCGATTGCACTGGGTACGGCTGCGCTTGAGCGCGGCTTACTTCTCGATAATAAACTCGCAATTATTGTTGAAAACCAACTCTTTGGTCAGCGTGTTATTCAGCGTCGTCGCCGTAAAGTTTCCGAAGTCTCGGAAGAGTTTTTAGTTCGCAGTTTGTCTGAACTGTCGATTGGCGCGCCAGTGGTGCATATTGATCATGGGGTTGGGCGTTACGGTGGGTTAGTTACTTTAGAAATTGATAAGCAAACGCATGAGTTTGTGCAACTCGATTATGCTGATAATGCTAAGGTTTATGTCCCTGTTTCCAATCTGCAACTGATCAGCCGCTATAGCGGCGGTGACCCCGATCATGCGCCATTGCATAAACTCGGTACGGATACATGGAATAAAGCCAAGCGCAAAGCCTTAGAAAAAATTCATGATGTCGCAGCAGAACTCTTGAATATTCAAGCGCGTCGACAAGCTCGCGCGGGCAATGCCTTTGCGGTTGATGAACATGCGTATGACTTGTTCTCAAGCCAATTTGCTTTTGAAGAGACACCAGATCAAGCCAATGCCATCGTGGCGACCATCCATGATATGAAACAAACTAAACCGATGGATCGTTTGGTCTGCGGTGATGTCGGTTTTGGTAAAACTGAAGTCGCGATGCGCGCTGCATTCGTCGCGGTTCACGGTGGTAAACAAGTCGCTGTGCTTGTGCCGACAACATTGCTGGCACAACAGCACCATGAAAATTTCTTAGATCGCTTTGCGGATTGGCCTGTTCGTATCGAAGTGCTGTCGCGTTTCGGTAGTAAAAAAGATCACACCAAAGTATTAGAAGATTTAGCGGCGGGCAAAGTTGATATTGTCATTGGGACACATAAACTGATTCAAGAAGGGGTTGGTTTTCACGATCTCGGTTTGATGATCGTCGATGAAGAACATCGTTTCGGTGTACGTGATAAAGAAAAAATCAAAGCCCTGCGCGCCGATGTCGATATGCTGACTTTAACCGCAACACCGATTCCGCGTACGCTGAATATGGCGTTCTCAGGCATTCGTGATTTGTCGATTATTGCAACACCTCCTGCACGTCGTTTGGCGGTGAAAACATTTGTCATTGAAAAAACCAGCACTGCGCTAAAAGAAGCGATTCTGCGTGAGCTATTGCGTGGTGGTCAGGTTTATTTCTTACATAACGATGTGGATAGTATCGAACGTGCAGCCAATGAACTGCGCGTCTTAATTCCAGAAGCCCGTGTCGCTGTTGCACATGGTCAGATGCGTGAACGCGAACTTGAACATGTCATGCAAGCTTTCTATCACAAACAAGCCAATATTTTGGTCTGTTCGACGATTATTGAAACAGGCATTGACGTGCCAAATGCCAATACGATTATCATTGAACGCGCAGATAAACTGGGCTTGGCGCAGCTGCATCAGTTGCGTGGTCGCGTCGGTCGCTCGCATCATCAAGCCTATGCGTACCTCATGATTCCTTCGATTAAGCATTTGAAAGGCGATGCCGAAAAACGTTTGGATGCGATTCAACGTGCATCAAATTTGGGTGCAGGATTTATTCTTGCGACCGAAGATCTAGAGATCCGTGGGGCAGGTGAGTTACTGGGTGAAGAACAAAGCGGCAATATGCAGGCGATTGGTTTTAGCTTGTATATGGATATGCTTGAGCGCGCGACCAATGCCATTAAGAACGGCAAATCACCGAATCTCGATGCGCCACTGTCATTGACCAGTGATATTAATTTAAATCTGCCAGCGCTCATTCCTGATGCTTATTTGAGCGATGTTCATCAACGCTTGTTGTTTTACAAACGCATCAGTCATGTGTCAACCGATGATGCGCTGAATGAAATTCGTGTCGGCATGATTGATCGCTTTGGTTTATTACCAATCCAAGCGCAAAACCTATTCCATGTACATCGCCTGCGACTCACCGCAGAAATACTGGGAATCGAAAAAATGGATTTTAATGCCAAAGGCGGCATTATTGAGTTCGCCACCGATACGCCAGTTGAAGCGATGAAGATTATTAAAATTATTCAAGCTAAACCAAGCTTTTACCGCATGGAAGGCGGCCGACGTTTGCGCGTTACCGTGAATCTGACCGATGAAAAAGAACGCCTCGCATTTGCCCAAGATTTGCTCCAGCAAATGGGCTGATCAACACTTTAAAAATAAAAGAGAGTGTAAATAGTTACTTAAAGTAATATATTGATACACACTCATTGTTGACCTGCCGCGCTCAATATTATATAAACTTAAGTACATCATGTAGATGATGAATGTGCTATTTGCTTAATCTGAAACGTTTGAGTTATTAAAATAATAGTTGTGTGTTATGCGGTTTGTAAAATGGATTCACCTCAATATTTCGAGTTTCCTACTCTGTGTTTTTGATCAGTGAAATCGTTTTAGTTCATAAACTTGAAATATTTTAGTCATAGTAATGACTTGTTGATATGGTTTAATTCGCATAACAACTCACATGGATTAAAAATGTTTGTTCAAACATACAGACATAGATTCGTTTGAGTTCAATTGAGGATTCTCTTGATTGGAAGCGGTTGTTATTCAAGTGATAGAAGATAGATCGAGAGAAATAGTTGTTAATAAATAGTCCTAAAGTGAAATAGGACAGCGTAAGGAAAATACGAGAAAATGTTAAATCTGAAAATAAATGCTGCTTTTGAATTTGAAACCGATGAACACGAATTTGAGTTTGAAAATGGCGGCTACGATGTAGCGGATGATGCTGTAGAAATGTAAGATCTTTGGGTGATTGGCTTGTTACTGATTTATGGTCAAAGCAAGTGAGTCAATCCAGTTAAATTTGTTGTTTTAATCAAAGTAATGAACAATAAGACAGCCACTAAGTTGGCTGTTTTTTATTGCCTACAGATTTAATGCTATATACTATACGCACGCCAGTTGTGTTCTGACGCTGCGCATCTTATTGCGTGCATGTTAAAAGTTCTATATAAGCATGTACAACTTGTTTTAAAAACTTCGGATTCTGTTGAATGTCATCTAGTACAAGTCACTCTAATATAAAGAATATTCGTAATTTTTCCATTATCGCTCACATCGACCATGGCAAATCGACCTTGGCCGATCGTTTCATTCAGCGTTGCGGTGGACTGCAAGATCGTGAAATGCAGGCGCAAGTACTGGATTCGATGGATTTAGAACGCGAGCGTGGGATTACGATTAAAGCGCATTCTGTGACGTTGTATTTCGATCATCCAAATGGCGAACGTTATCAACTCAATTTCATTGATACGCCAGGTCATGTCGATTTTTCTTATGAAGTGTCACGTAGTTTGGCAGCATGTGAAGGCGCGTTGCTGGTTGTGGATGCTGCACAAGGCGTAGAGGCGCAATCTGTTGCTAACTGCTATACCGCGATTGAGCAAGGTCTAGAAGTCGTTCCTGTTTTAAATAAAATTGATTTGCCACAAGTTGAACCTGAACGTGTTATTAAAGAAATCGAAGAGATTATTGGCATTGAAGCCGAAGATGCGCCGCGTGTTTCTGCGAAAACGGGTTTGGGGATTGATGAGTTATTGATCGCATTGGTTGAGCGCATTCCTGCGCCGACTGGCGATCCAGAAGCGCCATTGCAGGCATTGATTATTGATTCGTGGTTTGATAACTATTTAGGCGTAGTGTCGCTGGTACGTGTCCGTCATGGTCGTATCAAGAAAGGCGACAAGATGCTGGTGAAATCAACAGGGCAGAGTCATCCTGTTTCATCAGTCGGTGTGTTTAATCCGAAGCATTCTGAAACCAAACATCTTGAAGCAGGTGAAGTGGGCTTCGTGATTGCGGGTATTAAGGATATTTTCGGTGCGCCAGTCGGCGATACGATCACTTTGCATAGCACGCCCGATGTTGAAATTCTTCCGGGTTTCAAGAAAGTTAAACCACAGGTTTACGCGGGTTTATTCCCAATTGATTCAAGTGATTTTGAAGCATTCCGCGATGCACTGCAAAAACTGAAAATTAATGATTCTGCATTATTCTTTGAACCAGAATCTTCTGATGCGTTGGGCTTTGGCTTCCGTTGTGGTTTCCTTGGCATGTTGCATATGGAAATCGTGCAAGAACGTTTAGAGCGTGAATACAATCTAGATTTGATTACCTCAGCGCCGACGGTTATTTATGAAGCCGTGCAGAAAAATGGTGATGTGATTCTGGTGGATAACCCATCAAAAATGCCTGATGGCAGCACTACCGAAGAATTGCGGGAACCGATTGCTGAGTGTCATATTTTGGTGCCGCAAGATTATTTGGGCAACGTGATGACGCTTTGTATTGAGCGTCGTGGTATTCAAAAAGATTTGAAATTCTTGGGCAACCAAGTGTCGGTGACTTTTGAGATTCCTTTAGCGGAAGTGGTACTCGATTTCTTTGATCGATTGAAGTCTGTATCACGCGGTTTTGCTTCATTAGATTACAATTTTGTACGTTTTCAACCTGCGCGTTTGGTTAAAGTTGATGTGTTGATCAACGGTGAGAAAGTTGACGCGCTGGCGATGATTTCCCATATGGAAGATGCACGTTTCCGTGGTAATTCTTTAGTTGAAAAGATGAAAGACTTGATTCCGCGCCAAATGTTTGATGTTGCGATTCAAGCGGCTATTGGCAGTCAGATTATTGCGCGTTCGACCGTTAAAGCGATGCGTAAAAACGTGATTGCAAAGTGCTATGGCGGCGACGTTTCGCGTAAGAAAAAACTGCTCAATAAGCAGAAAGAAGGTAAGAAACGTATGAAGCAAGTGGGTAAT
>JANYEL010000234.1 GCA_025363155.1 Moraxellaceae bacterium
AGATTGCTGAGGAATTGGGCATGGTTTCGCTGTTTCGTCATCCTATTCCTGCGTCTGAGAATTTTAAGCGGTCTGAATCTCTTTCTGTTCCTGTATGGCGTGTTCCCTATGCCTCTCGTAGTTTAGCAACGACGAATCTAACAATTCTCACGGACTGGATTATTAACGGTTGTGATGATAGCGAGGTCTTGGCGGTGGACGATATTGACGGGCGGGCTGAATTTGGAGCGTATCAATCTAAACGAGTGAGGGCGTGATGAAAAAAGAAGTAAAACTGCCGCCGCTTCGTAAGCCGGTTGTTGCTGATTTGCCTGTAACAGATGCTTCGTTCGTTTTGACGGGTGGGAAATCTATTGCTCAAAAGCAAAAACGTAAGCCGTCGCGTGTTAAACGGTACATTCATCATGTTCATGTGCGATATGATGAAGAAACTAAGGTAGCGCTTGATTGGCTCGTGGCTGAAAGCGGTAACGGTATCGCTGCGTTGTTTCGTTCTCTTGTCCGTCAGGAATATAAACGTGCAAAAAAACGCAGTGTGTGATTTTTAAGTTTGGTTATATGTGAATTATCATATATTTTAGGCTATGGAAAAACCTGCTCAAAATTCTAGTTTCGCCCGTCGAACAGTTGGAGATGTTACACGTGGCGGATTTTCGGCTCTGGTGAGTGATGCTGAGGCTGGCATTACTACCGTTCTATACAAGTGGAATGAACCCGTTGCTGTTATGATGCCCTGTAATCGAGCTATGGAGGCTGGTATTGAGATGAGCGCTGGTGCTGCGGCTTTTGCTGCTACGGCTAGAAGTAGCGGCGTGTCTGGTGCTGTTATTGATGTTTTTTTGCGTTCACTTATTGAATCTGCTGCGGTGGCAAAGATGATTTTGGGTGTGGATAGTAATGACGCGGGGCAAATTCTTGAACAGAAAATAATTGAAGCATATTCGTCATTGATTAGGACTAATTCGGCGGAGGATAGGGCACTGTCTCGCCATGACAACCTGAGCGCCGTCGTCTCGGAGGTGAAGAATGAGGGGCTAGATTCTAGCCCCTCCCCTTCCCGAAAACGGTCGAAAAAGCGCCCTTCATCTCCGTAAAAGCGGAAGTTGGCATGAATGGCGAAACATCTGCGTAGGCTTTGCGGAGCAGATTTTGAGCCATTCGTAATCTTTACCCTTCTTTAATTTTTTTGTTATATGACTACAAGATTATCGTTGTCCGATATGGAGCGGCTTGTTTCCTCGTTTCCGACGACACATTTTGAGGTCGTTGTTGAGGCGATGAAAATTGTCGCTCGTGAGCGCGGCGACTTTAAAGCCGCTTCTTTTTTGGCTGACTGTGAACGCAAATTTGAGACGCTACGTGAGCGTTCTAACGGTGAAGTTTTGATATAAATTTTAGGTATAAAAAAAACCACGTTTCTCTTGCTTGGCGGCGACGAAACGAGGTTTTTACTTTTCCTTCAACAAACTGTTTGTTCCTGGCGTTCTTTTGAACACTAGACCCCTGTTTGTTTCAGATGTTAAATTTTCGGAACACAAAAGAAACAAAACCACCTCTTGCATTGGTAGCAAAAATGGTTGCTCTCTCGGAACACTGATTGCAAGTTACTGATTCGTATGGATTCGGCAAAAAATTACTTTGAATTGATAGCCGTAGTAAGTTTAACAACGGCTATCTATACCAAACGGGATGGAATATATGAAATACGCGATTTCTGTTGATTGGGCGCAAGCCATGTTTGTCTGTGATGACGTTTTGCCTCTGCCCTCTGATGATGCCGTCTATGCTTCTGGCAACGTCGTCTTTACGCCGTGTGCGGTACAGGGAAATAAGTATTTTTCCCATTCGTGGGAGGTCTCGCTTGATGGAGAGGCGTTTGCGCTTGTGTTTTCCCACTCGCGGACTACGTTGATAGCGTCCAATGTGGTGCAGGTGAAAATCTATAATCATCATTTGTACCGCCATGACTGGTTGTCTCGGTTGCGGACAATGTGCGCTATGATGCACTGGCACTACAAAAACGTTTCGCGCTTGGATATTGCTATTGACGGCGTGTTTGACGCTCTTGCAAATACTCAGACGGGCGAAGTCGTGTATGAACGCGGTTTGCGTCGCTTTATTCAAGAAGAGTATATCGGGAATCGAAAATATGCTATGATGGGGAAAGCGAAGCTGAGTGCGTCGTCGTTGGACACGAAAACGGGGGATTTTGCAGGGTTTTATATCGGGAAATCTTCGTCAGATAAAATTCTCTCCATTTATGATAAATCGCGTGAGCTGGAGCAATCGTGCAAACAGTATATCCGTGACTTTTGGGCGAGCTGTGGTTTGGCTGATGCTGGGAACGTTGAGCGCGTCGAATTGCGTATGCGTTCAGCTTGTATCAAAACTATCGAAAACTTCGATTTTTGGCGGCTTGACGATGCTGCCTATCTCGTGTCTATTGCCCGGACGCAGTTTGAAAACTGGTTTGAGTTTGTGCCTACTTCTGAGGACGGTAATAAAAGTCGCCGTAAGGAAAAATTGGGCGCTATTGGTGTGATTGACTGGGAATCTGTCGGTGCTGTCTCGCTCACGAAACGCACTGCTGCCCCTTCAGAGGTGTTCTCCTGCAAAATTACGATTAAACGGCTGCATTTCATGGCACAGACCTTAGAAATCACGCGCTCGGCTGCGGAGGTGGCTATTTCTGCGTGTGTTGAACGTGGAAATCTCTGGAACTGGTATGCTCGGAAATCTACGACGTGGGGCGGTTTGCCTGTTGATATTGAGGATGGAGCGTTTCTCGATGAGGATGATGGTTTAGGGTTGTCGTCGTGTGATGCCGATGTTGTATTTGATACCATTTGTGGCTAAAAACGATACGCAAACGGTACACAAACAATATGCAGATGGTGTACAAACGATACGCAAATAGTACGCAAACGGTACGCAGGTACTACTTCGTAGAATATCAAATTCGATGCACAAATGGTACACAGACAATACACAAATGCTACACAAACGATACGCAGATAGTACACAAACAATACGCAGATGATACGCACAAGTATCATTGTTTTTTTCATTTTTTGGAGTTTTTTTATGAATGTTTTGAGTTTCAATTTGAAGGGCGGCTGCGGTAAAACTACGCTAGTTGTCAATACTGCGGTTCGTGCTGAAGAGCAAGGCGAACGTGCGCTAGTTTTGGATGCTGACCCACAAAAAAATAGCTCTCGTTTCTTATCGCGCTATGCAAAACGTGAGTATAATACGGGTACGAGTTTTCAGGTTGGTTGCGTTTCTGTCACGGGCGAGTTGGAAGCCGTGCAAATGGCTGGTAATAGTCTTGTTTTGATTGACGCTCCGCCTGATTATCGCTTTATTGAATCGTTTGGGCGGGATTTCGGTATTGATGTGTTATTGATTCCGATTGATGGTTCGTGGGCTGCGGATGGTTCTATTGAGGTTTTGGAACAAATTCAGCGTATTAGTCCTGCTACACGGGTTTTCCTCTGGTACAACAAAAGCTATGATTCTAAATTTTCACGGGCTGAGTTGCGTCAGATTGCTGAGGAATTGGGCATGGTTTCGCTGTTTCGTCATCCTATTCCTGCGTCTGAGAATTTTAAGCGGTCTGAATCTCTTTCTGTTCCTGTATGGCGTGTTCCCTATGCCTCTCGTAGTTTAGCAACGACGAATCTAA
>JANYEL010000089.1 GCA_025363155.1 Moraxellaceae bacterium
AGCAAATGAGAAGCAATGCTTCGCAAGGAACAAGTTGTCTAAATTTGGCTTCTGTGATTCTTGAACGGCGATAGTACCTATTTTTCGTTTCCATCTTAGTAAGTTACCACACTTTAAATTGTACTTAACTTCCTAAGACCCATTTTTTTATATGGCAAAAATGCTAAAGATAATCTATGAATACAATAGCTAGTCATTTGTGACCCTATCCCATCTACTGGCTTATAAACAGCAGGATAACTGTTTCAGTCCGCAAAACTCTTTGTCCCAAACCCACCGACTGAAAACAACTTTCTTTATAGCAAATCACACAGGCTGCAAGGTCAATTTAAAACCGAGCGCATGAACGATTTTATTCACTGTAGTGAAGCTGGGATTACCATTTTCACTCAAAGATTTATACAACCCTTCCCGCGTTAAACCTGTTTCGCGCGCAAGTTTAGTCATGCCATGCGCACGGGCAACATCACCGAGCACTTGAGTCATATAAGCAGGATCATCCACGGCATCTTCTAATGCTGCGGCAAGATATGCAGCAATCTCTTCATCATTACGCAGATGCTCAACCACATCATAAGGTGTCGTTTTTAAACTCATATCAATTCTCCAATTGCTTGGCAAGTTGTTGTGCCATATCAATATCAGCTTGCTGGCTAGATTTATCACCACCAATCAGCAGAAATATAATGGTCTGTCCACGAAAGGTATAATAAACGCGATAACCCGCGCCATAATCAATCCGTAGCTCGACCACGCCGCCGCCCACAGATTTATGGTCGCCTGCATTGCCACGTGCCAATCGATCAAGACGAACTTGGATACGCGCTCTTGCACGAATATCGCGCAGATTATCCATCCAAAAGCAAATTTTTCGGTTTTATGAAGCTGATTCATTATTTATATCGTAATCCATAGTTTACATTTTAACAAGACAACTTAAAAAACAAATTTATAATTGGGTCTTGTCGCTTTAATTTTTTATTAAAAATTTCAAATTATTAGGAATATACTATCCAATCAAATACATGCCTTATTTTATCAAATCTATCACCCCATCAACCGCCCGATCAACAACGGCACAGCCGTTTCAGTCCGCAAAATCCTTTGCCCCAAACTCACAGGCATACAACCACTTTTTTCCAACAAATCAATCTCAAATGGAATAAAACCACCTTCCGCACCCACCACCAACACACAAGGCGTCGTTAACCCAATCGGCGCAACCGCAGTCGCATAAGGATGCGCCACAATCGCAGTCTTACCCTGAACCAGCGCTGGCAACTCATCCTCCACAAACGGACGAAAACGCGGACGCAACTCAATCAACGGCGCCACAGTATCACCCGCCTGTTCAAGCCCCAGCACCACAATCTGCTGCAACTCATCAAACACCTGACTCTGCCAATAGCTCTTTTCCACACATCGACTATTCAGCAAAACCAGCCGCTCCACACCCATCGTCACCGCATCCATAATCAACCGCCGCAATACCAACGGTCGCGGCAACGCCAAAACCAACGTCAATGGAATCTTTGCAGGCGGCGGCGTATCAAGGACGAGATGACTAAAGGACACACTCTCTGGCGTGATTTCTGCAACTTGAGCTGTACCCTTCAAACCATCACGTACGCCAACTTTGATCGAATCGCCGACGGTTAGATTAAGCGTTTGATGAATGTGTTTTAAACGGCGAGTATCTGTAATTTTGGCTTGATGGCTCTCAATGTGAGAATCATAACCATCAGGTAGCAAATCATCTTGTTCAAGGAGGAGTAAATTCATATTTTTATTAACTTAAAACGAAGACTTCAAAAGATCATCAACCAAATTTAGCTGGCGTTTGAGTGCGCCTTGATTGGCTTTCATGACCGCAAGACCTGCACTTGCGGCATCCTCACATTGCGCTTCACTCAGCAACCAATCCCGCCAAACCTGCATCACAGCTTCTGCATTATTGACCTGAATCAACGCACCTGCTTCTTTTAATAACTCAACAATCTGTGCGAAGTTAAACGTATGCGAACCCATCACCACAGGCACGCCAAGACTCGCTGCCTCAAGCGGATTATGACCACCCGTTTCAGACAATGAACCACCGACAAACGCCATTTTGGACAACGCATACCAAGTCCACATCTCGCCCATACTATCTGCAAGGAAAACCGAAGTGGTGCTATTTCCAGATTGATTCAACGAGCGTCGCGTATAGCTCAACCCTTGCTCTTCAATCAACGCCGCCACCCGATCAAAACGCTCAGGATGACGTGGCGCAATGATCAGCAATGCGCGCGGAAACTCTGCATGCAAGGTTTTAAACGCCGTCAAAATCTCTTGCTCTTCTGGCTCATGTGTACTCGCAGCGAAAAGCACAGGACGACCTTCAAGTTGCCAATCGAGCTTCAATTTTTTCGCCAGTTCCAGACTAGCTTCTGGCGCAGTTAAATCAAACTTCAAACTGCCTGTCACGATCACTTTGCTCGTCGATGCACCGAGTCCAATGAAGCGATTCGCCGTGTCGACATCCTGTGCAGCAATGCGTGTTAGATGCTCAAGCATCGGCTTAGTCAGACTACTGAATTTTGCATAGCCTTTCGCGGAACGCTCGGAAAGACGTGCATTCATGAGCATCGATGGAATTTTACGCTTGTGCAAAATCGCCAACAGATTCGGCCAAATTTCTGTTTCGATCAACAGCATCGCGCGTGGCTGATGAAGATCAATGAATTCATTCATCAAACTGGCGGTATCGATGGGGAGAAAATGTTGTTCGAGTTGATGATTTTGAATGTCTTGGGCAAAGAGTATCTTGACGCGAGCCGCACCTGTCCGCGTGGTATTGGTCACGAGCACCGGTAAGCCCATATTCAACAAATGCTGAATAATCGGTTGCGCAGCATTGGTTTCACCGACAGAAACAGCATGAATCCAAACAGGATGTTTGAGTGTTGTTGCAGGAAGTGGCCCGAAACGTTGCATGACCTCAAGCTGATAATCAGGCTCATGCCGCGAACGCAGAAAAACGCGCAGTCGATAGAGCTGCGCGATGATGGCGAGTAACAGTGAATACCAAAAAGGCATCAGGTTTTATAATCCCATTTTTAGACTAGCTTCAATAAACTTATCCAAATCACCATCTAACACCGCGCCAGTATTCGACGTTTCAACACTGGTACGTAAATCTTTAATACGAGAATCATCAAGTACATACGAGCGAATCTGACTACCCCAACCAATATCAGACTTGGTCGCTTCCAACGCTTGTTGCGCTTCGCTACGTTTTTTTAGTTCAAGGTCATACAATCTCGCACGCAGCATTTTCCATGCACGATCACGGTTGGCGTGCTGACTGCGCTCATTCTGACACGCAACCACGGTATTGGTCGGAATATGCGTCAAACGTACCGCTGAGTCGGTTTTATTAATATGCTGACCACCCGCACCAGACGCACGATAAGTATCAGTACGCACATCTGCTGGGTTGATATCAATCTCGATATTATCATCAATTTCAGGGGAGACAAACACCGATGAAAACGAGGTGTGACGACGGTTACCCGAATCAAACGGTGACTTACGCACTAAGCGATGGACGCCCGTTTCGGTGCGCAACCAACCAAAGGCATACTCGCCTTCGACCCGAATCGTCGCGCTCTTAATCCCCGCGATTTCGCCGTCAGATTCTTCCATGATTTCCGCTTTGAAACCATGACGCTCAATCCAGCGCAAATACATACGCAGCAACATCGACGCCCAATCTTGCGCCTCTGTCCCGCCCGAACCCGACTGAATATCGACGAAGCAATTGCACGGATCCGCTTCACCGCCAAACATACGGCGGAATTCCAATTTACCCACATCCGCTTCCGCAGCATCCAACTCAGCAGTCACTTCACTCAGCAGACTTTCTTCATCCGCTTCAACCGCCAAATCCAACATCGCTTGCGCATCATCGACTTGCTTAGTCAGGTTATTGAGCACGTTGACGATGCCCTCTAACTCACCTTTTTCTTTAGCCATTGTTTGCGCGCGCGGTGCATCATTCCAGATGGCAGGATCTTCCAGTTCGCGTAGAACTTCTTCTAAACGCTCAACTTTTAGATCATAGTCAAAGATACCCCCTAAGCGTGTTGCCGCGCTCAGTCAGGTCTTTAATGCGAAGGACGTACGGGTTAATTTCCACGAATTTGCTACTCTGTAAAATATGAATCTTGAATTAGTCGGCGATTTTAATACAAACTGAGCAGTGACGGCGTTTTTTTTGGCAATCTCTGATCAATACCGTGCAGCAAGTCAAAATTAAGCTTGAACAGCTTCAGCCAACTTCAACTCAAACAATGCCGCTACCAGATCAGTCTGGGTAATAATTCCATCAACATGCTTGTCCTCGCCGACCACCAGCACATAATGCAGACCTTGATCTGAAAACAATTGCACTAAATCGCCAATCGGTTGTTCAGCACGAATCGTCGGCGCATGATGCGACATAATATCAATCACGTTCTTCGCCCAATATTCCTCTAACGGATTGAGAATATGGGTTGAATCGCCTCGCGGCACGAGGAAATTCTGAATCGACAACAAGCCTTGTAATTGATTTTGCTCGTTCACCACAGGCAACGCCATCATTTCCAATTCACGCAACTTGTTCAACGCTTCAGTCAACGGTGTCGTTGGCTGTACCGTAATCAAATCCTTAGACATAATCTCAGCACAGCGCACATCACCAAATTGACGCTGAAATGAGTTCACTTTGGCTTGGTTAATCAAGTCCGCCAAATCGCTTTTATTAATGTCCAATAGCTCGCCAAAACCACTCAAGGCTTTATCTAAATCATTGCTCGTAAAGCCCAAACGTTCGCTGGGTAATGGATCGGTGGTTCTTGCTGGCTTGGCAATCTGATGGGGATAACGATGACGCAGTGCATTATTAAAAATCAACGCTAATGCTAATAAAAATAAAGAATTAACCAATACAGGCCAAATCACAAACTGATAACCCAGTGCATGAATCGCTGGGCCGCCCATCACCGCAGTCATCGCAACCGCACCACTCGGCGGATGTAAACAGCGCAAAACAAACATGAAGCCAATCGCAGTCGCGACCGCTATCGCTGCAGCTAGTCCAAGATTTGAACCTAAATTCTGAGCACAGAAAACTCCGACAAGACCTGCAACGAGATTGCCGCCAATAATCGACCACGGCTGCGCGAGCGGACTGGCGGGCACGGCAAAAAGCAAAACCGCAGACGCGCCAATCGGTGCAACAAACCAGAGGTTCACATCGCCCAAAGCATAACGACTCAGGCACTCCGCAAACATCAAGCCAATCAACGCGCCCACGCAACTATAAAAAATTTCTCGCTTAGAGACGGTCAAAGGCGGAGGAACAAAAGAACGTAGCCAATTTGAAAACGCTGTCACGATTTACCTTCTATCTTTTGATTTACCCAAACTTGCGAATGAATTTGCCAATCATAGCGGCACCAGCCAAACGACCTTGAGCTGCACACGGCGTTCACCGCGAAACTCATTAATATCGAGCTGATAAGCCATTTGCACACGCGAGCTTTCCGTTGGCCACACGTCGAGATCAACATTAAACGCAATCGCTTCCAACCAATTGCCACCTTCGATATGCCGTAAGGTCAGTTTCAAATGTTTTTCTTTCAGTATCCGCTGTTCTAAAATCTCAAACTCGCCTTCAAACACTGGCGGCGGGAATGCCTGCCCCCACGGATCACCTTCCAGCAATTGATTGGCAAGTTGTAGCGAAAAATCATCCGCACCAAGCGCACCATCCGTCCACAATACAGGCTCAAACAAATGTGCATCATGTTCAGCAATCACCGCTGTAAACGCATCCGAAAATGCTTGAAAATTTGCAGCTGGCAAGGTCAAACCTGCCGCCATAGCATGACCGCCGAAGTGACTAATCAACTCAGGATGTGCTTCCGCCACTCGCTCAATCGCATCACGGATATGCACACCAACGATGGAACGCGCGGAGCCTTTCAGCGTTTGATTCGTATCATCGCTCGGGGCAAAGACGATACTTGGGCGATTGAACTGTTCTTTTAAACGTCCAGCCACAATGCCAATCACGCCTTGATGCCAACTCGATTCATACAACACAATCGCTGGCGGAACGACTTCTTCAAAGAGACGTCGATCTTCGAGTAACGCCAATGCTTCCGACTTCATCCCCGACTCAACGGTGCGC
The DNA here is from genome assembly GCA_025363155.1 of Moraxellaceae bacterium. Lineage (GTDB taxonomy): Bacteria > Pseudomonadota > Gammaproteobacteria > Pseudomonadales > Moraxellaceae > Aquirhabdus. The sequence continues at coordinate 6,221 of JANYEL010000089.1, forward strand.
CGCGTTTGATTCAGTATTTCTAATTGTTCGGCAAGTTCTCGCGCAGTAACGATATCTTCCGCCAACAAGCACTCAATACCAATGCGCATACTATCCATACGACCAGCCGCATTGATACGAGGACCTAAGACAAAACCTAAATCTTGTGAGGTCAAACCTTTACGTTCGCGTTTGGCGATTTCCAAGAGTGCTAATAATCCTAAACGACATTGACCACTCTTAATCCGAGCAAGACCTTGTGACACCAGAATTCGATTATTTGCATCCAACGGTGCAACGTCGGCAACTGTGCCGAGCGCAACTAAATCAAGCCAATCGGTGAGTTTTGCAGTGGGTTTGCCTTGCGATTTCCGCAAAGTTGCCAATGCAGCCAAAACATAAAATGCCACACCTACACCAGCCAATGCTTTACTGGCGAAAGTACAACCTTGCTGATTTGGGTTCACCACCGCTTGTGCAGGCGGCGCAACTTTTGACGTCAAGTGATGGTCGGTAATAATGACAGCAACATTTGCTGCTTGCGCAGCCGCGACACCGTCATGACTGGAAATACCATTATCGACGGTAATAATCAGTTCTGGCGTGTATTCCGCGAGCGCCAAAGCCACAATTTCTGGTGTTAATCCATAACCATATTTAAAGCGATCAGGCACGAGAAAATCGACAGTTGCGCCCATTTTCCCAAGCGCCAGCATCATCAGCGCCGTGCTGGTCGCACCATCCGCGTCGAAGTCACCGATAATCAGAATACGCTGCGCGGTATCAATGGCATGATTGATCTGCTCAATCGCAGAATCGAGTCCAAGCAAACCTTGCGCAGGCAAAAGTCGCGCTAGTTTTAATTCAAGTTCATCAATGTGTTGTACGCCACGAGCGGCATACAGGCGCGCCAAAACCTGCGGTAAAGCCGTAAAGCTCGCAGGAATGGACGGTAAAGGACGGTTTTTTAATGTTAATTGAGTCATCAGCAAAGTATGACAACTTTTAGCGGATCGCGCACCAACCGAGTGCGCTATTTATTGCGAGTGACAAGCCGATAAATTGGCGGCTTATTAGTCTGCGTTATGACGTTTGTGATGATGTACGCGATGTTGAGTTGTGCGTTTCACTGCATGGTGAGTTGTATGCTTTGCAATCGGTGCAGCAGCAACTTTGCGTTTATGACGACTCACAGGCACATCTTGTTTCACTTTCCGATGATTTAATGCCGCTTCCGCATCACGCGCTTGCTGACGATTAAATTTTGGCTTGGGAATCTTCGGCACGATCACGCGGTCATGACGGCTTTTTGCCTTATGTACACGTGAATGCTTTTCGATGATCGGCTGTTCAACTTTAGCATGACGACGATGCGCTGCTTTTTGACGGACTGGCGTTTCTTTTTCGGCAACATGATGTTTGCGCGAGTGATTGGCGACCTTAGCAGGCGCTGCAGCAACATCTTGATGGGCGGCAGCTTGCGGGTGCTGGAGTAGATAGCGTTCGCGCACACTCATTGCATGGCTTGGCGACACGACTGCATAAACGATTAAACCGAGAAATCCTTGGCGGATCCATCCCATTTTTTCAAACTGCTTCATACACAACCCCGTCATCAATTACGCCTGCTCCCTGCGAGCAGACGCGATTATGACAAAGTATGGCAACAACAAAAACCCATTGAGGCAAAACTTATTAATATAAAGTTTCCACGCCTCATTCAATGACCCAGATTTCACTTCTAAATCATATAATTAACGGTAGTAGTGATGACGCGCATGATGGCGATAGCCATGATGGCGCGCTGTATAATGTGGACGATACACCCCGTGATGAGGACGATAATTCACATGATGCGGACGATAAGCAACATGGTGTTGACGGTAAACCACATGATGTGGACGATGTACCACGTGCTGAGCAACAGTGCGTTGCGCTTCATGATGATAAGGCGCTGCAGAAGCTGTAGTTGAAAACAAAGTCAAAGCCGCAGATAAAGCGACTGCTCCAGATAGAATTTTAAAAATGTTTTTCATGTCGTTTCTCCAACCATGAGGACTATTGATTTACTAACCCGCTATTGGGTAAATCCACAATAATCCAAACTTTGGTATGCAGACAATGATTTGACTGGGTAAAACCAGTAAACTCACAATTTATATAAAAATGAAACAATCAACATAAACCACTGTTTTTATTATCTATAAAACTTATTTTAATTTTAATAAATATATTAACCCAACCAACGTACTACAGCCGAAATACCAATTCTGCACATTATGAAGATGTAGTTTTCACAAAAGCCTAAGGCATCAGTCGTTCAATAACCCACTGTTTTTCGGTTGAGGAATGAGTGTTTTCTAAGCGATATTGCAAGCGATCATGCAAGCGACTTTGACGTCCTTGCCAGAACTCAAACTGGTCCGGAACAATGCGATAGCCACCCCAAAACTCTGGTTTTGGCACAATAGAACCTTCAGGATACTGTGTTTTTAAATCCACAAAACGCTGTTCTAACACCTCGCGATCAGCAATCACGCCACTTTGCGGCAGACTGGCGCAAGCGGCAATTTGACTACCGTGCGGACGTTTATGGAAATATGCTGTCGATTCTTCTTCTGATAATTTTTCGACAAGTCCTGAAACTCGAATCTGCTGTTCAAGTTCCGCCCAAAAAAACAAAATCTCAGCATACGGATTTTCGGCTAAATCCTCGCCTTTATGACTGTCGTAATTACTATAGAAAACCGCCCCGCGCTCATCAAACTGGCGCAGTAAAACGGTTCGCGCACTCGGACGACCTGCACAACTCGCAGTCGCCAAGGTCATCGCATACGGTTCTTTTTGATGGCTTTCAAGCGCATGTTTGAGCCATGCATTGAATTGAATAAACGGATTATCGTCAACATCCGCCCGACGCAGCTCACCCTTGGCATACGATTGCCGTAATGCCGTTAAATCGCTTTGATGAGTAAGCTTAGTCAAGTCGTTCATTGCATTTACTCTTTAGAATACTTGCAGTTGCAGTGATTAAACGCTTAGTCGTGCACGCACCAAATCAGCCAGATCATGTGCAAGCTTCGTGACTTGTGATTCGTTTTCACCTTCAACCATGACGCGAATCATGGGCTCAGTGCCTGATTTACGAATCAATAGACGACCACGCCCCGCCAGCGTTTCCTCCGCCTTTGCAAAGGCATCACGCAACTCTTCATCAGCAAACGGATCACGCATTTCAGCCAAGCGAACATTGACCAAGACTTGTGGAAACACTTTCAATGGTGACGCCAATTCAGCCAAGGTTTTACCTTGCTCAATCACCGCAGCCAACACTTGCAGACCCGCAATCAACGCATCGCCCGTCGTGCTCTTATCCAAACACAAAATATGACCTGATGCCTCACCGCCGAGCTGCCAACCTGCTTCGTCTAGTTCAGCCATGACATAGCGATCACCGACATTCGCACGTTTAAACGCAATGCCTTTATCACGTAATACCAGCTCTAAGCCCATATTACTCATCAATGTCCCCACGACACCAACGGTATTCTGGCTTGGACGCGTTGCCAGTACATAAAGAATACTATCGCCATCAACCAATGCACCGCGATGATCAACCATGACAATACGGTCGCCGTCACCATCCAGCGCAATCCCAATATCCGCACTATGTTCAAGTACTGATTTTTGAAGTGCTTCAGGATGTGTAGAACCACAGCCATCGTTAATATTCAGACCATTCGGCGTGTTGAAAATTGGAATCACATTCGCGCCCAACTCACGCAGTACCGCAGGCGCAACTGCATAGCCCGCACCGTTCGCGCAATCGACAACAATCGTCATGCCACGCAAGCTCAAGTTATAAGGGAATGTGGATTTACAGAATTCGATATAGCGACCATTGGCATCGGTCACGCGCGTGGTTTTACCCAATTGATCAGGCGCATCAATCGTAATCGGTTTAGAGAGTTGTTCACTGATTTCATTCTGAACAGCATCATCCAATTTCTTACCTTCGCCAGAAAAGAACTTAATGCCATTATCAAAGTAAGGATTATGCGATGCAGAAATCACGATGCCTGCATCCGCATGAAACGCACGGGTTAAATGCGCAATCGCTGGGGTCGGCAATGGGCCAAGCAAACGCACGTTCACGCCAGCCGCATTCAGTCCTGCCTGCAAAGCTGCTTCAAGCACATAGCCTGACAAGCGCGTATCTTTGCCCACCATCACTTCTGCACGACCTTGCGCGGCGAGCACCTTGCCCGAGGCATAGCCTAATTTCAGCGCAAACTCTGGAGTAATCGGCTCTACGCCGAATTTGCCACGGATGCCGTCAGTACCGAAATGGCTCATGTCACACAACCCTATTCTTTAATTGATCAATATGCTGATTGTGTCAAATTATGT
>JANYEL010000063.1 GCA_025363155.1 Moraxellaceae bacterium
CAATGGCATAATAGCGACCTTCATTCTAAAGTTGAATTTGTCCGTTATGCTTCTTATTCCTGCAATCGATCTTAAAGATGGTCAATGTGTACGCCTTAAACAAGGTCGTATGGAAGACGATACCGTATTTTCTGATGACCCTGTTGCGACCGCAACGCATTGGGTTGATGAAGGCGCACGTCGTTTACATCTTGTTGATTTAAATGGTGCTTTTGCAGGAACACCCATTCATAAAAGTGTGGTTGAAGCGATTGCGAAAAAGCATCCAACCTTGCCAATTCAGATTGGTGGCGGCATTCGCTCGTTAGAAACGATTGGGCATTATCTTGATGCGGGTGTTTCTTATGTGATCATCGGCACCAAAGCCGTACGTGAACCTGAATTTGTTGAAGAAGCCTGTAAACAATACGCAGGTCGTATCATTGTTGGGATTGATGCAAAAGATGGTTGGGTTGCTACCGACGGTTGGGCAAAAGTAACAGATGTGAAAGCGACGACATTAGCAAAACGTTTTGCTGATGCGGGTGTTTCCAGCATTGTGTATACCGATATTGCGCGTGATGGCATGATGCAAGGTGTCAATGTCGAGCAAACCGTTGCGCTTGCAGCGGCATGTGGTCTGCCAGTGATTGCATCAGGTGGGATTACCAATCTTGATGATATTCATGCATTGAAAGGTCAAGCGGGAATTCTAGGTGCGATCACAGGTCGTGCGATTTATGAAGGCACGCTGAATCTGAGAGAAGCTCAAGCCATTTGGGATATCTAAGGATTCACTGTTCAGCTATTAGAATCACTGACCGCTGAGGATGATGTATAAATTACACATCCTCTAGCGCAGCAGACAACAGCGTTTCAACTTGCCAGACGCGATACAAACTACAAAACACATGACGTCGCCCACCTACGCGCAGCTCAAATGCGGGTAAATCAGGCACACCTAGTGCCGTTGCGCCAATTTGATTACGTTCAAGCCAAGCTAATGCTGCCGAAGAATCACTGATCGCAACATCAGGCAATACTTTACTAAAGTGTGGCACAAAATCCATATCAAAACCTTTAGACCAGACACTTTCGAGCATTTCTAAGGCACGGGTTAATCGTGGTTCATGTTTGAGATTGACTAACGTCTTGGTCATCGCCATCACACCAGCCGCATCTGGGCGACAGAATGGTGAAAATGGCACACCCACACGTTTCGACAAACGCATTGCCAATCGCCAATCAAATTCATCACGACCTTGATAGGGCAACGGGAAGAATTTTACTTTGACGTTGTAATAGCCAACCATTTCTTGCTGTAAATAACGCAAAACCAAGTAGGTGAATGGATCTTCCAGTGCGCCGTAGAACTTGAGCACGGGTCGCATTGCTTGGATATCCGCCAGCAACTCAGGATCGCTAACCAGATGCTCGCCCCATTCCACATGATTAATGAGAAAAACAGGTTCGCCAGTCAGTAAATGCTGATGGTGTAATCTTCGAGTCAAACGTAAGAAATCATCTATCGCAAGATAATGCCGCCCTGCAAAGGCAATGTAGGCTTCACTCAAAGGCTCATCGGTGAATTCAACTGTCGGTCCGGATGTTATATTTACGGGACTTGCAGGTTTACGCTGTACGGCCATTTGATGCAGTAAAGCGAGTTTGCCACTTTGGTTTTGCCAAATCATGTGAAAGACATTTTGTAGCAGTCTTAAAAATTCCGCGCCTTGTAGTGGTGTTGATGAAAGAATTTCTTGTGCTTGCAGCATCAACGCCACGTTTGGTGCGACATAATCTTCTTGAAAAACAAAACGATGCTGTTGAGCAAGTACTGCCGCATCGTGATGGGTATAGCGTAACCATTGCTCTGCACTTAAGTTTTGCGGTGATTCAGCAGCATGGGTAGAAATGATAATTTTTAGAGGGCGCAATCTGGGGATGAGTAAACTGTCTAATTGGGCCAAAATCTGAACTAAAAGATAGCTATATGCATCGTCTAATCGCAAAAACACGGTGAGCGTTGCTCGATTTGCACGCGCCGACGGTCGTCGTGAACGAGTGGGGCGTTGAAGCAACCAGCGTGATCGTATCGGATCAAGCCATCTTCGCGTAAGCGACATTGTGATACCTAAGCCTCAATTGATAAGTTTCTAATGTTGGGTTTGTTTTTAACATAAAAACCGACGTTTCGCCACGTCCTAAAAATGAAATGTACTGATGATTTTTGCTAATGCTGATCAAAAGCACACTTCGCTACATTTTTTATTTTACTCATATTTTTCTTCTCTTGCGCTTTTAAAAGGCAAGAGAAGAAAAATATGAAGCGACTCACTCAATGTAATTAGTACAGATCGAGATCAGTCGTTGCACCTGTTGATGCACTTGACACCAAACGCGCGTATTTTGCCAATACACCGCGGGTGTATTTAGGTGCTGGGCGAACCCATGCGGCACGACGTGTTGCGATTTCATCGATGCTGACGAGCAAGTTCAGTTCGCGAGTTTCGGCGTCAATCACGATGCGGTCGCCGGTGTGAACCAAACCAATCAAGCCACCTTCAAACGCTTCTGGGGTGATGTGACCAACCACAAAACCATGTGAACCACCACTGAAACGACCATCAGTAATCAATGCAACGGTTTGACCCAAGCCTTTACCCATGACGGCTGAAGTTGGTTTGAGCATTTCGCGCATACCTGGGCCGCCTTTCGGGCCTTCGTCTTTAATAACGATGACGTCGCCAGCAACTACCTCACCATTCAAGATGCCTGCCATCGCTTCGATTTCGCCACTGTAGACGCGTGCATTACCCTCAAACCGTAGACCTTCCTTACCCGTGATCTTCGCAACTGAACCTTCTTCAGCCAGATTGCCTTTCAAAATCACCAAATGTGAGTCCGCTTTGATTGGTTTATCAAACGGCATAATGATTTGTTGATCAGCTGGGTAATCCAGAACATTGGCCAAGTTTTCAGCCAAAGTTTTACCAGTAACAGTCAAACATGAGCCATCTAACATGCCACGATCAAGCATACGTTTCATCAACGGTTGAATACCGCCAATCGCTACCAATTCGCTCATCATGTATTTTCCTGATGGACGTACGTCAGCGAGGAGTGGTGTGTCTTTACCAATACGCACGAAATCGTCTAACGTCAGATCCACATCAACCGTACGCGCCATGCCAATCAAATGCAGTACAGCATTGGTTGAACCGCCAAGCACGATGACGATTTTAATTGCATTTTCAAAGGCTGCTTTGGTCATGATGTCGCGTGGTTTTATATCGAGGCGCAGCAAGTTCATTACCGCTTCGCCAGCAAGTTTGCAGTCATCATGCTTTTCTTGTGACACCGCATCTTGTGCTGATGAACCTGGCAAGCTCATGCCGAGTGCTTCGATTGCAGAAGCCATGGTATTAGCCGTGTACATCCCGCCGCATGAACCTGGGCCAGGAATCGCAACTTCTTCAATTTGTTTGACTTGGATTGCAGACAATTCGCCTTTGGCGTGTTGGCCAACCGCTTCAAATACGGAAATGATGTCCGTATGACCCGCACCCGGTTTGATCGAACCGCCGTAAACGAATACCGAAGGGCGATTCAGACGCGCCAAGCCCATGATGCAACCTGGCATGTTTTTGTCACAGCCACCAATCGCGATCAGACCATCAAAGCCTTCACAACCCGCAACCGCTTCAATCGAGTCAGCGATGATTTCGCGTGAGACCATGGAGTATTTCATGCCTTCAGTGCCGTTCGCGATACCGTCAGAAATGGTAATGGTATTGAAAATCACGCCTTTGCCGCCTGCTGCATTGGTACCCGCTTCGGCTTCACGTGCCAAGCCGTCAATGTGCATGTTACACGGCGTCACCATCGCCCATGTTGAGGCAATCCCAATTTGTGGTTTTTTGAAATCTTCGTCAGAAAAACCGACAGCACGTAGCATCGCACGCGCTGGCGCGAATTCGATGCCGTCAACTACTTGTGAAGAGTGTTTGCGGATATTGAGGTTGTCCTGATCTTTGTGACTGTCGTTACTCATGGGATGTTCCTTTTATGTGCCTGCCGCTAATGGCGCGGGTGGGTATGTTGCGAATTGGGGATAATTCTATGCCTTAAGCGAACTCAGTGAAAGGCATAACATCATAAGATCAGCATACTCGCCCTCATTTATCGAGTAAAATATATTAAATATATCCGAATAGGTCTAAAAACATATGATTTCAACAAATCTGAGATCGCTTAGACACTTCGTGGCGGTGGCTGAAGAACTCCATTTCGGGCGGGCAGCTGCACGCTTATATATGACGCAACCTCCTTTGAGCCAGAGCATTCAAGCGCTGGAACAAGAGTTGGGCATCACCCTATTCAACCGTACGAATCGTAGCGTCAGCCTGACAGCCGTCGGTGCATTATGGTTGCCCCATGTCCGTCAGATTTTGGATAAAACCGAGGCATTACCGCAAGTAGCCAAAAGATTAGCGCGCGGAGAAATCGGAACCCTCCGTCTGAGCTTTGTCAGCACCACAGTTTATGGTGTCTTGCCAGAGATCGTCAGTCGCTTTTCAGCAGCCTACCCCGATGTTGAAATCACACTACAAGAAGCCACAAGCAATATCCAAGTTCAAACACTGTTAAACAATGATATTGATGCTGGACTCGTCATCGCCCCAACGCATCGAGACTTTCCGCCAGGACTTGACTATCACCCAATATCCTCTGACCCGCTCATCATTGCCATGCCGCAGAAATGGCTTGATGAGAAGGGCAAAATAGGCTATGCCGAAACAATCAATCTACGTGATATGGCACATTTACCTTTAATCCTATTTCCTCGTGAAAGTTCACCCGCTTTGCACGATCTCATCACTGGATATTATGCAGATCTTGGCATCGAACCCTTGCTGGGTCAGCAGGCGATTCAGATGCAAACGATGATTGGACTAGTCTCTGCAGGAATGGGTTTTGCCTTGGTTCCCAATTCTATGCGGACATTGCAGCGTACTGGTGTTGTTTATAGAGCATTGACTGGAGACTCGCCGATGATGGAAACAGGTCTGGTTTTACATGCGCGTAATGCCCCTCCTTCTGCCCACAACCTGCTCCAATTGGCGATACAAATCCGTGAGGGTATTTAGAATCGCCCTTAAAGTCTGACGATAATTATAATTTCTAATACTATGTGTTGAAAATCAATAGCAAAATCCCTCCCAACCTCCCTTTGCAAAAGCTATGTCTGCGTTAACAGTTGAAAAATAAAATAAGGTTTATACTGGTTATAAAATAGACGGGAGGCTAAATATCATGAAGCACTCGGACTTTAATAACTGGCTAATCAGCCTTAAGACACTGAGTCGAGGGCAGCT
>JANYEL010000064.1 GCA_025363155.1 Moraxellaceae bacterium
CGCAATGATTCTATTGTGCGAGCCTGTTTTGGCAAAATATCTGCAACGCCATCAGGCAACAACCAAGTTTCCGCAACTGGCATGACTAGTCCCATGCAAAAGAAAGCAAAGAATGTGTTTCAAGCGATAACACATTACAAATCAAATAACTAACTCGGAGAATGCTCTCACAAATCAATCAGGCGTAAAAAAATCGGGAGACGTCCCGATGTCGGCATATTCTAACACGGCTAAACGCTTCGATGCAGCTTTTAGCCGACAAACTTTTCACAAAAGCATTTTTTCCAATAAAAAATCACACCATCAAGAACACTGAGCGGAGTCGAAGTGTGGCTTCTATACACCTCACATTTCGACTCCGCTCAATGATCTATTTTTTTGAATATACACATTCCCATAAAAAAAACCTCCGATCAAATCAGAGGTTTTTTTAGATCAAATCATTCAGACGATTAGTTACGCAGCGTACCTAATAAACGCAGGAATGAAATGTACATCCAAACCAAAGTTGCCAATAAAGCAGTTGCACAGAACCACTCCATATACTTCGGCGCACCCATTTCTGCACATTTTTCAATCAAATCAAAATCCAAAATCAAATTCAGTGAAGCAATGACCGCAACGAAAGCAGCAAAGCCAATTGCCAAGATACCTGTTTGTGCAAACAAACCTGGAATCGTTGATTTAAACGCCAATTGCATAACAATTTGCACCACAAAAATCAGCGCAATCGCAATCGTTGCTGAAATCACAATGGATTTGAATTTTTCAGTCGCTCGAATGATGCCTGCGCGATAAAGACCAAACAGCGTAATGGTTGTCACGAAAGTTGCCAACAATGCACTTGCAGGAACACCTGGATAACGTGATTCATAACTTGCTGACACGCCACCTAAAAACAATCCTTGCAGAACAGCATATGGAAGAGATAGGGCAGCACTGGTTTTTGGTTTAAAAGTCATGATTAAAATGAGCACCAAACCACCGACAGCCCCCACAATCATTCCCAAGCCAGATGGATTTGCCATGCCTTGTTGCATTAAGGAAATCGAGTAGGCATACAACGCGATTGCAACAATAGCCGCAACCAAGGTCAGAATAACTGATTTATTCACGGCGCCATTAATGGTCATCGGTTGGCTTGTTGGAACAAACTCCGCTCGGCGCAGCATTGGATTGTCGCTTTGCATAAAAAATCCCCGTTTAACATTTCTAATTAAATTAATATGAGTCACTGGTCTATTAAACTGTGTTCTACATTGATTCGCAATGTGAGTTTTAATAGAAAATGGTAACGATATACGGCTCAATTGACCAACATATAAGCAGGTCTCTGTCATAATTAACATTTAATGTTATGCTTCACCGTAGAACACATTGGAGTACTGAGGGTGTTTAAATCAGTCAGGCAAATTGCAACAAAAGGCACAGTCACTAAAAGCCAACATTTTCGCAATATCGGCTTGATGGGGCGACCTGGTAAGTCGTCTGTCGTCGATACATTACACTTGATCCATGATCATGTTGTTGCTTGCGGCCTCAATCCTATTTTTGATGAAGCGACTGCGGAATTGGCTGGAATGCCTGCCGTGCAAGTTGTTTCGCGCGCACTTTTGGGTGAAGTTTGTGATTTAGTCATCGTCGTCGGTGGTGACGGTTCCTTGCTGCACGCCGCACGCGTATTAGCGCGTTATCAAACGCCTGTGTTGGGTGTTAATCGTGGTCGTTTAGGTTTCCTCGCAGACGTGTCGCCTGACGAAGTCATCTTCAAACTCGATCATGTCCTAAGAGGAGAATACACCCTTGATAAGCGTTTCCTCCTCCACATGGAAGTTCGTACCGATGGTCGTGTGACGCATGAAGCTGTTGCACTCAATGACATCGTCCTGCACGCGGGTAAATCCGTGCATATGATTGATTTTGAAATGAGTATTGATGGGCACTTTGTTTATCGACAGCACAGTGACGGATTAATTATTGCCTCGCCAACTGGCTCTACCGCATATGCGCTATCCGCTGGTGGCCCGATTATGCATCCGTCGATGCAAGGCATTGTGCTTGCGCCGATGCATCCGCATACGTTATCGAGTCGCCCAATTGTGGTGAGTAGCGAAAGCGAAATTAAGATCAATATTAAAGATACTCGTGTACAACCCATGGTCAGTGCCGATGGTCAAAACAGCGTGACATTAGATGAAGGCGATTGGCTCTATATACGCAAGCATCCTTTTAAATTAAATCTGTTGCATCCTCCTGGCTATGATTTCTATGCCGCTTGCCGAACTAAACTCGGCTGGAGTCATTACAAAGAAAACAGTGATGAATGAAGCAGTTAATAGCACCGAATACATGAAATCGTAATGAGTAAAGCAATATGAGTAATGATGCAATGAACCCTGAAGCAGTATTGGCAGCGCTAACCCCAGAAATCGTAGATCGTCTGCGCACTGCAGTTGAAATTGGCAAATGGCCCAATGGTGATCGTTTAACGCCAGAACAATGTTCAACATCAATGCAAGCGGTATTGATTTGGGAAATGAAAAACTTACCTGAAAATCAACGTACTGGTTATATTGATAAAGGCAAGAAAGAAGGCGAGGCGTGTGATACCGATCATGTACACAGCTCACCTGATGAAGAAAAACCATTACGACTGGTTTGATGTGAATGTTGTGATCTTGTTTTAGATGAACTTGAGAGATCAAAGTCTCTTGAATTTTAATGCGATCATCACAATAACTAGACTACGGTTTGTTTTACTATATTTTGTTCGCGCATCATCTGGAACTATAGAAAACCGCTTTTCTAACGTGCGATTGATGAATTATTACAGGACATCAAAAATATGCTATTTCACACCCCAAAGCTTCAATCAGAAATGCGTATTACGCACTTAAATGAACGGTTAGATTCGCATCAACGATTTCTTGCTAATGCAACCTTGTCCAAAGCTGAGCAAAAGAAGCTCAGTAAGACTCAAGAAAAAAATAAAAAATCACGTACCAAAGATGGCAATCGTGTTTATGTCCTTGACTTTAAAGGCGATATTCAAGCCAGCGCAGTCGAACATTTACGCGAAGAAATCACCATTATCCTTTCTATGGCGCGCGCTGGACGTGATCGAATCGTTCTACGCTTAGAAAGCCCAGGTGGTTTGGTTCATGGTTATGGCTTGGCAGCAGCTCAATTAGCACGCTTACGCGATGCTGGATTCCATCTCACAGTTTGCATCGACAAAGTCGCGGCAAGCGGTGGCTATATGATGGCGTGTATTGCCGAAGAAATTGTGACTGCACCATTTGCAATCGTCGGTTCAATTGGCGTTGTGGCACAAATGCCTAACTTCCATAAACTCTTGCAATCATTGAAAATTGATTTCGACGTCTATACGGCAGGCAAATACAAACGCACAGTCACTATGTTTGGTGAAAACTCTGAGGAAGGCAAAGAGAAATTTGAAGAAGAATTGGAACAGACCCATCAATTGTTCAAACACTTCGTTGAAAAGTATCGTCCTAAATTAGACGTGTCCGTGATTGCAACTGGTGAACATTGGTACGGTGAAGATGCATTGAACCTGAAACTCGTCGATCAACTGCAAACCAGTGATGCCTATCTGTTGTCATTGTTATCTGAAAATGATGTGTATGCGATCCAATCACGCCGCAAACTGACTTTGGGCGAAAAATTGGGTTTGCAAGCCGCGCAACTCGCAGGACAAGCCAGCTTACAATGGGCACCTATTGTTGAGCAAAAAATCCAGAATGCATTTGCGACCCTTACACGCCGTGCGGTTGAGTTTCGCGATCCAACGCTTTAGTTTTTTAAGCTAATGCGTTATTGATTTGAATATGAGCTGTTTGAGCTTTTTTTAGAAATTAAAGCCAAACAGCTTTTTTACATGAACAGTTCATTGCTAAGAGTTATTTTTATGTCAGCACTCATCGACAATCATTCCAAAATCATCGTCAAGGAACATCTTGATCGATTGAGCGGCTTCGACCATAACAATACTGAACACAAGTTAAGCGATAGCGAACGCAAACAGAAATTTGAAGAAATCGCCGCCGAATTGAAAAAACGCGATGCGGTACTCGTCGCCCATTATTACTGCGATCCTGATATTCAAGAATTAGCTGAACTCACTGGTGGCTGCGTTTCCGATTCTTTAGAAATGGCACGTTTTGGACGCGATCATCCAGCAAAAACGCTGATGGTTGCAGGCGTAAAGTTCATGGGCGAAACCGCCAAGATCCTTAGCCCAGAAAAAACAGTGCTCATGCCAACATTAGAAGCGACCTGTTCGCTCGATTTGGGTTGTCCAGTTGATGAATTCACTGCCTTCTGTGATGCGCATCCTGACCATACCGTTGTTGTTTATGCCAATACTTCAGCCGCAGTGAAGGCGAGAGCAGATTGGGTTGTGACGTCGAGTATTGCTGTCGATATCGTTGAGCACTTAGATAGTTTGGGCGAAAAAATCATTTGGGCACCTGATCAGCATCTAGGTCGCTATATACAAAAGAAAACGGGCGCAGACATGTTGCTGTGGGATGGCTCATGCATCGTGCATGAAGAATTCCGCGCACGCGGTTTAGAGCAAATGAAAGCGCTGTATCCAGACGCAGCGATTCTGGTGCATCCTGAATCACCAGAATCGGTGATTGCACTCGCCGACGCGGTGGGTAGTACTAGTCAATTGATTAAAGCCGCGCAAACCCTTCCGCACAAAACAATGATCGTCGCCACTGATCGCGGCATTTTCTACAAAATGCAGCAAGCAGCACCCGATAAGATTCTGATTGAAGCGCCAACAGCAGGCGAGGGCGCAACGTGTCGCTCATGCGCACACTGTCCGTGGATGGCGATGAATGAGTTGGATAACTTATTACACGTTCTCAAAACTGGCGATCAAGAAATTCATGTGGATGCAGAATTGGCTTTGCGTGCAAAGATTCCCTTAGATCGCATGCTCAATTTTACGAAGCAGTTAAAAGGCTGAGCATAAAAACACCACTGGCAATGCTTTCGTGTAAAAAACGAACTTATCATCAAAAATATGACAGATTAAAGCGCAAGTGGTGTAAAATCATCCGCCTCGCAGTTGACGTGGGGTGATGAACTACCTAGAATACACCCCATCAGGACGCAAGTCGTTGATGATGTAGAAAGTAGCTTGATGTTGAAGCTAAACTGTTTAATTCGGAGTGTGGCGCAGTCTGGTAGCGCACCTGGTTTGGGACCAGGGGGTCCAAGGTTCGAATCCTTGCATTCCGACCAAATAGTTAAATGTTGATCGAGTTGTTGTATGGCAGTTGTCGTTTAGCAGTGTGTTTAAGATGTTTGTTTTAACGCTTCTGTATGCGATTATGCGCCTGTAGCTCAGTTGGATAGAGCATCCGCCTTCTAAGCGGATGGCCACAGGTTCGAATCCTGTCAGGCGCACCATGCCTTATCCACGTTTTGTTTTCTGCTAAAATTCCATTAGAAATCAATGTTTGTCATATTTTGATAATCAAAAGATTTTTAACTGGCATCAATGGTGGCTATAGCTCAGTTGGTAGAGCCCCGGGTTGTGATCTCGGTTGTCGAGGGTTCGAGTCCCTTTAGCCACCCCATTAATTTGTTAGAAAGCTTCGTACTACAGTTTGAAATTAATTATTAAGTCCGTCGGCGAAAGCTAGTGGGCTTTTTTGTTGTTTGTTACACTGCATAGTCAACCCCTGTAAACCATGTATATTGACTGGCAGCTCATTAAAAAAAATAAAGACTGATAGACAGACACAATCATAGCCTTTTTAAATATTTATAAAAGATAGGTTAGACCTCTTGCATAGCTGCATATAATTAAGATTCTCACAAAACAAGACTTGATTAACATTTGAGTTATGCAAGAAGTCTTCTGTATAGATATAGATCCTGCCGAACAACGAAAAGCAATAGTAAGAGAAGCCAAAATTGCGGCAGCTAATTCATTTGAGGTTGTGGCAATCGAATGGCTTAGTAAACAAAAATATGCCTCAGCAATCCACGATAAAGCACTTTATTTATTGGCTGTTCCTTTTCTATAGTTTGGAAAGCGTCCAATTGCTGAAATACTACCTGATGCCAAGCATTATCCTCTTAAAGGATAAGACTAGGCATTATCTATAGGTTGTTGAGTATTTGCCGCACATTTCGAAGCTCAACCTCCTGTGGTTATTTTGCCTACTACGCTACAGATAGCTTATATTGACTCGCCGTCATGCCTTTCCAGCGTTTAAATGCGCGATTGAAATTCGCAGTATCGGTATAGCCGAGATAATCGGCGATCTCGGCTATGCTGCGTTCGTCCTGACGAAGCAGAGTAGATGCTTTTTCTTCCCGTAGACGTTCGACGATATCACTGAATGCGGTATTTTCCTCACCCAGCTGGCGCTGTAGGGTGCGTCTTGAGACATGAAGCTTAGATGCCATTTCATCCATATCGTAAAATCCCAATACTTCATCAAAAACCAGATCACGGACTTGCATGGTGAGTTTTTGATGTGATCCCGAGGCTGCACCAAGCGCTTTTTTACATTGTTCGCGGGCAAGGCGTGCGGCTTGTGGATCAGCCATGATCAGTGGTTTGTCGAGATGGCTTAAAGGAAAAATAAGCCGATCATGGGGCTGACCAAAGCAAATGTTGCTGTTGATCAATGGTGAGAGTCGATCATAGTAAGCAGGCTCGGGTAGGCGGATTTCCCCAATGCCAGTCATCTTTTGCCCTGTGAGGGCTTGTCCCATCTGACCAATGCCAATTAACAAAGACGTAATGCCCACTTCATGCAGTTGGTATTCTGGCATGGGTTGTTCAACGGTCAGATAGGCCATGCTGTTGTCATTGTCGAGTCGCATACGGATGGCGGGGCAGCGCATTTGTAGAAATTGACCAGATACAACGATGGCTTCACGGACATCTTTTGCGACCATTGCCGCAAAGCCAATCATACCCAAACATGTCACTGACATTTGTAATCCTAGATGGATGCCTAAACCAGGTTCGCCAGTGAGATTGACCGCGCGTTCTAATAACCGATTGAATTCCAAAAAGTCGACATACCAAAATGTCTTCTGCAATGTGGATGCAGGGATGCTACTGCCTTCCATCAATTCTTCTTCGGAAATATCCCAGCGAGCAACGGTGTCAATGAGCAGCTTGACGAAAGTTCCAGGTAGGGCAGGCGTATGTTGACTCATCATGTCGTCTCGTTTTTTAGGCTTGCCGCTCTGTCTTAATGTGATAACTTGGCACAAAATGACTGTATTTTGGCACCAACTGAACTATATCAGTATCCAACCGCTCTGTATAGTTATTAACTTGAAAACAACTGAATCCCTTATGGGGTGGTCTTTGCGAGAACATTTAAACTGGAGTAGATCGATGAAAGTATTGGTAACGGGTGGTGCAGGATTTATCGGATCGCATATTGTGCGTGCGCTGTTGCAAGAGAACTATGAAGTTCGGGTTTTGCATTTGCCAAATGAAAAACTTACCAATCTGAACGGTCTGGATGTGGAGTTGATCGCAGGTGACATTACCGATGCGGACAAGATGGATGTGGCGGTTAAAGGCTGTGACATGGTTTTCCATACCGCGGCGATCTATGCACTATGGCTCCCAAATCCTAGCTTGATGCGTAAAGTCAACGTTGAAGGCACACGTACTGTTCTGAATGCGGCTAAGAAAGCTGGCGTGAAACGTGTGGTGTATACCAGTACTGGCGCTTGCTTTGCGGGTCAACCGAAAGGTATTCAGGGTACCGAAAACAGCCCATTTGCGCTCGGTGCAACAGGCGATGCCTATGTTCTGACCAAATTTGAAGCGCATCAAGTCGCACTGCAATTTGCTGCTGGTGGTTTAGATATTGTGATCGTTTGCCCAACTGGCCCGATTGGTCCACAAGATATTGCGCCAACCCCGACGGGTACATTGCTGCTGACCGTAGCAAGCATGCCAGCATTGGCTGTACCAGGTGCCATTAACAACATGGTGGATGTGCGTGATGTGGCCAAAGGTCACGTACTGGCAGCACAAAAAGGCAAAACTGGCGAAACTTATATTTTAGGTAATAAAGATTTAAGTGGAGTAGAACTTGCCAAAACGGTACACAAGCTGCTCGGTGTCTGGCGTCCAGTGATGGTGATTCCGAGTTTGATCGAGGGTATCTCTTCTCAAATCGCAGGTCATGCTGCGCTGTGGGTGACAGAACATATCACTCATAAATCACCCTTAGTGACGCCATCTGCTGCACGTATTGGTCAGCTTGGGACTTCATTTAACTGTGCCAAGGCTGTGCGTGAATTGGGCTTGCCACAAACCCCAGTAGAAATTGCTGTGCGTGATGCACTGCAATGGTTTGCCGCGAATGGTTATATTACTTCGCGTAGCCTGATTAAGAAAATCGAAAACATCTCAATCTAAGCTGGAGTATCGCCATGACTTCATTCATTGATCACCAGATTATGACTCGTCGGCCAAAGTTTGATTTTTCTAAGACACCGATTCACTGGATTGCGAATGATGCGTTTAACACGCATGTGTTCAACAGCCTGCATGTATTCATTCCAGAAGTGGAGTACTGGTTCTGTCGTTTGTCGAATCAGACTCTGCCGTATGTGAAGGACGATAATCTGCGCGCGGATATCAAGGCGTTTATTGCGCAAGAGGCAGCACATGCCACAGCGCATAAGTCAGCTCGTGATTATCTCAGCAATTACAAGATTGATCCGAGTGCCTTTACTGCAACGATTGAGTGGCTATTACGTAATGTTCTCAGTGACTCTCCGCTTGGGATGGAGTCGTTCTTTGCACGTCATAAGCAGGATTGGCTGGCATTCCGTATGGGCATGATTGCTGCTTGGGAGCACTATTTCTGCTTTATCGGGACTTGGGTGTTGAATGCGGGCGATTTGGATCATGTGGCGGATCCTGCCATGCTAGATCTGATGCGCTGGCATGGTGCCGAGGAAGTAGAACATCGTACAGTCGCGTTTGATGCTTATCGTGCATTGGCGGGTGAGGGCTTGAAGGCCTATGTTGGACGTCAAGCAGCTATGGCTATTGCGTTTCCGATCATGGTGGTAGTGTGGCTGAAAGCCGCAGCTCATCTGGGCAAAGTCGACGGCACGGTTGAGGGCCAAAAACTTGGCAAAAAATCACTACCGCGTCTGATTTGGGAGCTTGATCGCGTGGGGCGTAAGACTGATCGCTTGCCGACAGTCAGCTCATTGCTGGGTAGTCTTCGTTTGTGGGCTAAACCAGGTCATCATCCTGAGCACGATGGCGATATTCAGGCGGCACTGCGTTATGTCACCAATCGTTTATCCTTGGAAAAGGCATAAACCATGAAAGAATTGATCATGCACAGGGAAGGTCTGAAGTTAACAGCTCATCTCTATGGTGAGGAAGATCGACCACTGGTGATTCTGATTCATGGTTTCCCAGATACGCCGCATAGCTGGGATGGTGTTGTTCCTCGTTTGGTGTCCGCTGGTTATCAGGTGTTGGTGCCATGGTTACGGGGTTACACCCCTGACTCGGCTCGGCGTCATGCGAGTTATGGCATCCTGCCTGCAGCGCATGACATCATGGCTTGGATGAGATATATCCAAGCGGATTCGGCGCATCTTGTTGGTCATGATTGGGGTGCGGCGATTACGATGGCTTTGGAGAGCCTGATTCCAGAGTATTGGAAATCGATCAGTCTGTTGGCGGTTCCTCCGATACCCAATCGTAAGCAGTTGCTGACTTCGTTGCAGGCACTACCGAGACAGTTGAAAATGTCATCGTACATGCTGATCATGCAATCGAGTTGGTCTGAGTATCTGCTGTCGAGTCATCAAGCAGATTATGTCAAACGCATCTGGCAACGCTGGTCACCAACTTGGCAGTTCAGTGACAGTGAGTTCCAGCCAACACGACAGGCGTTCAGCCAGCCAGATGTCGCGTGGGCGGCATCGCGCTATTACCGTTCTCTGTTTAGCGTGCATCTACGAAGCAATCGGATTGCAGGAAAGCATCTGCTCAGACCGCTACAAATTCCGACACTGGCGCTTGCTGGGAGGGATGATGGTTGTATGAATATCCGCCTGCATCAGCGACTGTCTGCACAGAAGGGTTACCCGATGCCGATCAAAGCGGTTTATCTCGAAGGCTGTGGACATTTCCTGCAAGCAGAGCAACCTGAAGTGGTGGTTCGTGAACTGCTGGCTCATTTCCAGACATCCCAAGCTGCTATTGCAGCCTGATGACCTTATTCGCATTTTTCTGATTTAAGAGAATCTCTATGAACGCACAAAGCAAAACTGCTACTAAAGCATCCAAATCTTCAGAGTCGACTGAAGTAACCGAAGTCAATGTTTTGATAATCGGTGCAGGCCCATCGGGTCTGAGTACTTGCATCAAACTCAAAGAGCAGGGTGTGGCGAATATTGTCATTTTAGACGCAGCAAGCCGTATTGGCGGAACTTGGGCGCTAAATGATTATCCAGGTCTTTTCTGTGATGTGCCGAGTGAAATGTATTCACTGGGCTTTGCGCCGAATCCGAACTGGACACGTACTTATGCGCCGCAAGCGGAAATTCAGAAGTACTTAGAAGGTGTCGCTCATCAGTTCAATATCGTGAAGCATATTCAATTGAATACGAGAGTGAAAGATGCGCATTGGAATAGCAAATTGGGTCGTTGGGTCATTACGACCGATAAAGGTCTTGTTTATCATGCCAAATTCTTTGTTCCCGCGACTGGCTTTATTGGCGAAGCGAAAATGCCAGAATTTCCAGGACAAGAAAAGTTCAAAGGCACGAAGTTCCACTCAGGCATGTGGAATCATGAACATGATTTGACTGGCGAGCGTGTAGCAGTGATTGGTTCAGGTGCTTCTGCAATTCAGTTCTTGCCAGCAATTCAACCAAAAGTTAAACACTTGATCAGCTTCCAGCGCACACCGTCATGGGTTCTGCCTAAGCCAGATTTCGCCTTACCTAAAGTCGTGAATCAGGTTTTCCGTCGTGTTCCATTGCTGCAAAAGGTTGTACGTGAATCAGCTTTGCTGAGTCTTGAGCCATCATTACCAATCTTTATGCGTGAAAATCTACTGCGTGCGGCAACGCATCCAATGGGTCTGCTGAACATTCGTCTAAATATCAAAGATAAAGCAATGCGAGAGAAATTGACGCCTGATCACACACTAGGCTGTAAACGTCCAATGTTCTCGAACAACTGGTATAAAGCACTGGCTCAACCGAATGTTAACGTGTTGTTCCAAGGCTTGTCACATATCACTGAAACGGGCGTTGTTGCGGATGACGGTACTGAGTATCCAGTGGATACCATTATTTTTGGTACGGGTTATGCGGTTGCAGAGCCAGCGATCTATCGCATCATCAAGGGCGCAACAGGCCGTAGCTTGAGTGACACATGGCAGGGTAATCCACGTGCCTATATGGGCATGGCGATTCATGGTTTTCCTAACATGTTTATGATGCTCGGACCAAACTCTCAGAACACAGTCGGCTCGGTGATGTGGACTGCTGAGCAGCAGTCTATTTATATCTCCAAAGCGATCAAGATGCTGCTGGACAAAAAAGTGAACGTGGTTGATGTTAAAAAGTCTGTGCAAGACAACTTTAATGCCGATATCGATCAGCGCTTGGAACGTATGCCTGTACGTGCTGATATTTGTAAGAGCTACTACCTCGATGCATCAGGTCGCAATCACATCATTTGGCCTGAATATGGTTTTGTGATTAAACATAAATTGAGTCATCTGCGTACTGCGGAATATGACTTAAGTTATTAATGTACTTTTAAGTTTATTGCCCTAGCCTTTAAAGGAGATTTGCCTTGTCAACGATGACTCTCGAACAGCAAGACCAAGTGTATGTGTTATCGCTGACTAATGGTGAGCAGGGCAATGCACTGAATAGTGATGTGCTGCGTGAATATCTTTCGATCTTTGACCAGATTGAGCGGGATTCAAACAATGCAAGTCTCATCATCACGAGTACCGACCCCAAGAGTTTTAGCTTGGGGATCGATTTGCCGTGGCTGCAACGTCAGAGTAATCCAATGGCGTTTGTGACCGAGTTGGAAAATTTCTATATTCGGATGGCATTGCTGAATCTACCTGTGATCGCAGCGATCAATGGCAATGCCTATGCTGGTGGTGCTTTGTTGGCGACCGCCTGTGATTTTCGTCTCATGCGATCAGATCGTGGACGGTTCTGTTATTCAGAAGTGAATGTGAATATGCCATTTACGCCGACATTACTTGATATCGTTCGTTTACTACCTTGTGCGGATGCTGTGTATGAGTTATCACTCACGGGTAACGCATGGGGTGGGGATGAGTGCGTAAGGCGAGGTATCGTGAATCAAGCATGTTCTGCTGAAACGCTAAAGCAAGATGCGTTAAACTTTGCGCGCCAAATGGCAGGTAAAGACCGTGCGACGTACACCGCGATTAAACGTGGCTTGCGCCAATCATTGATGGATAAAGCAGTGCAGCTTGGTCTGATTTGAATAAAGGTAGAATTATGCAAAAGCGTCACCCTCTCGTTGATGGCAGTCGTTCGGCATGGCAACGTGTACAACATGTTCGAATCAATGCGACAGATCGTCTGCTCAATAGTCGTCGTCTTTCCTTAGCAGGAAAAACACCTTACGACATCGTGCATAGCGATGGTTTGGTGAGTCTACGCTACTATGGTCGCAGCGTTGAGTCACAAACGCCTCGTCACCGTGTGCCACTGGTGATTGTGCCGCCGCTTGCGGTCAACATGTTGATTTATGATTTGTTTCCAACGCGAAGTCTGGTGCGTTATCTGTCAGAGCGTGGTTTTGAGGTCTATCTCATCGACTGGGGCGTGCCGAGCGTGGCGCAAACCCATTATGACGTTGGAACTTATATCCAGACACTGATGCCAGAGTTTCTGAATCATGTGCGTCAGCACAGTGGTCAGCAGGAGTTGTCGCTGCACGGCTGGAGTTTGGGTGGGGCGATGGCAATTGCTTATACCGCGCTATTTCAGGACAAAAATATCCGTAATCTGGTGGTTTTGGGAGCGCCCATCGATACTCATAAATCTGGGTATATGGGACGGTTTTATCAGTTCCTACATCGGCGTGCAGTTTGGGTCAGACGAAATACATCTTTTAGATTCCACAATTTGCCTAGTCGTTTTTTTCATGTGTATGGCATCAGCAACAGCATTGGTTTCAAACTTACTGATCCCGTCAGGAATCTGATGGGCTATTGGGAGCTGTTGACCAAACTGGAAGACCGTGAGTATGTAATCAATCATGCCACATCAAGCGCATTTCTGGATCATATGCTGGCTTATCCAGGTGGCGCGATGTGCTATTGCGCTTCTGGATCGACAATGAGCTTTCGACTGGACGGATGACGTTTGGCGATCAAACTGCCGAACTCAGTAAGGTTCATAGCGCATTGCTGGCTTTTGGTGGCAAGAATGACAATCTGGTCACTGCCAATGCAGTACGACCAATCATGGGAACTTGTCGGCAGCAAAGATAAGACTTTTGCATTAGTGCCGGGAGGTCATATGGGTATCGTCTCTGGTAGCAAAGCGCCTGAGTCAATTTGGGCTCAGACTGTCGAGTGGCTGGCGAAGCGATCTGATAAAGCGTGAAATCTAAGCAACCCCAGAGTTTTGTGCTTTATCAAGTAGTCTGCCAGAGTTGGCCATATTTGATAGATAAGCAAGTGCTTGCTTCTTTGATCCTTCACTATGGTGAGACTATTACTAATGTCAGCATTCGCCCACCAGAAAAAAAGCTTTCTTCAATATTTTGATCTCATTTTTGAGATTGTTTATAGGACTTATCCTCAGAAGAGATATGTATGTTTATTGGCAAGGGCAAGACCGTAAAACGCTAAAACGAATCAATACATTGATCGAAGCGGCAAGTCGTACATCCTTTGAAGGTATCGGAAAACCAGAACCTTTGCGTGAGAATCTAACAGGTTACTGGAGCCGTCGCATAGATGATATGCACCGTTTGGTTTACCGTGCAACAGATACCGAAATTGTGATTATTGCTTGTCGTTTTCATTATGGTGATTGATCATTCACATGGATTGAACAGCCAGCCAACGTAGTGTGGATTTTAATCCAATATTAAGCTGTTAATTCAAGTGCTTAAACATTAAAAAATACTTGTGTTTTTCTCCTATAGTATTTAAATCTAAAACGTTTACACCACCAAGAACACTGAGCGGAGTCGAAGTGTGGCGTCACATCCCGCGCATTTCAACGAAGCTCAATGAGCTATTTCGTTTTAGACAAAACTTACGAAGTAAATGTTCAACGAAGAAACACTATATTCAATAGCGTTTGTATTATTGCAATCGATACAAATCCAATGGCGCCCGGGGGTTTAAAACCCATATATGGCTTCCTCCGATTTTGCAACAATAAAACCTGATGGCAACGATGTTGCTTTCATATATTCGGCGTCCTTAGTGTGAGCTTGCTCACGCGCCGTCATGGTCAGTCGCACCTGAAATTACTAATCACG
>JANYEL010000065.1 GCA_025363155.1 Moraxellaceae bacterium
CATCAAACCCAATACGAGTCCAGAGAGGAGGCAAGGCGTGAAATCGTGGAATGGATCGAGATATTTTATAATCGAGTGCGCAGGCATACGAAATTAGGTAACATCAGTCCAGCAGAAGCATTTAACAACTTTATGCTGCAAGCGGCATAACCATTCTCTTAAAAAACTGTCCTTCAAACTCGACAGGGGTCAATCTCAGTTCGATTCAATAAGTGGTAAACGCGAGCCATAGCAAAGCTATTAAAAATTTCATTGGCCGCAACGGATAACCACTGAATGACTTTCGCCTGCCCTAACGCATCTTTGGGCAACCATGCGCCATCGTCGTACTTCGATGCAAGGTAAAACAAAATCGCTTGCGAATCGCGGATCGTTTCATTGCCATCCACTAAAACAGGTATTTGTCCAAACTCATTCAGCGCAATGAATTCAGCAGACTTGTGCTGACGTTTAAATAAATCAAAATCAATAATTTCATACTCAACATTCAAAAATGACAACAGCACTTTGATTTTGTAGCAATTCCCTGAAATATTGGCGTCGTATAGTTTGAGCATGGTTGATCCTTTTTATTAGAAAATGTTAATTAGGAAGCACGTGTTTAAAACAGTACACTATCACTCAATAATACAGCCAATCCAAGGAGATAAAAATGCCCTATGTCAATATTAAAATCACACGCGAAGGCGCAACAAAAGAACAGAAAGAACAACTCATTAGCGGCGTGACGCAACTATTGGTTGATGTGCTTGGCAAAAACCCTAAAACAACTTTTGTGGTCATTGATGAAGTTGAAACAGACAATTGGGGAATCGCAGGTCAAAGCGTCACGCACCTCAGAAGTTTGGAGAACAAGCCAGAATGAGAACAACGTCACACTTATAAGATGTTGAATAAACGTATCATTTAAAGTTGATTAGCCTCTATTTTAGTCAATAGAGGCTTTTTTTATGCAAATATGATTTTTCTTTGATTACACAACTGCCCAACTAGACATACTCATTCATCGAATCTAGCGGGTTGCTCACACTCCAATAAAACAAAACCTATCTAATTGACGGAAGTCGTGTGCTTTTCAAACAAAACCATGCGGTTTTCGCGGCTATTCTGGACGCCACCTGCAAAGTGCCGCTTATTTTTTGAGCGCTCTATTTAGGAATACTTTAGGATGATTACGATGAAACAGACTTTTAATACTTTTTCGCATAAAACTTTGGCGCTCACAATTTTGGCTGCAAGTCTAATCTTACCTGTTTTTGCAAATGCGGCCGAAGTCTCTGCAGGCGCAGAACTGTCTGCTGGTGTTGCAACTGATGCGATCAAACATAAAGTAACGAAGCATGTCAAAAGCGTTAAACAAAAAGTCGTTACAGCGAAATATGGTGCAAAAAAAGTCGTCACCACTACGACAACTGCAGCGACGACCGCAGCCGCCAATACAGCAGCTGATGTAAGTGCGGCAATGCCGTCTACTAATACCTCTACTTCTGGTTCAGGCAGTATTGAAGGCAATTCGACTGCGACTATGTCTGGCAATATTGAGGGTAATACGACAACAAATACTCGCACCACAACCACCAGCGAAACGAGTGCTCCTGCACCTAGCACTTCTGCAGATGTAGGTATTTCTGCAAAGGTCGGCGGCATTGGTGCAAGTGTCGGTACAACAACGGGTGTTACTGTCCCTTAATTGATCAACGAAGTTTTACGTTTCCTTTGGATTGCGAAAACTTCAGATAAATAAAGAACATAAAAAAAGCACGCTAATCGAAATTAGCGTGCTTTTTTGATTAACCTGAAAAACGCTCACTTTTTAAAAGCGAGAGTTCTCTAAAGATTAAGCCATACCTTTGCTTTTCAGCACTTCTAGCATGGTTGAACCGAGCTCAGCAGGGCTACGGGTGTACGCCATACCAGCACGTTCAAACGCAGCAAACTTCTCTTCTGCAGTGCCTTTACCACCAGAAATGATCGCGCCAGCATGACCCATGCGCTTGCCTTTCGGAGCAGTGACACCCGCGATATAACCCACAACAGGTTTGGTCACGTCAGATTTGATGTATTCAGCGGCTTCTTCTTCAGCTGAACCACCAATCTCACCAATCATGATGATCGCGTCAGTTGCTGGATCTTCTTGGAACAATTTCAATGCATCGATTTGATTCATACCTGGGATCGGATCACCGCCGATACCGATACAAGTAGACTGACCTAAACCAAGTTTAGTGGTTTGTGCCACTGCTTCGTATGTCAATGTGCCTGAACGGGAGATAATGCCGATACGACCTGGCAAATGAATGTGACCTGGCATGATGCCGATTTTACATTCGCCTGGTGTGATCACGCCTGGGCAGTTTGGACCCACAAGACGCGCGCCGTTGCCATAAGTTTCCAAATAGCGTTTCGCTTTCAACATATCGAGAGTTGGTACACCTTCGGTGATCACAACTATCAATTTCACACCAGAATCTACTGCTTCAACGATAGAATCGAGTACGAATGGTGCTGGTACATAAATCACAGTTGCGTCAGCTTGGGTTTGATCAACCGCTTCACGCATGGTGTTGAATACAGGCAGGCTTAAATGGCTTGAACCACCTTTACCTGGCGTTACACCACCAACAACTTTAGTACCGTAAGCAATCGCTTGCTCAGAATGGAATGTACCGTTTTTACCAGTAAAACCCTGTACCAATACTTTAGTATCTTTATTAATTAATACGCTCATTGTGATGCTCCTTAGGCTTTAACTGCTGCAACGACTTTCACTGCTGCATCAGCAAGACCATCGGCAGGAATGAGGGTTAATCCAGAATCACGCAGTAATTGCTTGCCTAATTCAGCATTGTTACCTTCGAGACGTACAACAACAGGTACGGTCACGTTGACTTCTTTAACCGCCGCGATAATCGCTTCGGCAATCATGTCACAGCGCACGATACCACCGAAAATGTTGATCAATACGCCTTGTACAGAGCTTTCAGACAAGATCAATTTAAACGCTTCAATCACGCGTTCTTTAGTTGCACCGCCACCAACGTCAAGGAAGTTCGCTGGTTGGCCACCGTATAACTTGATGATGTCCATGGTTGCCATCGCAAGACCAGCACCATTAACCATACAACCAATGTTGCCTTCGAGCGCTACATAGTTGAGTTCAAACTCAGAAGCTTTCAGTTCGAGCTCATTTTCTTGCGACTTGTCACGCATTGCCAAGATTTCTGGCAAACGATACAGCGCGTTTGAGTCGATACCGATTTTTGCATCAACTGCCAAAATGTCGCCGTTTTCACGGATTGACAATGGGTTGATTTCAAACAGTGCAAAATCGTTTTCGATGAATGCTTGATACGCAGCAACCATGATTTTAACGAATTGACCAATTTGCTTGTCTTTCAAGCCCAATTGGAACGCAACATCACGTGCTTGGAATGGCTGTAAACCCACTAATGGATCTACTTCCGTTTTGATGATTTTTTCAGGCGTTTCTTCAGCGATTTTCTCGATGTCCACACCACCTTCAGTCGATGACATGAAAGTCACGCGGCGGCTTGAGCGATCTACAACCGCGCCCAAATACAACTCACGTTCTACTGGGTAAACATCTTGGCAAACCAAAACGCTATTAACAGGTTGACCGAGTGCGTCAGTTTGATAAGTCACCAAGTTTTTGCCGATCAAATCTTTAGCGATTTGAGCTGCTTCTTCTTTACTTTTAGCGATTTTTACGCCACCAGCTTTACCACGACCACCCGCATGAACCTGTGCTTTGATGACAGCAAAGTTGCCGATTGCTTCAAATGCTGCAGCTGCCTCTTCTGGCGTTGTTGCTACAATGCCTTCCTGAACAGGAAATCCATATTTCTTGAGCAGAGCTTTTGCCTGATATTCATGTAAATTCATTGAGATACCTAACCGAGTTATCGTTGGTTTATTAAATACTACACCACTTGAATCACAACATTACGATCCAGTGATTGCGCAGTTTCCAGACATCAGGTGGCTTTTACAAACATGATTTTTACAAACAAACTTTTTACAAATATCACGATTGCAAAAACCACCTTTTCACATACTTATTTAAGCTTTACGTTTACGTTGAATCGCGTGAATTGCACGACCATCCACTGCTAATGCGGCTTCATGGACAACTTCTGACAATGTTGGATGAGCGAAAGTCATCAATTGCAGATCTTCAATGCTTGATACAAACTCAAGTGCGATCATGCCTTCATGGACAATGTCACCAGCGCCAGCGCCAATCACATGCATGCCGAGCAAACGATCAGTTTTGACATCCGCAACGAACTTCACGAAACCTTGATTGTCACCAGAAGCCAAAGCACGACCATTCACTGCAAAAGCAAACTGACCAGTTTTCACTTCATGGCCTTTTGCCACTGCCGCTTCTTCAGTCAAACCGACCCATGCAATTTCAGGGCTGGTATAGATCACGCTAATGATCGTGTCGTAATTCACTTGTGCTGCATGACCATGAATGCGTTCAACCGCCATCACGCCCTCTTCCATCGCTTTATGCGCAAGCATTGGACCACGAACCAAGTCGCCAATCGCATAAACGCCTTCAACAGAAGTGAGGCATTGATCATTGACATCAATCAAACCGCGATCGGTTAATTTAATGCCCGTGTCGTCAGCAAGCAGATTTTCCGCGTAGGCTTTACGACCCACACATACGATCAATTTATCGAAAGTTTGTGTTTTGTCTTCGCCAGCTTGGTTATAGCTTACAGTGACTTGGCCATTAGCAACTTGGGTTGCAGTGACTTTTGCACCTAAACGAATGTCTAAACCTTGTTTAGTCAGAATCTTTTGTGACTCTTTCGCTACTGCTTTGTCGGCTGTTGGCAAGAAGGTATCAATCGCTTCAAACACAACCACTTCTGAACCTAAACGACGCCAAACTGAGCCTAACTCCAAACCAATCACGCCAGCGCCAATCACGCCAAGAGTTTTTGGAACTGAAGTGAAATCTAGTGCGCCTGTTGAATCAACGATTTCTTGTTCATTGACCAATGCAACTGGAATGTTAATGGGCACTGAACCAGTCGCCAAAATCACATATTTCGCGTCGATGACTTGTGCTGCACTGCCATCAAGCGGTGTGAATTCAACTTTTTTGCCGGCAAGCAGTTTACCTGCGCCTTGCAACCATTGAATTTTATTACCTGAAAGCAAAGCTGCGATGCCGCTGGTGAGCTGATCAACCACTTTATCTTTACGTTCAACCATGGTTGCGATGTCAATTGCCACGTCACCTGTGGTAATGCCGTGTGCAGCCAAATCATGCACAGTGCTTTCATAGCGATGTGATGAGTCAAGCAGAGCTTTTGATGGAATACAACCAACATTGAGACAGGTACCGCCGAGTGATGGCTTACCTTTATGAACACGTTTTTCGATACAGGCGACTTTCATCCCCAATTGAGCAGCACGAATAGCCGCTTCGTAACCACCAGGACCGCCACCAATGACGACGAGATCATATTGTTCAGACATCTGTTTATCCTCTATTTTCTTTTCCAACATTAATGTGTGAGAAAAGAGTCAAAATCAGGGGTTGTTCTTCATGAGAACTTCCCCCCTTTTTAAGTTTCCCTTATGAGGAAGCCCTTAAAACAAAAAGTTTGAAACATGCAGCTAAAAACAGCAATTACAGATCCAATAACAACAACGCTGGATCTTCAACTAGATCTTTCAATGTCACAAGGAAGCTAACCGCTTCTTTACCATCAATCATGCGATGGTCATATGACAGTGCCAAGTACATCATTGGGAGAATAACCACTTCACCATTCACCGCCATTGGGCGTTGTTGGATTTTGTGCATACCCAAGATTGCAGTTTGTGGCGGGTTAAGAATTGGTGTTGAAAGCAATGAACCGAATACACCACCATTAGAAATGGTAAATGTGCCACCAGTCATATCATCAATACCAAGCTTGCCGTCACGGGCTTTGGTGCCGTACTCGATAATGCTCTTTTCAACTTCTGCCAAGTTCATGCGATCAGTATCACGTAGAACTGGAACCACTAAGCCACGATCAGAAGACACAGCAACACCGATGTCGTAGTAACCATGATAAACAATATCCGTGCCGTCGAGGGACGCATTCACTGCTGGGAAACGTTTAAGTGCTTCAGTCGCTGCTTTTACGAAGAAAGACATAAAGCCTAAACGAGTACCATGGCGTTTTTCGAAACGGTCACCGTATGCTTTACGCATATCCATGATTGGTTTCATGTTGACTTCGTTGAACGTGGTCAACATCGCTGTGTCTTGTGACGCAGACAACAAACGTTGTGCAACACGTTGACGCAGACGAGTCATCGGAACACGTTTTTCAACACGCTCGCCAACCGCTAAAGAAACTGCTGTTGCAGGCGCAGCTGGAGCAGCCGCTTTCGGTGCAGCGACATGAGCAACCACATCTTCTTTAGTCACACGACCGCCGCGACCTGAACCCTCAACATCAGCAGCGTTAATACCTGCTTCAGCAACCGCTTTACGCACTGCTGGGCTTTGATCCTGGGCGGCAGGTACGGCAGCAGTATCGGAAACTACAGGGTTTAAAGCTGGATTACGCTCAGTAATTTCAACTGAACCCGCGACGCCAACAGGCACAGCTGGTGCTGAAATTCCACCTGCTTCAAATATCGCCAACACTTCGCCAGACAGTACAGTATCGTTTTCATTTTTAGCGATACTAAGCAAAACACCATCCGCAGGTGCGACCACTTCTAAAACAACTTTGTCAGTTTCGATATCTGCTAAAACTTCATCACGTTTAACAGGTTCGCCGACTTTTTTATGCCATGCGGCAACTGTCCCATCTGCAACTGATTCAGGGAAAATAGGTGCTTTAATTTCAGTGGCCATTGGATGATGCTCCTTCAGATTCTTCGTCTATACCGAGTGCGGCTGCAACCAGTGATGTTTGTTGTTTCACATGTAAATACGCTGAACCACAAGCAGGTGCAGCAGACGCAGGGCGCGATGCACAATGGATTGGGGTTCCGACTTTGACATCATTTACAAGTGGATAAAGTAATGGCGCGACAAACGTCCATGCACCTTGATTTTGTGGTTCTTCTTGGCACCATACCACATGTTTATGGTTTGGATAATCGGTCAGCACATGCGCCAAGCGTGATGCTGGGAATGGATAAATTTGCTCGACACGCACAATCGCAACATCATTCAAATTGAGTTCACGACGTTTTTCGAGCAAGTCATAATAGACCTTACCACCACACAGAATCACACGTTTCACTGCACTCTTATCGATTGCATCGATTTCGTCAATGACGGTCTCGAACTTACCAGTCGCCAATTCAGACAAATTAGACACTGCGAGTTTATGACGCAGTAAACTCTTCGGTGACATAATAATCAATGGCTTGCGAATTGGACGCATTGATTGACGGCGCAGCAAATGGAAAATCTGCGCGGGTGAAGTTGGCGTACAGACTTGCATGTTGTCTTCGGCACAGAGCTGTAAGAAACGCTCTAAACGTGCAGAAGAATGCTCTGGACCTTGACCTTCATAACCGTGTGGTAGCAACAGAGTCAGACCGCAAACGCGTTCCCACTTGGTCTCGCCACTGGAAATGAATTGATCGACAACAACCTGTGCACCATTTAAGAAGTCGCCAAATTGCGCTTCCCAAATAATCAACGAGTTTGGAATCGTGGTTGCATAACCGTACTCAAATGCAAGTACAGCAACTTCTGACAACAGCGAATCGAACAACGCAAAACGACGTTGATTCGGTTTGACGTGCTCTAAAGGCACATACATTTCGCCATTTACTTGGTTAAATAACTCTGCATGACGATGCGAGAACGTGCCTCGACCGACGTCTTGACCCGTGATACGAACCAAAACATCATCATTCAACAGTGTTGCATACGCTAAAGTTTCGGCAGCACCCCAATTGAGTGGCATATCGCCATTTTGCATTTTCAAGCGGTCATCAATGACTTTCTGCACTTGTTTTTGCAATACAAAACCTTCTGGCAATACATTCATTGCTGTGCCGAGCTTTTTAAGCGTCTCGATATCGACGCCTGAATTAAAATCATCCACTAAGGTATGACCTAAATACGGTTTCCAGTCGACAAACAACTCTTTATTCGGCTCGCCGACCAATGCATTGGCAACGTGTTCACCTTTCTCAACCGCATCACGATAATCTTCAACCATCTGATCCGCATCGCTACGTGCAACTACGCCAGACGCAACCATCTTGTCTGTGTACAGCGTACGTGTCGTTGGTAACTTAGCAATCACTTGATACATTAATGGCTGAGTTGCAGATGGCTCATCAGCTTCGTTATGACCACGACGGCGATAACAGAACAAATCGATGACTACGTCACGATGGAACTGCATCCGATAATCAACAGCCAATTGAGTAATGAAAATGACCGCTTCTGGATCATCGCCATTCACATGGAAAATTGGACATTGAACCATTTTTGCCACGTCAGTTGCGTATTCGGTCGAACGCGCATCTGCTGGATTACTCGTCGTGAATCCAACTTGGTTATTGATCACAATATGAATCGAACCACCCGTATGATACGCACGGGTTTGTGACATTTGGAAGGTTTCCATCACAACGCCTTGACCCGCGAATGCAGCATCGCCATGGACAAGAATTGCGACAACAGAATCACCACCAATGTCATCGCGACGGGCTTGACGCGCACGGACTGAACCGACGACCACAGGACTGACAATTTCTAAATGCGATGGGTTAAATGCCAAAGCCAAATGAACTTCGCCACCAGCCGTCATCACATTACTGGAATAACCTTGGTGATATTTAACATCGCCAGAACCTTTCTTATTAAAGGTCTTGCCCTCAAACTCGCCAAACAAATCAGCTGGGTTTTTACCCAAGATATTCACGAGTAAATTCAAACGACCGCGATGCGCCATCCCGATGACGACTTCGCGGGTACCCACGCTACCCGAACGCTGAATGATCTCATTGACCATTGGAATAAAGCTTTCACCGCCTTCCAAACCAAAGCGTTTTGCGCCAACGTATTTGCTACCGAGTAGTTTTTCCAAACCTTCCGCAGCAGTCAAACGCTCCAGCAAGCCCATTTTGGCTTCTTGCGAAAACTGAGGAATACCACGTGCGCCTTCTAAGCGCTGTTGTAACCAGCGGCGTTCTTTGGTATCCACAATGTGCATGTATTCCGCACCGACCGAACTACAATAGATGGCCTCCATTGCATCGACCATTTCCGCAAGCGTTGCTTCGGTTTTACCGATTTGCAAATTGCCCGTTTGGAAGGTTGTATCGAGGTCAGAACGTGACAAACCATGCGCAGCCAGTTCCAGATCAGGCACATGCTGGCGAACCATCAACCCCAATGGATCTAAGTTTGCTTTTTGATGTCCGCGATTACGGTAAGCAGCGATCAGCTGTAACACACCAACTTGGCGACGTTCGTGATCAGTGCTGACTGAACTTTGCGCCATGGGATGGGCACGGGTGGAATTGCGCGCTAACAGTAGGAACTGTTCAATCACATTGCTATGTGGTTGGTCGCCTTTAGGATACTGGTCAAACAATGCTTTCCAGTCTGAACTAACCGATTTTGGGTCGGTCAGATAATGCTCATAGAGTTCTTCGATATAGGCCGCGTTTTCTCCGGATAACTCTGTATCCGCTCGCTGCATCTGTGCCTCTTGCATGAGTTTACTCGTCTTTAAATCATCACCAATCTAATCTTTTACAGCACCACATCAAGGTCACACCTTACGAGGTACTGCGCCTAAAAATGTCTCACCATTCAACAGCTCGCCCAATTATGCTAAATCATTGAACTCACTTAACGCTCTCACGAAACCAGCATCCAATCATCCATTGAACGCCCTGCTAAGACTATGCCAAACACACGCGTCCTGCTATAACAAAACCAACCATTTACGTTAGTTTTTGTTGGCAAGAATGCTTATGTTGAACAATAACCTCCACAGAGTTTCATTTAAAGCAAAACCTAAACATAAAGCCTAGGGTGGACATTTCTATACAAGTCAGATTGGCAAAACAGGTAATCTTAATAATGACCTGCTTGGCGAATATGACTTCTCGATCTTTTACACAATCATCTTCGAGACACCATCGTATTTTCTTCACACGGTCAATATTATGTCACAACGTTACATAATATTGATGCTTACATATAGCAATTCGTGTGCCATGTTTCATGATTGAAAATCGTATCACGCAAAATCACACTCTTTTGATTTTTTTGAGCTATAGCTGATATTAAGCTAGAAAATATCAGTGCACAATAATAGAAAACCGCACCATAAAAACAAAAAAGCGCACCTTGAGAGTGCGCTTTTTTCAATACAAACTAAATTAACCCGCTTGATCGAGGATCATATTACGAATATGACCGATCGCTTTGGTTGGGTTCAATCCTTTCGGACAAACCGACACACAGTTCATGATGCCGCGGCAACGGAATAAACTGAATGGATCATCCAAATCAGCCAAACGTTTTGCAGTGTCTTTATCACGCGAATCGGCAATGAAGCGATACGCTTGAATCAGCGCAGAAGGTCCGAGGAACTTATCAGGATTCCACCAGAATGATGGGCATGAGGTTGAGCAACATGCACACAAGATACACTCATACAAACCATCTAACTTTTCACGCTCTTCAGGTGATTGCAGACGCTCTGTTGGTGGTGCTGGTTGTTCGTTAATGAGGTATGGACGAACTTTTTCATACTGAGTATAAAATTGAGTCATATCCACAACCATGTCACGTATGACTGGCAAACCAGGGAGTGGGCGCAAAACGATTTTCGCTGGCAAGTCATTCAGGTTTTGCAAACATGCCAAACCGTTTTTACCATTGATATTCATCCCATCTGAACCACAAATACCTTCACGGCATGAACGGCGGAATGACAAGGTTTCGTCTTGCTTTTTCAACTTGATCAGCGCGTCCAGCAACATGCGGTCGCTGTCTTCCAACTGAATTTCAAACGTTTGCATGTACGGCGCTTTATCCTTATCAGGATCATAGCGATAGATTTCAAAAGTACGGATTCCGCTACTCATTTCGATATGCTCCTGATTAGAATGTACGTGGTGCTGGTGGAATGCAATCAACAGTCAGCGGTTTAGTGCGTACTGGTTTGTATTCCAAACGATTATCCGCAGCAAACCACAAGGTGTGCTTGCGCCACTCTGCGTCGTTACGACCATTTGCCATCGTTGGATGATCAGCTGGATGCTCGTAATCCACAACCGTATGCGCACCACGGCACTCATGACGAGCCGCCGCAGAAATCATGGTTGCCTTCGCAACTTCATACAGATTTTCTACTTCAAGCGCTTCGATACGTGCTGTATTGAAGACTTGTGACTTATCGCCCAAGTGAATGTTTTTCACACGAGGCTCTAATGCCAGAATCTGCTTAACGCCTTCATCCATCAACGCTTGAGTACGGAAAACGGCAGCGTGTGTTTGCATGACCGCACGAATCGCATCCGCTACATCTTGCGCATTCTCACCCGTGGTAGAGTTTTGCAATTTGTCGAGACGACCCATACTGCGTTCCAACACATGTGCTGGTAATGGCTTGTAGTCGCTTGATGATTTATTCACTGATTCAGTGATGTGATCACCTGCAGCTTTACCAAATACGATCAAGTCGAGCAATGAGTTTGTACCCAAACGGTTTGCACCGTGAACACTGACACAAGAACACTCACCAATCGCGTACAACCCTTTCACAATCGTGTTTGGCTCGCCATCTTTCGGCATAACCACTTGACCATGAATATTGGTTGGAATACCGCCCATTTGATAATGGATGGTTGGCACCACTGGAATTGGCTCTTTCGTGCAATCGACGTTGGCAAATTTCTTACCAATTTCGAATACTGACGGCAGACGCTTCATGATGGTTTCTGAACCCAAATGGGTCAAATCCAACATCACATAATCGCCGCGAGGACCGCAACCGCGACCTTCTTTAATTTCTTGATCCATTGAACGTGATACGAAGTCACGTGGTGCAAGATCTTTTAGTGTAGGCGCATAACGTTCCATAAATGGCTCGCCATTTTTGTTACGCAATACACCGCCTTCACCGCGACAACCTTCAGTCAACAATACACCAGCGCCCGCTACACCCGTTGGGTGGAACTGCCAGAATTCCATATCTTGTAATGGAATACCTGCGCGCGCCGCCATACCCAAGCCATCACCAGTATTGATGAACGCGTTGGTTGATGCAGCAAAAATACGACCTGCGCCGCCAGTTGCAAACAAGGTTGCTTTAGCTTGGAACACGCCTACAGTGCCAGTTTCTTGATCGATCGCAGTGACGCCAAGGACATCGCCATCATCATCACGAACGATATCAAGCGCAATCCACTCAACAAAGAACTGTGTACCCATTTCCAGGTTTTTTTGATACAGCGTATGCAATAGCGCATGGCCAGTACGGTCAGCAGCAGCACATGCACGCGGAACGGCTTTTTCACCGTAATTCGAGCTATGGCCACCGAACGGACGTTGATAAATCGTACCATCCGCGTTACGGTCAAACGGCATACCCATGTGTTCAAGCTCATACACCATTTTTGGTGCTTCGCGCGTCATGAACTCAATCGCATCTTCGTCGCCGAGCCAGTCACCACCTTTTACGGTATCGTAAAAGTGATAATGCCAATTGTCTTCAGCCATGTTACCCAAGCTAGCGCCAACGCCACCTTGTGCCGCAACAGTGTGCGAACGTGTCGGGAAAACTTTCGTTAAAACTGCAACCTTAAGACCTGCGCGCGCAAGTTGTAATGACGCACGCATACCTGAACCACCACCGCCCACAATCACGGCGTCGAAGTTCAGGGTCTTGATATTGCTCATGTCATCTTTGGACATAGTAGCCACAAATACTCTCCTCAAACCTATTTAGCTTTGCTTTGTATGTTGCTGCTTCGATTACCAGAAAATCTGGACACCCCAAAGCACAAAGACCACAATAGAAATTACAGTTGCAGCTTGTAATACCAAGCGAAGACCTACTGAGTTATTAATATAGTCAGTAAAAATCGTCCACATACCGATCCAAGCATGACCCGCTAACGCCAGAATACTCAGCAAGCTGAAAATTTTCATTGGCATCGTCATCATGAAACCATACCAGTTGGCATAGTCGAGCGTACCGCTCAATGAATGACACAAAACCCAACCAAATACGACAATGGTGTACAAGCCCAGCACAACCGCTGAAAGACGTTGTACAACCCAATCACGAGAACCTGATCCCGTTAATCCTGTTGCACTTTTCATGAGAACACCCAAAAGCCAGCGGCAAGAATACTAATACCCGACACAGCAATCATGAACCATGCTGCATTGCGTCCGCTTTGTAGCTCTTCAGCCACACCGATATCAGCAAATAAATGTTTAATTCCAGCAAAGAGATGATAAATCAGCCCTGCAAGAAACACCCAAACCACGAAGCGAACACAGATATTGCCAAAAATTTCGGTATGGACAATATTGAACTCTTCTGGGGATGCCAGCGAACGCTGGAGAACATACAGTAAGGCAGGAATTAAAAGGAACAATACGACACCAGAGATACGGTGCAGAATCGACGCAATCGCCACTGGCGATTTTAGATTGACACTAATCACCTGACTTAGTGGCAAATTGACAGGTCTTTTGCTTTTCAAGGCGGTCATCCTGTAGTCATCGCTATAAAAGCGACTCAGTAAAAGTTACCTAGCTATGAACTACCCTGACGTTGTTTAACACGCAACGATCAATGTGAGCAGCCAAATACTGGGGTTAATGGAATTTTGATTAAAAGACCAAATACAATAGCACCATCAGTACACCGTACCACTGGTCTAAAACGTGACGAAATTATAATGATTGAGACAAACAATTACAAACGGCTTTGGTATGCTATGACAATCTTAATATTGTCCAGCATCGACATACAATGTCATTTTCTAAACAAAATGTATCATTATTGATCACATATCAACCGTATTTATTTTTAAAAGCAGCACATCACCAGATTAAATGGCAAAAGTGTTTATGCATCAAGCGATGCTTGCTATCTTGTCTGCGCAAATTGTGATGTCACTTTATTGCTAATCAGTTGCCGTTTTGTATTCTTTTTATAGTAATATATGGCGCATTGTTTTAGATGTGCTCCCAACCTTCCATGATTCTATCTGACAACTTTGTCAGACTACAGTTTCTTGGATTCAGCGCCGCCTTCTATGCATAACAGATTCTTTTAGTGGAATTTAATGTTCATTAAACCTGATTCAAATTTCTATTTGTAATTCAGGCAAACTGTACTTTTTCTCAATCATTTCGATGATTTATCGTTTTTGGAGAGTTTTCAAATGTCTGGCACTTCAACTGGCAAAAAAGCCGTACTCACGCTCAACGATCAGCAAATTGAATTACCAATTTATAGCGGTACGCTTGGCCCTAACGTGATTGATGTCAAAGACATTTTAGCAAATGATCATTTCACTTTTGATCCTGGCTTCATGGCAACTGCGGCATGTGAGTCAAAGATCACCTTCATTGATGGCGACAAAGGCGTTTTGCTGCATCGCGGCTACCCAATCGCACAATTGGCGGGTGAGTCAGATTACCTAGAAGTTTGTTATTTGCTATTAAACGGCGAGTTACCAACAGCAGAACAAAAAGCTGAATTCGTTGCTTTGGTGACAAATCACACCATGGTTCACGACCAACTCCGTAAATTCTTCGACGGCTTCCGTCGCGATGCGCATCCTATGGCAGTGATGTGCGGTGTTGTTGGCGCGTTGTCTGCGTTTTACCATGATGCATTGGATGTCAATAACGTTGATCATCGCAACATCACAGCAATTCGTTTGGTTGCGAAAATCCCAACGATCGCTGCAATGTGCTACAAATACTCTGTGGGTCAGCCGTTCATGTACCCGCGTAACGACCTGAACTACGCAGAAAACTTCCTCTATATGATGTTTGCTGTTCCTGCTGATGTGAACTACAAAGTAAATCCAATCCTCGCAAAAGCGATGGATCGTATTTTCACGTTGCACGCAGATCATGAACAAAATGCGTCAACTTCAACAGTTCGTATGGCAGGTTCTACTGGTGCAAACCCTTACGCGTGTATCGCGGCTGGGATCGCTGCACTATGGGGCCCAGCACATGGCGGCGCAAACGAAGCTGTGCTCGAAATGTTGGATGAGATCGGTACAGTAGAAAACGTGCCTGCATTCATGGAAAAAGTAAAAACTAAAGAAGTTAAACTGATGGGCTTCGGTCATCGCGTTTACAAAAACTTCGATCCACGCGCTAAAGTGATGAAAGAAACTTGTGATGAAGTTTTGGCTGCGCTGGGCATCAACGATCCACAGTTAGAGCTTGCGATGAAACTTGAAGAAATCGCATTGAACGACCCGTACTTCGTTGAGCGTAAACTGTATCCAAACGTTGACTTCTATTCAGGCATC
The DNA here is from genome assembly GCA_025363155.1 of Moraxellaceae bacterium. Lineage (GTDB taxonomy): Bacteria > Pseudomonadota > Gammaproteobacteria > Pseudomonadales > Moraxellaceae > Aquirhabdus. The sequence continues at coordinate 15,550 of JANYEL010000065.1, forward strand.
ATCCTGAAAGCAATCGGTATCCCAACCAGCATGTTCACCGTGATCTTCGCGTTGGCACGTACTGTCGGTTGGATCAGCCATTGGTTAGAAATGCATTCAACTGCATACAAAATCGGTCGTCCACGCCAACTGTACACAGGTTCAGTACAACGTGATTTCACACCAATTGATAAGCGTTAATTCTTAACGTTAATTAATTGAGTTGAAAAAATAGACTGCTTCGGCGGTCTATTTTTTTTGGTATTGTATAAATACTGAAAAAGCTTTAACTTTAATTTACAACACTTATTGAAAACCAAAAAACATAATTTTATTGAAGAACTAATAATGAGAACTATAAGTATTTTTTTCGTCTTAACAATGTTTTGCACCTCTGTTTTTGCAGGCGAGCGAGAAGATAAACTCCAAACATGTACATCCATTAATACCCTATACAAACAAGGTAAATATTCAGAACTCGAAAAAATATATCAACAATATAGAGACAACAGTAGTAGAACTCCTAGCGGAGTTGATAGGCTAAGCCAAGAGTTTTACGCTTCCTTTTTTTGGGATCTCTACAAAGAAGATCTTATGATTTCTCCAAAAAGTCCAATTTGGAATAAGCACGAAAAATCTCTCAAAAAATGGGGAGCCGAATTTCCTTCTTCTCCTGCGCCTCGTTTGTTATATGCCGAACTACTACGTCAGCATGGTTGGGCCTATCGAGGGGGAGGTTATAACGACACTGTTAAAACAGAAAACTGGACACCGTTCTATCAGTACATCAGTCGCGCGAAGCAATCTCTTAGCTCTACAAAACTAATGTCTGCACAAGATCCTCAATGGTATGTCCAAGCACTGGATATAGCTAAAACTGGCGGTTGGTACAATGTAACTTATGACGACCTCCTTGTTGAGGCAACTAAAAAATACCCAGGTTACTATCCAATTTACTTCACAGCCACCCAACACTACCTTCCTAAATGGGGCGGAGACACTCAGGCGCTTGAAAAACTTGCAAGCTTTGCTGCTGATAAAAATAAATCAGATGGAGATGCTTTGTACGCAAGGGTTTACTGGGTCGTTAAGGAAGATGATATTGATGTCTATGATTTATCCATCAAAACTTTTAATAACTGGGATCGAATCAAAAAAGGGTTCAATGACATCATTGCAAAGTATCCCTCGGAATGGAATATTGCTCATGCAGCCTATTTTGCATGCCATGCTAAAGATCAAGCTGAAACTGCACAGTTATTCAAACGTATAGAGAGTTACGTCAAAGAAGATTGGGATTGGAGTGACAGAAAAGACGGCTATCGTTATTACTATTGCAAAGCATTTGCTGAAAACAAAATGGATGAGTATTTTCAAACATTAAGAGAGGATGGTGGTGTGGGCGATCCTATTACAAAGCAAAAGTACCACGAATACCTAGATGCCTATAAAGCCTATGTTAAAAAAATAAATGCTCCAAACTACAAATACGACCCACATGCTACAGATGAATTTAAGAAGAAAAATGATGAATATAAGAAGGCTGCTCATGCAGCTGGTTTCCAATAATATTAAAAAATAGACTGCTTCGGCGGTCTATTTTTTTGGGTAAAATTAATGCTCTTACATATCACATCGCCAGATTATTATTTAACCTGAACATAGCTCTTCAAATCAAACTTACGCGTACGCTTGCGATATTCAAGGGTAAATCCTGGCCAGTTATTGGTATTCTTACCCTCAGCGGTTTGATACCAGCTTGTACAGCCCTGCGCCCAAATCGTGCTTTTCATGCGCGTTTGAATGTCTTTATTGAAGTCGTTTTGTACTTCCGCGCGTAAATCCGTATAACGAAGTTTTTTCTTGGTCAGCGTTTTAATCGCATCCAGAATATAATTGACCTGACTTTCGATCATATACACGATGGAGTTGTGTCCCAGATTGGTATTCGGACCATAGAGCATGTAGAGATTCGGAAAACCACTGACAGTCAAACCTAGATAGGCTTCCGCACCATCCTTCCACGCATCTTTTAAATGACGTCCATTGAGCCCCGTAATTTGCATCGGGGCAAGAAAATCGGTAGCGGCAAATCCAGTGCCATAAATAATGGCATCCACCTCATGGAGTTGCCCTTCTTTGGTTTTAATGCCTGTTGGAATAATTTCACTGATGTTGTCGGTAATCAGATTAACATTCGGCAATGTCATCGTTTCATACCATTGATTAGAAATCAAAATACGCTTACAACCGATCGGATAATCTGGAGTCAAACGATAACGTAATTTGTGATCTTTAATCACATCACGAATATGGCGTTGAAACAGATATTCCACAATCGACATTTCATTGATATAGGTGGTAAAACCAAACAACCGAATTTCATGCGTACTATATTGCAATACACGATCAAGGCTTTGCAAAATAGGCAGTTTTTTAAATAAGGTTTTTTCAACAAGTGGATAAACACGATCAGGTTTAGGAATCACATACGGCGCAGAACGCTGAAAGATTTCGAGCTGAGCGACTTGACCTGCAATCTCTGGTACGAATTGAATAGCGCTCGCCCCTGTGCCAATCACAGCAACGCGTTTGCCCGTCAGATCATAGTCGTGATCCCATTTTGCAGAGTGAAAAGTTTTACCCTGAAAACTATCGGACCCTTTTAGTTTTGGATAAGCAGGAAGACTCAACTGACCGACTGCAGAGACCACAATTTCCGCTTCTATCACCTCGCCCGCAGCGGTTTGAATCCGCCAAAAACCATTTACCGCATCAAAATCCGCACTGGCGATTTCAGTATTAAAACGAATATGCGGTCGAATCTGGTATTTATCAGCGCAATGGCGCAAGTAATTATGAATTTCCTTGGCTTTACCAAAACGGTTTTCCCAGCCACGATCTTGTTCAAAAGAAAAAGAATACAGGTGCGATGGCACATCGCACGCGGCGCCTGGATAGGTGTTATCACGCCAAACCCCTCCGACATCTGCGGCTTTTTCAAACAAGGTAAAGTTATCAATACCAGACTGCTTTAAACGAATGGCAAGACCAAGACCGCCAAAACCTGTACCGATAATGGCAATGCGCGGATCTTTAGTGCGCGGTTTAGAGCTTGAATTGAGCTTACTCATTGAAAATTTCCATCTGATTTATTGAGAGTCGGGCATGATCATAAAGAATATCTTGCTTGCTTAACAACTCGAGTAGGGACAAAATATCGTTATTTAGGGACAAACCCTTCATCAAGAGAATGATATGTCACCGTGGGCGTTTGAGCGAAGTACCCAGAGCATGCGTTTAATGGCGGCATTTGCCGTGGAGCAGGGTGTCGCAATGTCTGTGGTATTAGCGGGAACCGATCTACAAGAAGATGAGCTGATCGACCCTGCAATGGTGGTCACGGGGCAACAAGAACTGCGTTTGATTCGTAATCTCGTGGCCAGCCTGCCCCAAATTCCGGCGCTAGGTCTTCAAGTGGGCGCACGCTATCACTTCACCACGTTTGGTGTACTCGGCTTTGCGATTGTCAGCAGCTCCAGTCTGCGACATGCATTAGATTTAGCCCTGCAATATTTCCATTTAACGTTTGCGTTTACCCGATTTCAGGTAGCCGATAGCGATACACAGACGACGATTACGATCGATGATTCGGATGTGCCCGAAGATGTACGCCAATTTATTGTCGAGCGCGATGCGGCAGCGTTGATTAGCGTACAACGCGATTTTTCAAGTGAGCCCATTTTATTATCCCTCAATATATCCTTTCCACCGCCCATTAACCTTACTGCCTATGAAGCGTTTTTTGGGCTTCAACCAAACTTCAATAGGCCCGCTAGTTTTGCCGTGATGGATCGACTCAGCATGGAACGCCCATTGCTACTATCTAATGAACTTGCACTACATATGGCTGAGATGCAATGTCGTCAATTATTAGATTCGCGTAAAACGCTGAGCGATTTATCCGCTAAAGTTCGCGATCAATTGATGAGCACTGTTGGGCAGATCCCCGTCATGACCTCGGTCGCAGCGGCACTGCATATGACTCCGCGCACACTACGACGACGCTTAGCCGAACAAGGAACCACCTTTATCCAATTACGTGATGAGGTGCGTCAAGCACTGGCTGAACAATATCTGACGCTTCCACATCAGTCGATTGATCAAATCTCTGAATGGCTTGGCTATGCCGAGCCCACGAGCTTTATCAATGCGTATAAACGCTGGAAAGGAGAAACACCGCATGCGTTTAGACTGTCAAAACTGCTCAAGAATTAACTCAAGGCAGTGTTCGACACGATAACGTTAAAAGTACGTTCGAAGCTACTTTCCCGCTCTATCGAACAGACACTAACCACTTACTATTGCAGCTGAAAAAGACTGATCAACAAAAATTTCATTGGTATGAAATCATGATGTTAAAAAACAGTCATTTCAGCTTACGCGAGTATTCCTAACAGTTCCACGCGTTTCACGCTAGGTTATCCACAACCTTACCCGCAGGCATTGGGGGTAACTTTTACGGATGTTTCACCTCTAACGGCTTTCGATGTAGTAAATAATAAAGCAGCGGTAATACAATCAACGTCAGTAAAGTCGAGGAAAGGACGCCACCAATCACAACGGTCGCTAACGGACGCTGTACTTCTGCACCAATACCGACATTAAACGCCATCGGAATAAAGCCTAATGCCGCAACCGATGCCGTAATCAGCACAGGTCGTAAGCGACTCACGGTGCCTTCATAAATCGCTTGATCGAGCGCAACGCCTTGCTGACGCAGTTGCTGAATGGCTGAAATCAGCACCAAACCATTCAACACCGCAACGCCTGATAACGCGATAAATCCCACCACAGCGGATATGGATAACGGAATTCCACGCAACGCCAGCGCAACGATTCCGCCCGTTAATGCCAATGGAACGGCTGTAAACACCAATAAGCCATTTCGCAGCGAACCCAGCGCGGCATAGAGCAACATGAGAATGACCGCTAAGGTCACAGGAACCACAATCAACAATCGGTCGCGCGCGGATTGCAACTGTTCAAACGTTCCGCCCCAACCAATCCAATAGCCCTCTGGAACTTTAATTTGTTCATTGACTTGCAGTTGCGCGGCACTGATATAAGAACCGATATCTCGACCTCTAACATTGGCGGTCACGACCACGCGGCGTTTACCATTTTCTCGTGAAATTTGTGCAGGACTCGTCGCCATTTGAAAATCGACTAACTCGCCGAGCAATACCGTAGAACCTGCGTTATTCGGTAGCGGAACGGGGATTTTCTTTAAGGCTTCGATGTCTTGTCGAACATCATCTTTTAACCGAACCACGATATCAAAACGCCGATCACCCTCAAACAACTCCCCTGCTTTCTCGCCAGCGACTAAACCTGCAATTAGATTTTGCACATCCAGCATGGAGAGTCCGTAATTGGAAATCGTATCGCGACGTAAAGCCAAGGTCAGCATCGGTTGTCCCGTCACTTGTTCGACTTTCACATCAGCACTGCCTGAGACTTTTTCCAGCACTGCGGCGATCTGATTACCCGTGGCAAGTAACTGTTCCATATCGTCGCCAAAGACTTTGACGGCGACATCGCTGCGGACTCCTGAAATCAACTCGTTAAATCGCATTTGAATTGGTTGAGTGAATTCGTAGTTATTACCAATCACACGTCCTGCTGCCGCCTCAATATCTGCCACAACCGCTGCTTTACTCTTACTTGGATCAGGCCATTCCGCTCTAGGTTTAAGCATGACGAAGTTATCCGCCACGTTTGGCGGCATCGGATCATTGGCAATTTCAGCCGTCCCGACTTTGGCAAACATGGTTTTTACTTCAGGCAGTTTTTTGATTTGATTCTCAAGGGCATATTGCATTTCCACCGATTGGGAGAGCGATGTTCCTGAAATACGCAGGGCATGCAGTGCTACATCGCCTTCATCCAATGCAGGAATAAACTCTGTGCCAAGTCGCGTTGAAAGCAGCATGCTGAATGCAAACAATCCTGTCGCCATCAACAGAACGACTTTTTTATGTCCCATTGACCAGTGAAAAACAGGGATATAGCAGCGTTTTAAAAAGCGGATTAATCGACCATCGTGGATATTGATATGACCTGTCGTCACCATGGCAATCGCCGCAGGAATAAAGGTCACCGATATCAAGATTGCCGCGAATAAAGCCACAATGACGGTCAATGCCATCGGTGTAAACATCTTCCCTTCGATGCCTGTTAAGGTAAAGCTATGTCTGCGTTAACAGTTGAAAAATAAAATAAGGTTTATACTGGTTATAAAATAGACGGGAGGCTAAATATCATGAAGCACTCGGACTTTAATAACTGGCTAATCAGCCTTAAGACACTGAGTCGAGGGCAGCT
>JANYEL010000068.1 GCA_025363155.1 Moraxellaceae bacterium
AGCTGCCCTCGACTCAGTGTCTTAAGGCTGATTAGCCAGTTATTAAAGTCCGAGTGCTTCATGATATTTAGCCTCCCGTCTATTTTATAACCAGTATAAACCTTATTTTATTTTTCAACTGTTAACGCAGACATAGCTTCAGATAAACCACCAAAAGTGAGCCATGTTTGCTTCTTGGTGGCAGCCTCATACTTTGCACTATTAATAATTACTTCTAAAATTCTGATGTGTTCAATGAGCGTTTGATCAGTCAAATTGCATTGTGCATAGACAAAACTCCCATCAGCTTATATTGACTTTTTATCTAGCCCCGCCCACTCTACGAGGAGGAGTTTTTAATTAAAAAAGATAGTTCTAGCAGCATGCTCGGAGCAAATCGTTATGACAGCGAGTGTCACAGAAAACAATAATCCCGCTCAAATTGCGGCGGCGCTGGCGAAGGTTTCGATATTTTCAAAGTTGTCCACTGAAGCAATTCAGCAACTTGCTGTCTGCGCAAAACCGCTGCAATTAAGTACTGGCGATACGCTCTACAATAAAGGCGATCCGTCACTGTATGTATACATCGTGTGGCATGGCCGTCTGCGCGTCAGTATTAACGAAGCGACCATTGGTTATGTCGGACGCTACCAACCCATTGGCGAGATGGCCGTCATTATTGGTGAACCCCGCAATACCAATGTCCATGCCGTGCGCGACACATTATTGTTAAAATTCACTGCACAAGAGTTTTTAGACTTTGTCCAATCCAATGCAGCATCCTTGCTCGACCTCACCCGCTTAGTCATCAATCGCGGACGCAACGCCTACAACAAAAATACCCAAAACAAGAAAATAGACCACGGCGGCACGCTAGCCGTCATTCCCGCCTCGTCAGGCGTTTCCGCAATTCAATTAGCTGAAGCTTTAGTCGGGCATCTAAAAGGTTGGCCTGAAACACGGCTGATTACTGCGGCGCATGTGGATTCTATTTTTGGCGAACACTTTGCCCAAACACCGTTAGATAAAAGTCCCGCCGACCTGCATCTACGCGCTTGGCTCGCCTCACTCGAAGAACATCATAACTATGTCCTTTATGCGGCAGATAATGATCATGATCCGTGGTCATTGCGCTGCTTGCATCAAGCCGATCGTATTCTAGTTTTAGCCGAAGCCACGCGTTTACCTGAAAACGTACCCGTCCTCGATGCACTCCATACCAATGGTCTGATCGTTCCCATTGAACTTGTGTTGCTCCGTTCAGAAGGAGATCCTTCGCCGCACACATTGGCATGGCGCGAGGAGACCCGCGCTCGGGCACATTACTTTGTCCATCCTTGGGCAGATAGCGATATCAGTGCGCTCGCCCGTCAAATTTCAGGGCGAGGTGTTGGCTTAGTATTGGGCGGGGGCGGTGCTCGGGGTTTTGCGCACATTGGTTTGATTCGGGCATTAGAACAATTGCAGATTCCGATTGATATTGTGGGCGGCACATCGATGGGTGCATTTGTTGCCGCGCTTGTCGCCTGTGGTTTTGATAGTGTGGAAATGAGTCATATTGCCCACGAAACCTTCGTCGCGCGAAATTATCTCAATGATTATACCGTTCCCCGATTTTCACTGATTCGCGGAACACGTTTTCATAAACGACTCATGTCTGTTTTTGGACAACAGCGGATTGAAGAGTTAAGGCGCACGTTTTATTGCATTTCCACCAACCTCACCACGGGTAATCCCATGATTCATGATCGTGGCACATTAGGAACATGGGTGGGTACCAGCATGAGTGTGCCTGGCGTTGCCCCGCCCGTCGCATGGCATGGCGATCTTCTCTGTGATGGCGGCGTGGTGAATAACTTACCGACTGATGTGATGCACAGTATGGAACGCGGGATTATTATTGCGAGTAATGTCAGTATGAACGGCGATATTGGCGCACCTGGTGCGGGGGAAGAAGAACCCGACCAAATGGCATTACTCAATTGGAAAAGTGAGAAACGCGCACCCAGCCTGTCTGAAATTCTCATGCGCACCGCAACGCTTGCCAGTGACAATACGATCCAACTGTCATCTATCTCGAATGCGGATGTCTATTTACGGATGCCCATTCAAGATATTGGCATGTTTGATTGGGAACGCTTGGATGAGTTGATTGAGCGGGGCTATCAATATGGACTCGAACAACTGACGCCGATTCGCGATACTTTACCGCGTTAATATTTTCGTGAAAGGTAAATGCACTATCGTTCTTATTAACCATTCACGAAAATACTGAATACAGAGCCATTTAAGCCAATCGTGTCGTCGTCGCAATAATGCCGTAAAACTCAAGATCCGCTTTAATCTGAGTCGCAGTTTCCTTATCTAAAAGATCCGTGTATTTTTCAAGAATCCGTAAACAGCGTTGATGCCACTCAACGGGTAAACGCCGCACAATGTCCAACGCCACGCCCCACTGAGCACGAATCAGAGCTGCATAGGCAATATGCTCAAGCACATCATCAGGGAAAATCACAATTGCCTGAGCCACGACTGCACGCCCTGCATCTTCCATACTTGCCGCAAGCGTCAGCATATCCTTCCACAAATCTCCGCGATTTGCCGCATCTAAAACATGCTGCATCACCACAGGTTCAAGCAAAGCAGGATGATTAACGACAAGGCGCTGAACCTCACGGGATAAACAGGCGACTACAGGTAATATATCCTCCCAGAGTCCATCCTCTTCTGCGGCACGAATCAACCCTTCGATGACTTCTTCCCCTTGACTCGCAGCAAGATCTCCCAACTCGCGTTTCATCGTGTCACTGACATTCACCACCAATGATAATAATTTTGGCCAGAGTACACGTCGATTCGGATCACTAACAATCATCATTGTCCGCTGAATCCGATCAAACGGCAGTACATGAATTAAATGATCAATCCGTTCTCTCGAATCAATGTGAAAAATGATTTCCAGCAAATCCCCTTCATCAGGAATAGACGCGGCAACATCACGCACCACCTGATCGGGCAACAACCCCACAAATCGCCCAATCGTCATAAAGTCTCGGCGATCAAGCAAGACTCGAGCGATTGATTCCACTTGTTTCTCTGATAATAATTTAACCAGCTCACGGGTCATGCGCGGATCGAGACCTTTGGCAATATCCGCCATAAATTCCACGGGTAAATGCCGTGCAATCGACGCCGCACGCCACGCAGGCAGCGCCCCAGCAATGCGTGTGGCGATATGCAAACCCAGCCAAAATCGTACCATCAATACCGAAATCCACATCGGCACCCAGCGCACCCACGCGGCGAACCAGCGAAACAACACTTGTTGTTGATCGAAGACGCGATCAATCATCGCCGTACGAAAATGTCGCAGAGCTTCTGGTGGCATATCTGCAAGGAATTTAATCTGCTCAATCGGAACCGCCAACGCATCCGCCAGCTTGATCAACTCCGCTTGACTCGCCAATCGACTCATGAAGAACCCCTTAATCGCCCGAGCAACAATCGACGCAAGAAGCGCGGAATCGCATGATGGAGCTCTTCCCGTAGCCGTGTATCTTCGCGCATACAAATTAATTCAACACGTGCGGACAGCCAAGCTAATTGATCTGAAGTGAGGTGCGAAAACGCCGTCAGACTTTGCGGTGGACGATGTAATTCGATGGCAAGCTTCTGTAATGCCTGCTGCTCTGGACTGAGCTGGGGTGTCTCTTTTATTTGGGGCTCGTTTCCATGTTCAACCATGACGACCTCTCTGAATCACTCTACTGAAACCATACTCATTAAAAGTCAGATCAGTCACTTGAGTATGCCACTATTTTTATAGAGTGCAATCATGTTTTAACACAACTTCTTTTTAATCATGCCTGCACAAGATCTCCAGCTAATTCACAAAACTGCACTAACAACCCTCCTCAAGATTAATGGCATAATCGAAATGCCCTCAGTGCCTTTTCTTAAAATAAAGGGATCAAAAAATAAGATGGCTAGCTCTTCAAACGATCACCTAGAAGATCATGTAAATAAGCCACAACATTACAAACCCTTGCTTTGGCTGGTAGCGATGGGCTTCTTTATGCAGGCGCTGGCCTCCACCATCGTCAATACTGCCCTACCCGCAATGGCACGCAGTCTGGGCGAAAGTCCGCTCCGCATGCAATCGGTGGTCATCGCTTACATGCTGACAATGGCAGTCATCATTCCTATGAGCGGCTGGTTAGCTGATCGTTTTGGCACGCGAAAAGTATTCTTTGGTGCGATTGTGTTTTTCACGCTGGGTTCAGTGCTTTGCGCCATGTCGCCCAGTTTAAATACCTTAGTGATGGCGCGTATCGTGCAAGGCATTGGCGGCGCGATGCTGTTACCCGTTGGACGGCTCGCAATTCTGCGCGCATTACCGCGCAAATTATTTCTACCCGCGATGAGTTTTATTACCGTTCCTGGACTCGTTGGCCCACTGATTGGCCCGACGTTGGGCGGCTGGCTGGTTGAAGCGATTTCATGGCATTGGATCTTTTTGATTAATGTGCCGATTGGCATCATTGGCGCGATAGCAACTTTACGCTTTATGCCCGATTTACGCGGCGAACTCACGCCTTTTGATACCACAGGCTATTTGCTACTCACCAGCGGTATGGTCGGTTTATCGATTGCTTTAGATGGTTTATCCGAAATGGGGCTACCACATGCCGCGATTATGATCCTGCTGTTCTTTGCCTTCGCCTCAATCACATCGTATTGGTTACACGCGGTACGCACTGGCGATAATGCTTTATTCAGCCTCAAACTATTCGCAGTACCCAGCTATCGCATCGGTGTTTTAGGTAATCTTTTTGCCCGCATTGGCAGCGGCAGTATGCCGTTCTTATTACCATTGTTATTGCAAGTTAGCTTGGAGCATACGCCCGCTGAAGCAGGCATGATGATGATTCCTGTGGCATTAGCCGCGATGCTCTCTAAGCAATTTATTACCCCACTGGTGCGCCGTTTTGGTTATCGACAAGTGTTGGTGGTGAATACCGTTTGTGTCGGATTAAGCATTGCCAGTTTTGCGCTCATGACCGCAAGCGAACCGACTTGGCTACGGATCATTCATATGGGGTTATTTGGATTCTTTAACTCGATGCAATTCACCTGTATGAATACGCTCTCACTCAAAGACCTCGACGGCAAACTGGCCAGTAGTGGCAATGGTTTACTCTCGATGGTCATGATGCTTTCCATGAGTTTAGGTGTAGCGAGCGCAGCGGCTGTATTGGCAGGTTTTAGTGAATTTATTGGCAGCACGGCAAATGCATTACAGGCATTCCACTCCACATTTATCTGTGTGGGATTGATGACCTCAGCCGCCGCATGGATTTTCTGGCAACTGCCGAGAGATGAAGCTGTTTGTGAAAAAAGAGATGTTGCCGTCGTCGAGTAAGGATTTATCCGACTCAACAACAGCAAAAATACGTTTTACTCAGCAAACAAATGCGTCACACCAAAGCCAAAACTGTAATTACGATCATGACTGCCTATCTTTTGTTGGGCTGTGTAAATATCAAAGACCGTTTGATTGGAGTAATTAAAACCGAGTGACTCAAGCACTTGCAGGGTCGAATCAGCCCCATGCTGCTCAGTCCCTGACAACTCAACTCCACCACTAATCTTATTAACCAAAGGATGCGAAATGCCTGCGGACCAACCAAAAGATTGCTGGGAAACACCACTACCTTGATCATCGCCAAATCGGGTCAAATTGACATTCACATCACTATGAAACCCTGAGAAATCATTACTCGCAATCAAGTTAATGGTTTGATTGGCTTTACTCGTACCTAACTGATGATTCGCGATGGGCAGAGTCGTACTCAATTCCTCGCCCATCATAAAACCATCACTCACAGGCTGCGCCAATTTCAAAGTCAGACTACCATCGCCATGTCCTTTGGTGCTGTCCATAGGGGTTTTAATTTGTGTGAATGGATTTAAGCCAAGTGTCAGCCCAATGCTGCTGTTGAATGCATATTTCAATAACAACGGTGAAGTCTTGGTATTTGAACCACTGGTGTTTGCATTGGCAACACCAAACTCCACTTCCAAGTGTTCAGGCACAGGTAAACTGGCAGGACTGCCTACACTCGGTCGATAGGGATTGGCTTGTAAATCGCTATCGGCAAATGCTGCCCCATTCAATGCTGAAAATAATAGAACTGCGAACATGCTTGTATATTGAAGTTTTGATTTCATATTTATCTTACTTCTTATCTTTCTGATCTATGTGAACTTGCGAAGTTACTTCATCGACAGGGTCTTCATCCGTCGACGCATCACCGATCAATGACGCAGGCAGTGCATGATTGGGATCGAATGGTGGCAATGTAGTTGCTGGATCTATGCCGTGCCCCCACAACACTAAATTCAAGACACTCGTAACACTACACATCACAATAAATCCAGCCGCAAACGCCCAAAATCCGCTCGTGACTTTGCGATGTCCTTTTAACATTCGATGTTGAAAGAATTTCATCCCAGCAAAAACACCCACCAGAATACTGAGCACAAAAAGTAAAATCTGCATGTGATTTCCTCATCCCTTCATGCTGTTGTTATTGGATTTAATATCGTTGAAGTCATAGAAGCATGTTTACCACTCCAGACTCTTACATACAATCAAATCTTAAGAATAAATCTATTCGAAAGAAAGAATTAGACAACAAAAAAGCCTTAGATCATAAAATCTAAGGCTTTTTTCCATGAGAACAAAAAAATCTCTACTAGCAAATTATTTCAAATTTACGAATTAAATACTTCAATTTTATCAAGAGATAATAATGTATATCTAGGTTTACTTTGACCAACCTGAAAGACATTTAAATTGACCTTAACTGGTCGATGTAGCCAAGTAGTATTTATAACATCAGGATTCAATATTGAAATATCTACTTTTCCTTTTATTATCCCTTCGTCTCCGCTTAATTTAAATTCGAATACTCGTCCAGTTGGTAGTACCCCCTGAAACTCTCCAGTAAAAATTTGGCTAGATTGTAAAATATTATCTTCGCGTATACGCTCTGCAGAATGCTTAAGTTGATCAATATCATGAAACTTAAATGATCTATCCTTGAACTCCAAGCCACACCAAGCATTTTGCTGTGATAAATAATCTAAAAACTCTGCAACCTTTCTTACCGCCCTAGGATGGATATCTTGGACGATTTCGTTGATCTCATCATCACCACCAATTGCCGCAAGTCTAAAAAGCTCCTGTACTTTAAAGACGGCATCTTCAACTTTACTCCGTTGTGGAAACAACCCACCTTGTGGCTTTGGTAACTCAAACTCAAAACCAAATGATCCAATAGCTGTATTAGTAATCAATAATTGATTAGTTAGGCGATCAGGAATGGGCCCCATATAACTTAAACTTTCGTTAATACTTGCTGTAACAGTTGCAACGGCATCAGAAAAAAATGAAGTCGCTTTTGACGCAAAATCAGCGGTTATCCCATGACTTCCGAATACAGGACTTCCTCTGAATGTTAATTTAGCAGTTTCTATACTTTGTCTTGGAGATCTTGCTAAAACTTCATTAACTTTTTTAATTCGTGACTCAAGACTAGCTCTTGTAAGAAAAGCATTTGGGCCAATTTTGCTGAGTTGTTCATTTAAGAATTTCTGCTCAGCTAACAAATGTGTTTGATCTTGAGCTGTCATGATGTTAATCCTATACCACCAAAACTACTTAGCAAAGTATTTGCTTGTGTGTCGTCCGCAGAATTTAAATCGATTTGTAAAAATCCCTTCCACCTAAAATCTCTTCTATGCGACCACATGCTATACCAATAAGTTGATAGTTCAATTAACGTTTTAGCATCAATTTTGTCAATTTCAACAAAAAAAGAATCAACAAGATAATTCAATTTTGCCATATCATGATCTAATGCATTTATATCACTCCCTGTTGGGTGAATAAATGCAGAGCTATTATCAACAAATGTAACCACATCAATATCTTTAGGGTCTCTCCCCTCTATTAACTCAACATTTTCAATAAAACTACCATCAAGCCATTGAAACCCTGCAACTAAACCCATTCTATGTAATGCGGCTCGATAATTTAAAAAACCCTGTAAAATTTCTATACGTTTTGGAGAGGTTGAATATCGTTTGATTAAGTCTATTAATGAAACATTATAAGGAGAGCGATCAGCACTAGTAGGATCTGCCAAGTCTATTGGAGGTATCACCCCCATAGAATCCCATTGTGGTACAGGAATCACCATTTATCTATCGCTCCAAAATTTAATACGTATTATAAATAGGGTCTTAGGAAGTTAAAGCGGATTATTTCTTAGAAGTTTAAGTAGCCCAAGATACACGTTATCACGCCGATGATTGAAACGATACTCGGTTTCTTTCAGGTGTAAATAGAACGTATGTTTTGCGACCCCATTAAACTTC
>JANYEL010000074.1 GCA_025363155.1 Moraxellaceae bacterium
AGCTGCCCTCGACTCAGTGTCTTAAGGCTGATTAGCCAGTTATTAAAGTCCGAGTGCTTCATGATATTTAGCCTCCCGTCTATTTTATAACCAGTATAAACCTTATTTTATTTTTCAACTGTTAACGCAGACATAGCTTCAAAAAAGCTGGTGTTAAACGTTTACTGATTGTTGGCGGCGCAGGCAGTTTATTTGCAGCGCCAAATCTGAAAGTTATTGATACGCCAAACTTTCCAGCTGAATACAAAGCTGAAGCCAGCGCAGGTGACATATACCTCGACACACTCCGTTTAGAAACAGAACTCGACTGGACGTTTCTATCCCCATCGGCATTGTTTATCGAAGGCGATCGCACAGGGAAGTTCCGTATTGGACAAGACAATCTACTGGTTGATGAAACAGGTAAAAGCTGGATTACGTTTGCTGACTACGCCATCGCCTATTTAGATGAACTGGAAAAACCAACTCACTCACGTCAGCGATTCACAGTCGGTTATTAATAAAACGACTTACATCTATCACTCTCTGGCACAGGAACACACCATGACAACTTTGCATTATATTTACGACCCATTCTGCGGCTGGTGTTATGGTGCTGCGCCTCTGGTTGCCGCTGCACGGATGCAATTACCCGTAATTGCACATGGCGGTGGCATGTTTGCGCACCAAAATCGTAAAGCCGTCACGGCGGCGTTGCGTAATTTTGTGATACCCCATGACCAAAAGATTGCCCAACTCACGGGGCAACATTTTGGTACTGCTTATTTTGCAGGTCTCTTACGCGATAACGATGCCGTATTCGACTCGGAACCACCCATTACCGCAATACTCACGGCAGAGAAGCTTGCAAATAGAGGCGTAGATCTACTAGCGTTGATCCAGAACGCGCACTATGTGGAAGGACAACGTATTGCAGAGCTTGCGGTACTGTCAAAACTTGCAGTAAAAATTGGGATAAAACGCGATATTTTTGAATACGAATACCAGAATCAATCGGGTGCGAATACCCTAGCGCATATCGAAGAGAGTCGAGAGCTACTGCAACGTGTTGGCGGTCAAGGATTTCCAACATTTGTGCTTGAGCAGAATGGTGTTTTTGAAGTGATTAATCCAGCGCCTTATTTAGGAGACTTAGACGCATGGCATGCACGATTAATCAGCTCAAAATTGACTGAAACTCATGAACCTCTCAATGTATGTGGAATTGAAGGTTGCGTCAGTTACGACTCATCACAAAGTACGATAAAACCGTAAAAAACTAAACTTCATCTAATGTTAAAAAAGAGCGCATCAAGCGCTCTCTTACGGAGAATTAAAATATTTAGAACTGAAAATCAGGCAGGAACACGTAAAACCTGCCCTGGATAGATTTTATCTGGACTCTTCAGCAAAGGCTGATTGGCTTCAAAAATCTTATTGTAGAGATTGGCATTGCCGTACATTTCTTTAGAAATGTGCGATAAGGTATCGCCTGATTTCACTGTATACATACGGCTTTCTGGTTCTGGGGTCTCAATCGTGATGTTGTCGATAACGACTTTAGCTACATCAGAATTATTCCCAATCGCCAAAATTACCTTCTCACGATCCGCTTGACTCTTCGCTGAGCCAGACACAGTTGCCGTGTCCGTATCGGTATTATAAGTGACTGAAAGACCTTCAATTGGAAGGCCTAAACTCATTGCCCGCTTTAACAGCAGATTAGCAATGTCTTGTGCTGAGCGCTGTGCAATTGGCGTCGCAGCGGGTGCTGGATCGTCATGATGCCCAAAAATCTTATCCCCAACGCCTTTTATAAAATTAAAAACACCCATGTTATCTCTCCATTCGTTTGTGGTTTTGGTCAGATCTATGCCGACTCAACAAGACTACGCATCAGGCAAAAAAAATAATGCAGGAGAAATGTAAGGGATGTGTTTATAGGTAACAGGAATCGTCAAAACCGATTAGGAGTCATGTTAATTTACAGACACAAAAAAACCGCAATCTAATGCGGTTTTTTTGATAGATGCCAAGAAAAATAATCATTTAATGAAAACGATTACTCTTATTCAGCATCTTAAAAAATGAAGCTAATTTAAAATTAACCCAATTTCGCAGTTACATAATCCACTGCTGATTGTACAGTCGTGATGACGCTCGAATCTTCATCAGGAATGGTGATATTGAAATCATTTTCAAAAGACATGACCAACTCAACCAAATCCAAAGAATCAGCACCTAAGTCATCCATGAAAGATGCTTCGTTTTTGATTTCTTCAATACGGATTCCGAGTTGTTCTGCTACAGCTGCCTTGACACGTTGTTCGATATCGCTCACCGAAAATCTCCTTCAGGTTATGGCATCTTAATCAAATAAATAAAGATAGGCGCTAGTGTAAAGTAAACAATAAAAAATACAATTGGCGAATTTGTTCAGTCTAGTCAATTTAAGCCATATGAACAAATATTTAAGCCATACTTACAAACTATTTAATCTTAACTTACAATTATTTCAACAAGATAAAACAAATAGTCTTTCAACACTTTCAATAAACAGACGACTGAAATAACACAAAATAACGATTCCACCCGTCTAAAACATTCAGTTTTGGATCATAAACCTGCAATTATGCAAGCTCATTTACCCCATATACATGCCACCATTCACTGGCAAAACCGTCCCTGTGATGTAGCCCGCTGGTACACTTGCAAGAAAACCAACTGCCGCAGCAATCTCAGAAGCTTGACCCAAACGACCTAATGGAATCTGTGACAACATTGCTGTACGCATTTTTTCATTGAGCACTTCAGTCATATCGGTTGCAATAAAACCCGGCGCAACGCAGTTCACCGTGATGTTTCGTCCACCCATTTCACGCGCTAATGCACGACTAAAACCTTCAATACCCGCTTTTGCTGCTGAATAATTGGTTTGACCCGCATTACCCATTTGGGCAACGACAGAGGAGATATTAATGATACGACCAAAACGTGCTTTACTCATTCCGCGCAAAACCGCTTTAGACAAATGAAACACTGCACCCAAATGCA
Source organism: Moraxellaceae bacterium (assembly GCA_025363155.1). Lineage (GTDB taxonomy): Bacteria > Pseudomonadota > Gammaproteobacteria > Pseudomonadales > Moraxellaceae > Aquirhabdus. Next base: position 3,034 of record JANYEL010000074.1, read on the forward strand.
CTTGCAAAATATCTTGGAAATCGAGTTCAGGCATGCGCATCAACAAACCATCTTTGGTAATGCCCGCATTATTCACCAGAATCGCAATTGAACCAAAGTCCGCTTCAATTGACTTAATCAGAGCATCAATCGCTGCATTATCACGGACATCGAGCACGCGACCTGTGCCCTGATCGCCTAAACGTTCAGCAATTTGCTTTGCGCCATTTTCAGAGGTCGCAGTGCCAATCACAAAACAGCCTTGTGCCGCCAATTGTGTTGCAATTGCCTCGCCAATTCCACGGCTTGCGCCAGTCACCAATGCAATTTGGGCAATTTGGCGTGGTTGAATAGTTTGTTCGGTCATGCAAGTTTCCCTTCAGCAACAGAAATATGAGTCAACGCATCATCTAAACGACTACGCGTATCAATCGGGTACGACACAATCGGTGGAGCCATGCGTTTAGCAAGGTTGGTCAAAACATTGTTTGGACCGCATTCAACCAGTTGTTGAACACCCAACGATAGCAACATTTGTTCTGACTGAGTCCAACGCACAGGACTATAAAGTTGTTGGGTCAGAGAGGCTTTCACATGCTCTAAATCAGCTTCGATAATCGCGCGGGTGTTTTGTATCACAGGGATGCTTGGCATTTGAATTGCCGTTTGTGACAAAACCTCAGCAAGCACTTCAGCTGCTGGAAGCATTAATCGGCAATGTGAAGGCACGCTCACAGGAATCGAAATGGCTTTACCGCCGTTTTCTTTTGCTAACGCGGCAACCGCCTGAACTGCACTTGCTTGACCAGCAATCACGACTTGACCTGGTGCGTTGTAATTCGCAGGATCAACGATATCGCCAGTCTCGGTACTGACTTTCAAGCATAATTCTTCGACTTGCGTATCGCTTAAGCCTAGCACCGCAACCATCGCGCCTGCACCTTGCGGAACGGCTTGTTGCATTAACTTGCCACGTAAATGAACCAATTGCACACCATCAATTAATGACAACGCACCACTTGCGACCAACGCAGAATACTCACCGAGTGAATGTCCAGCCAAAGCAACAGGAACCACACCGCCTAAATCTAGCCATAAACGCCAAAGCGCAATACTTGCCGTTAGTAATACAGGTTGCGTAAATTCGGTTTGATCTAAGGTCTCGCCACTTTGTGCGATCTCCCAAAGATCAAAACCAACACCTTCGGACGCTTCTGCAAAAGTTTGAATAATTTGGGGATAGTTTTCGGCCAGTTCTGCCAACATGCCCGCTTTTTGTGATCCTTGTCCAGGAAAAACCAAAGCTGTTCTTGTTTGACGCGAAGTCGCCGCCGCTGTGTTGAATGTATTCATAATTGTCAAAAACCTATACAAGACCACATTGGTCGCGGTGCATTATCAATTCGTTTAATCATCTTATCAATGGCACGATTGCGCAACAAACTCGAATTGCATGAAATGCGCACAAACCCTATACGAACCGCGAATAATTATTATTGATACGAATATTTTCCGGATACAAACAACAAAAGCCGCTTATTTACTCCTTTTATAAAATCTCGTAAAAGACAATATAAAGAAGATAAACAAGCAGCTTCTGGGCGCTTAGATCTTTAATTTTAAAAATTGAATTCTAAAATTAAAGACTCAGCTCAAACAAACTTTATAACTGACAGCGATCAAACACTTCATTTTAATCCAATCAATTGTGCTTCTCAGCACAATTGTTATTCAAACAAAGTTGCAAGAACTGACAAATTATTCGTCGATTGCAGCAACAGCGAACAATTGACGACCACGGTAGAAACCATCTTTGGTCACGTGGTGACGGATGTGTGTTTCACCAGTGGTTTTGTCTACGCTCAATGCAGCAGTAGTCAAAGCATCATGTGAACGACGTTGATCGCGACGTGCACGGCTTACTCGGTTTTGTTGAACGGCCATGAGAGCCTCCTTTGCAATAAATCAGTACATTAAAAACGGAACTTTAATTAAAAGCTGAGCTTTAAAACCAGAACCGCAAATATCTAAACCACACTTAATCTTATTTCAGCTTCAAACCCGCGAGTACATCAAACGGATTACGCTTTTCTTCAACCACCTGAATCTCATCACCGACGCTTGTCACCGCAAGCTCACAATCATCGTGTTTCGGCGATAGTGGCAACAACAGCAAAATTTCGTCTTCTAGCAAATTCAGTACATCGATCGCTTCCGCACCATGAGCAAGCTGCGCTTCACTGAGAATGACGTAATCAACCTCGTCTTTCTCACGACCCAAACGATCTAAATATTTCTCATCAGTAAACATGGCTAGATGAACATGCGCATCTAAATCAAAATCAATCTGATGCAAACAACGCTGACAGGTCAATGGCAATATAGCCTTCATGGTGGCATCAAGCCGCGCAATCCGACGATCATCAACATACAGCTTACAATCAAGGGCAATTGCCTGCTGATCATGTGGTGGAATTACTTCAGCTGCAACGCGTGCAAACCGTGCTAATTCAACCCGACCCTGCCAAACAAATCCTAATTCCGCCCATTTAAACGGTTCTATTTGCGTTGGGAACACATATGGTGACATCGCGCTAGACGACGTGCTCACTGTATTAGCTGCGCCATCAGTACGAATACTGGTTGGCAAGACATTCTCTGTCATGACAAACCTCACGCACGAAACAACAAAATAGGGCGCGAATTGTACAAAGTTACAGACTCGATGTCAAAGCAGAACCACACAAATTCCAGATATATTTGCAAATACATTGTCACGCAGACAATGCTTGCAATGATTTACGGAATCGTTGTATTAAAACCTTAAGAAAAGACAAATAATTTCCAATATCACTCGGTTTTCTAAAGAGACAACGATGCGCGCACTTTACCCAGAAATCACGCCGTACCACACTGATAAAATAAAGGTTTCAGAGATCCACACTATCTATTTTGAAGAGTGCGGCAATCCGAATGGTCGTCCAGTCATCTTTCTACATGGTGGGCCTGGTGGCGGCATACAACCTTCGTACCGTCAGTATTTTAACCCAGAAAAGTGGCGCATTATCTTGCTTGATCAACGTGGCTGCGGACAAAGCACACCTTTTGCAGAGTTGCGCGAAAATACAACTTGGGATTTGGTTGCTGATATTGAAACTCTACGCCAGCATTTAAGCATTGAGAAATGGGCGGTATTTGGCGGCTCATGGGGTTCAACGTTGGCACTGACCTATGGCATAACCCACCCTGATTCGTGTACTGCTTTCTTTTTACGTGGGATTTTCTTATTACGTAAAAAAGAAATTAATTGGTTCTACCAAGAAGGCTGCTCAAAAATCTACCCTGACGCATGGGAAGAATATTTAAAACCAATTCCGCTGAATGAACGTGGCGATTTGGTTCAGGCTTACCATCAGCGTTTAACGTCGCCTGATGCGCAAATGCGCCGCTCTGCTGCGAAAGCATGGGCAATCTGGGAAGGCTCAACTTCTAAGTTGATTCCTGATAACAAAACAATTGAGCACTATGGTGAAGACAACTTCGCCGAAGCCTTTGCGCGGATTGAGTGTCATTACTTTGTCAATAAAGGCTTTTTTCCAGAAGAAAACTTCTTACTCAACAACGTCCACAAAATTCGCCACATTCCAGCCGTGATCGTCCAAGGTCGCTATGACGTGGTTTGTCCTACCGAAAACGCATGGGACTTACATCGCGCTTGGCCAGAAGCTGAACTCAAAATCATTCCAAATGCAGGACATTCATTGTCTGAAATAGGCACGACTGATGCGCTGATTGAGGCGACGGACCTTTTTTAACTGATAACATAAAAAATCTATTGTTTTTTGTAGGGGCAAACCCTTGTGGTCGCCCTGCTCTAGAACTACATCCAATCAGGGCAACCACAAGGGTTTGCCCCTACGGTAATTTTCGTATCAAAATACGTTTCACTTAATGATTTAAAACCCCAACCATTTCAATAAAACTGTACAAAAACAAATCAAATCGCAGTAAGATAAAGTTAAATCTCATCAATGGCTTCCGATCCATTTTTGCGATTCATACTGGGGCAAGAACATGCTGCATTTATACGTCCATCCTGATAATCCACAAGACCGCTTGATTGAACAAGCAGCGGCGCGGATTCGTGCGGGCGGCGTTGTGGTTTATCCTGCGGATTCAACCTATGCGCTGGGTTGTCGGCTTGGCGATAAAGAAGCGATGGAACGCATCGCACGTATTCGTCGCTTACCCGAAAAACATCAATACACCCTCCTCTGCCGCGACCTTTCCGAAATCGCCACTTACGCCAAAGTCGATAACGCGACCTATCGCCTACTCAAGAATCACACGCCAGGTTTGTATACTTTCATTCTGACGGCGACACATGAAGTACCGAAGCGTCTGATGCATCCGAAGCGTAAGACGATTGGGATTCGCGTACCGACCAATTGCGTTGCACAACAACTGCTTGAGGCGTTGGGTGAGCCAATGCTGACGACGACGCTTTCTCTGCCAGACTACACTGAACCGCTGGATGATCCGTATGAGATTGCAGATAAGCTGGAGAAGTTAATCGATGTGTTTATGGATGTGGGAATGGGAACTTTGGGTGAGACTTCGGTGATTGATTTATCGGGCGATGAAGTTGTGGTGGTTAGGGAGGGGTTGGGGGATGTGAGTGGGTTTGTTTAGGTGACTAAATTTATCAAAATTACTTAAAAAATCGTATTACAAATTCGACAAATAATTTTCTTTTACACGTAGGAATGTAGTGCATGGATAATATCGTTTTTTATTCTTGGCAAAGTGACTCTCTTGCCAAAATAAATCGCTTCTTCATCAGAGACTGCCTTACTGAAACTCTGAAAAAGATAAATAAAAACAGCAATATGATGGAAGCCGTTCGTTTAGATCATGATACTGCAAATATCCCAGGAACTCCGGATATAGCAAATACTATTTTTGAGAAAATACGAGAGTCTAGCGTCTTTATAGCAGACTTGACCCTATTAGCCGAAACTAAAAATGGAAAAAAATCACCAAATCCAAATGTTTTGATTGAATTAGGCTATGCTTTTAGTGCCATAACTGGCTCGAAGATCATTACTATAATTAACACTAGTTTTGGCGAAGCAAAACAGCTTCCGTTCGATTTACTTCATAAACGCTGGCCAATTCAATACTCTCTAACTGAAGATGATTTCGCAGATAAAGTAAAAGTTAATAATGTAAAAAAAGCGCTTTCCGATGCGTTGTATAACGCCATTCAGCTAGTTTTAGATGGTCATGAGAATAGTCTCACTAAACTGCCTAGTTTTATAGGCACACCTTCATTTCGCTATATTCAAGAAAGTATTTTATCTGCAGACCCACAAGATCAATGGGAAAAATTATCAGACTCGTATTCATCACTTGCTGTATATAAAAATGACGTAAATTTAAGATTGATAATTGAATATTCAGATGAAGGTATACAATGTAGAAACTTTAAAGAAGAGTGGGCAAATCGCCACCCTGACCCACATGCAACTGGATATTGGTGTAAAATTTATTATGGCTCAAGCTATATTTCTCGAAGTATCTTAGTCTCTGTAGATGGTGGTCGCGCATTACTTCCAGTACCCATGCAAAAGGGCATTGACGAAAAACTCTCAGAAGTTTTACCTTTCAACTATCGAATTGCTCAAATATTTGATTCCATGAAATCATTAGATCAATATATGTTTAGATCAAAATTGACAATCGCCTTCAGTAATGGGGGAGTAGATGAACAATAAAAAATACAGTGCCATTACCCCAAGCACACTACCAAACTGGAAATCCATAGGCACTTTCACCACCTACTGCGGACATCAAATCTTCACCCACGCCGATGGCAATCCGTCCGCGCCCGTACTCCTTTTAATCCACGGCTTCCCTACTGCCTCATGGGACTGGGAAGCCCTTTGGCCAGAGCTAACGAGCCGCTACCGCGTCCTAACCCTCGACATGATCGGCTTTGGCTTCTCCGCCAAACCAACCAACTACACCTACTCCATCCTCGACCAAGCCGACCTCTTTGAACAGCTACTCGCTGAACACAACGTGCAGGAATACCACATCCTCGCCCACGACTACGGCGACACCGTCGCACAAGAACTATTAGCGCGCCACAATGAAAATGCTGAAAGACCTAAACTGCAAAGCGTCTGTTTCCTTAACGGCGGACTATTCCCCGAAACGCACCACCCATTGCTCATCCAAAAACTACTGCTATCACCGCTCGGCTCACTCATCGCCCGCCTCAATAATCGAGCGCAGTTCGCCCAAAACATGCGAAAAACGTTTGGCAAACAAACGCAGCCCGATGACGCGCTGATCGACAACTTCTGGCAATTATTAAAGGAAAATGATGGCGGTAGAATCCTACCGAAATTGATTGGCTATATGCCTGAACGAAAGTTACATCGTGAACGCTGGGTTGGGGCAATACAAAAGGCAACCATTCCCATCAAACTCATCGACGGCATGGCTGATCCCGTGTCAGGCGCACACATGGTCGCGCGCTACAAAGAACTCATACCGCAGCCAAATGTCACAGAGTTGCAGAATATTGGACATTATCCGCAAGTTGAAGCACCGCAAGCGGTGTTGAAGGCTTATTTGGAGTTTCGTGATGGTTTGGCGTAATAACCGTCACACCATCAACCGATAACCCATCCCAATTTCAGTCAATAAATGCTCTGGCTGAGTCGGGTCTTTTTCTAACTTTTGGCGCAAATTTGCCATATAAATCCGCACATAATGACTATGCTCACTATGATTCGGCCCCCACACATCACGCAACAACTGCCCATGCGTCAAAATCCGCCCCGCATGACGAATCAAAACCGTCAGCAAACGATATTCCGTGGAGGTCAAATGCACCGCATCGCCATTACGCTCGACCGTGCGCTTAGCCAAATCCACCACCACATTACCGAAACTAAATACCGATGACGCAGTATTACCCGTTTCACGCCGCCGTAAATGCGCACGCACTCGCGCGAGCAACTCACCGACACTAAAAGGCTTGGTCAAATAATCATCCGCACCTGCATCCAGCGCCTCGATTTTATCCTGCTCATCGCTACGCGCCGACAACACAATAATAGGCATCGCCGACCATGTGCGCAAATCTTGAATGACCTGCAAACCATCCATATCAGGCAAGCCCAAATCGACAATCATCAAATCAGGCGCACGCGTCGCTGCATCAATCAAACCGCGCTGACCAAGCTCCGCTTCAAACACCTGAAAGCCTTCCGCCTGCAATGCAGTACGCACAAAACGACGAATTTGTGGCTCATCTTCAATGAGTAAAATATTCGGGACATCCATTTATTCAGCATTCCCATCGATGTGAAATTCAGGCTCTTCTAAATCAAAATCAGCCAACTCGCTTTCAGGCAAAGTCGGCGGCGTCTCTTGTGTCCAACGTAGCACAAAGCGCGCGCCGTGCGGAACATTCGACTCAGCATGAATCGTACCGCCATGCGCGTGAATCATTTCTCGGCACAACGTCAAACCCAAACCAATACCTGTCGTTGCCGATTCCGCTTGCCCACGGGTAAAGCGTTCAAAGATTTTTTCTTCCATGCCTATCGGCAAACCCGCGCCATCATCGCTGACGACCAATTCCATTTTTTGACCACTCAATGCCGTTTCATCAAGTTGTGCTGAAATCGTAATGTGACTATTAATGGGCGTATAACGCACTGCATTTTCGAGCAAATTCGATAGTATTCGCGCAATCAACAGCTCATCGACATGCGCCAGCGGCAAATCGGGTGGCAGTGAAACCGTCACATGATGCTTCGCCAATCGACTCGCCATACTGCGCAGCACACTGCCAATCACTTCCTCTAGCGGAACCCATTGCAGATTCAGATTTAAACCGCCTGACTGGAGTTTTGCCATATCGAGTAGGTTAATGACTAACGCATGAATCGCATCAGCTTGATCTTCTATCGCCAGTGCCAATTCTTTGTGTTGGTCAGGACTTAAATCGGAACGATTCAGTGTATTCGCAAGGCCAGCAAGTGCCGTGACTGGCGTGCGCAAATCATGTGACAACGCTGACAATAACGTGCCACGCATGCGTTCGCCTTCAATCCGAATCAATGCTTCTTGGGCAATTTCCACAAAATGCACCCGCTCCAACGCCAAGGCGATTTGTGATGCAAACGTATCGAGCATCCGTTGTTGTTCAGGTTGAAAAAGTGCATTGACATCATTCGGTAGCAAGCCCAACACGCCGCGGGTCCGCATTGGCGCGCGCAGTGGGCGGTAGAGCAATGGGCTGGCGGGCAAGGTATTGGTATGCAAACCTGCTTCGGTTTCATGATCATAAACCCATTGCGCCGTGCCAAAATCCAGCGAACGCGCAAGCTCAGGACTCAAACTCATCGCTTGCCCTTGCATATCACTGGCAATACGTAAACCATCCTCACGATCAGGCAAAAGTAAAACCACCTGACATTGAAAAACTTGCGCGACTTGTTCAACGGTGATTTGGCTAATTTGACTGGCAGTTAATGCTCCAGACAATGACTGACTGAACGCAGATTGGCGATTAGCGCGCTGCTCACGATGGGTTGAAATGCGCGCTTGAAAACGTAAATTTGCAGAGAGATTGGCGATGATCAACGCGACGACAAACATCACGATAAAGGTTAATAAATACTGCGTATCCGCCACGCTAAACGACATCTTGGGTTGCACAAAAAAGAAATCAAAACACACCACGCCCAGCACCGCCGCAAACACCCCTTCACCACGCCCAAAACGTGCAGACACCAAAACCACAACCAGCAAATACAGCATCACGACATTGGCAAGATCAAACAGGTGAATCAAACCTGTGAGCAAAACCGTGACAATCGCGCAGCCTGCAATGGCCCAAAAATAACCTTTAGAATAGAAATCAAGATTCTTAAAAATTGGAATACTGGTCGCTTCAGACTGAGCAGGCGCAACCTCATCATCCCCGACCAATACCAGATCAATACCACTTGCGCGGATTGCTAGTTCAGTAGCAAGAGTATTATTCGGCTTCCACCAATGCTTTTTGTATGAGCGACCCAGAATAATTCTGGAAATATTATCGCGTTTGGCGCAATCAATAATCTGCTGTACCAAATCAGTACCAGCCACCGTTTCAACGGTCGCACCGAGGCTTTGCGCCAGCCTTAACCGCGCTAAAACATCATGCCGCTGCGACTCAGACAGGCGTTGTAATTGCGGCGTTTCAACATACAAGACTTGCCATTCACTGCGCAACGCAACAGCCATTCGTGCGGCGCGGCGCAGTAAGCGTTCGGCATTGGCATTTGCGCCGATACAGACCAATACGCGTTCATTGGTTTGCCAAATCGGGCTAATCGCCTCGTCACTACGGTAATCACGCATCTGTGCATCAACGCGATCAGCAGTCCGCCGCAACGCCAACTCTCGCAATGCAATGAGATTACCTTTGCGAAAGAAATTCTTAGCCGCGCGCGCCGCTTGTTGTGGCAGATAAACCTTGCCTTCGCGCAACCGTTGCAACAACTCATCAGGTGGTAAATCCACCATCACCACATCATCCGCCGCTTCAAAAAAAGCATCGGGCAAAGTTTCACGAACTCGGATGCCAGTCACCTGTCCAATCACATCATTCAGGCTTTCTAAATGCTGCACATTCAGTGTCGTATAGACATCAATTCCCGCATCCAACAACTCATCGACATCTTGCCAACGCTTCGGATGACGTGAACCTGCGACATTACTATGCGCCAACTCATCAATCAAAATCAGCGCAGCCTGACGTTTCAATGCACCATCCAAATCGAACTCAACCAACAACTGATCACGATACGCAATTGTTTTCAGCGGCAAAATCGTGAGCGATTCTAATTGCGCCGCCGTCTCCTGCCGCCCATGCGTTTCAACCACACCGACAACCACATCCACGCCTTCCGCCTGTTGCCGCTGCGCCGCCGCCAACATCGCAAAAGTCTTCCCCACACCCGCAGAACTCCCAAAGAAAATCTTCAATTTTCCTCGTTTTGAGCGCACCTCCGCTTGCTGGAGTCGCGCCAGCAAGTCGTCTGGGTTTGGGCGTTGGGTCATATGTATCTCGTCATTGATTCTGGACTTTGCTTTAGGTTTTGCTCTGCTTTACCCTGTCCTGAGCAACTGTTTGAGTCAGGAGGCAATCAAACAATGCATGACACCAAGGAAAAGCCTCATTTTTAAGAACTCCTCCCCTCACGCGAGTTTTGCGAAGGACGCCTTGCGTCAAAACAAAGCAGTGCTTTGTTTTTCCTCATACTTGCTTTTGACAAGCCAAAAGAAGGCTCGCTGCAGGCGGTTCCTCCCATTAACAATCACAATGAAAAGACACCGCCGCAACAAAACTTTAGCTTTTCGAAACAACTGCACTTACCACCGCCAACGACTTCAACTGATCCAAATCAATATTTACTTGTAGCACATTGACCCTCGGTTCGCCAAACAAACCAAACTGACGACCTTCCGTATTTTTATCAATCACAGTCTGCACTTGACTCAGTGTGACACCACGTAAAGCCGCAATTCGTGCCGCCTGATATTTAGCCGCATTCGGCGAAATCTGCGGATCCAAACCACTCCCCGATGCCGTCACCAAATCAATCGGCACCAACGCAGTATTGGTCGGATCAACCTGATGCAACTTCGTAATCCGCTCCTGCACCGCTTTCGCCAAATCAGGATTGAGTGGCCCAAGGTTAGAACCCACTGATGCCTGACCGTTATAAGGCGTAGTCGCAGTCGCCGAAGGACGTCCCCATAAGTAAGCAGGATTGGTAAAATTCTGTCCAATCAATTTTGAACCGACCACATGCTCGCCTTGATAAAGCAAACTACCATTCGCCGAATCTGATGCAATCACTTGGCTTAAACCTGTCACCGCGATTGGATAAGCCAAACCAGTCAGCGCAGTCAGCACAACAAATAGGCTAACTGCTGGGCGTAAAGACTGCTTAAATGAATGGGTAATAGTACTCATGCTGCTACTCCTTAAACCAAACCAGTGACATTCAACACCACATCAATCAGCTTAATGCCGATAAACGGAATGATAATGCCGCCTAAACCATAGATCGCTAAGTTACGACGCAAAAGTGCTGCTGCACCGACTGGGCGATATTTCACACCACGCAACGCCAGCGGAATTAACGCAATAATGACTAACGCATTAAAAATCACCGCCGACAAAATCGCACTGGCTGGACTACCTAAATGCATCACATTCAAGGCATTCAGCGCAGGATAAGTCGTCGCAAAAGCCGCAGGAATAATCGCAAAATACTTCGCAATATCATTCGCAATACTAAAGGTCGTCAATGAACCACGCGTCATCAGCATTTGCTTACCCGTTTCGACAATCTCAATCAACTTGGTTGGATTAGAATCCAAATCGACCATATTGCCCGCTTCTTTTGCCGCTTGCGTACCTGTGTTCATTGCCACGGCAACGTCTGCTTGAGCTAATGCAGGCGCATCATTCGTACCGTCACCTGTCATGGCGACGAGTTTGCCTTCGGCTTGATATTGGCGAATACGAGCGAGTTTTTGCTCTGGTGTGGCTTCCGCCATAAAGTCATCGACACCTGCTTCCGCCGCAATCGCCGCAGCGGTCAAAGGATTGTCACCTGTGATCATCACGGTCTGAATGCCCATTTGACGCAACTCGGCAAAACGCTCTTTAATGCCGCCCTTCACCACGTCTTTCAGCTCAACCACACCTAACGCCAAGCTGCCATCAGCAACAACTAACGGTGTACTACCACGACGCGCAATATCATCAGCAATCTGACGCACCGCTTTCGACAACGGTTGACCACCGATTGCCTCAACATGTTTTGCAATCGCATCCACCGAACCTTTACGCAGCATTTGGTTATTGGGCAGATCGACACCGCTCATGCGTGTTTGCGCGGTGAATGGCACAAAGTGCGCTTGCAACGACTGCAAATCACGCTCGCGAATATTAAACAGTTGCTTCGCCAACACCACGATACTGCGACCTTCAGGCGTTTCATCAGCGAGCGACGCCAATTGCGCTGCATCCGCCAAACGCTCCTGCGTGATACTTGGCGCAGGGAAAAAAGCCGACGCTTGGCGATTCCCAAACGTAATCGTGCCTGTTTTATCCAACAACAAAATATCCACATCACCCGCCGCCTCAACCGCACGACCTGACGTTGCAATGACATTGGCTTGCATCATGCGGCTCATTCCAGCCACGCCAATGGCAGACAACAAGCCACCAATCGTCGTCGGAATCAAACACACCAACAGCGCAACCAGCACGGTCAAACTGACTGGCGAACCCAACTGATTGACATGAACTGAGAACAATGAGAATGGCAGCAACGTCACCACCGCCATCAAAAAGATCAACGTCAGCGCCACCAAAAGAATGGTCAAAGCAATTTCATTTGGCGTTTTCTGGCGTTTTGCGCTTTCCACCATCGCAATCATGCGATCAAGAAAACCTTCACCAGGATTATTACTCACGCGAATGACCAACCAATCCGACAGCACGCGCGTCCCACCTGTCACCGCAGAAAAGTCACCACCCGCTTCACGAATTACAGGCGCAGATTCACCCGTAATTGCGGATTCATCCACCGAAGCCATGCCATCGACCACTTCACCATCGGCAGGAATCACATCGCCTGCGAGGACATAAACAAAATCATCTTTGCGTAATGTCGTCGCCGAAACGGATTTCGGTGTGAGCGTGCGATCTGGACGGTCAATTTTTTGTGCCATCACATCTTGACGCGCACTGCGTAAACTTGCGGCTTGCGCCTTGCTACGACCTTCGGCAATTGCCTCGGCAAAATTGGCAAACAGTATGGTAAACCACAGCCAAACCGTGATCGCGAAGATGAAACCAAACGTCTCGCCACCGTCCAATTTTCCGTTCGGCGCAAACAACGCTTGGATCGCCAACACAGTCGTCAACAAACTGCCGATGTACACCACAAACATCACGGGATTAGCCCATTGAATGCGTGGATTGAGCTTTTTAAACGTGCTAATCAATGCAGGTTTCAACAAGGCTTTATCAAACATTCCACATGGTTTTGCATGCGCAGAATGAATCTGTTGATGATCACTGTTCTGAGCATTGCTCTGAGAGTTGTGCGTTGAAATATTCATCATATTCTCCTTATAGACCGTGCACAGATTGAAGAGCCAACTGAACGTGCTCAACGATTGGCCCAAGCGCAAGCGCAGGGATATAAGTCAACGCACCGACCAGAATCACTGTTCCGACAAGTAAGAATACAAACAACAAAGTATGCGTTGGCAACGTGCCAGCATTCACAGTCAGACGTTGCTTTTGCGCCAGCGAACCAGCCAAAGCCAACACAGGTAAAATCACGCCAAAACGACCAACAAACATCGCAAATGACAGCATCAAATTATAAAACGGTGTATTTGCCGACAAGCCTGCAAACGCACTGCCGTTGTTATTTGCCGCAGAACTAAACGCATAGAGAATTTCACTAAAACCATGTGCATGTGGATTAGCAATCCCAGCACGACCCGCCTCAGTCATCACCGCAATCGCAGTACCCAGCAATACCAACAACGGCGTCACCAACATCCCGATCACGACCATTTTCATGTCAAAGGCTTCGATCTTTTTACCCAAATATTCAGGCGTACGACCGATCATCAGACCTGCAATAAACACCGCCAGCACGGCATACAACAACATGCCATACAGACCCGAACCGACACCGCCAAACACCACTTCACCGAGTTGAATCAGCATCATCACGACCAAGCCACCCATCGGTGTATATGAATCATGCATCCCATTCACCGCGCCACACGATGCAGCGGTTGTAATCACGGCAAACAGTGAAGACGACACAATACCGAAACGTGTTTCTTTACCTTCCATATTGCCGCCAGCTTGCAACACACTCGCAGTTTGATCGGTATGCAAAAGCAATGGATTACCCGCCAATTCAGCATGAACCGCCACCGCAAAAGCCACGACAAACATCAAGGTCATCGCACCGACCAGTACGCCACCTTGACGCTGATCACCGCTCATGCGACCCAAGGCAAAACACAGCGCTGCAGGAATTAAAAAGATCGCCAACATGTGGATGAAATTGCTAAACGGCGTAGGATTTTCAAATGGATGTGCGGCATTGGCATTGAAGAAACCACCGCCATTAGTACCGACCATCATGATTGCTTCTTGCGATGCCACAGGGCCCATCGTCAAAGTCTGATGCGCGCCTTGCAACGCCGTCGCAGTCACATCTGGCGAGAAGTTTTGAATCACGCCCTGCCCAACAAACAACATGGAAATGATCAAAGATAATGGCAACAACACATAAACCGTACCGCGCCACAAATCGACCCAAGCATTACCTAAGGTCTTGGTTGAGCGACGGACAAAACCTCGAATCACCGCAAACGCAACCACCAAACCCGTTGCCGCAGAGACAAAATTTTGCACCGTCAATGCCGTCATTTGCGTCAAATGGCTCATCGTGCTTTCGCCTGCATAACCTTGCCAATTGGTATTGGTCACAAAGCTCACAGCAGTATTCAATGCAGAATCCCAAGTCGGCGCGCCGAAGTGCTGTGGATTAAATGGCAAATGTCCTTGCAACATTTGAATCGCAAACACGGCAAATACACCGAGCAAATTGAAGACCACAATCGCAACGGCATATGCGACCCAATTCATCTCGGATGCAGCGTCGGTTTTGATACCGAGTACACCCAGCACTTTGCTTTCGATTCGTGCTGCTTTGCTTGGTAGTCCTTTTTCTAACACGGCTACCAGATAGCGACCTAGCGGTTGTGCCAATGCAAATAGAACTACGAGGTACAGTACGATTTGCCCGAGGGCGAATGTGTTCATTAGAATGCCTCCGGCTTAATCAGCACATAGACCAAATAAATCAGCAGGCCTAATGCCAGTAGTCCTGCCAAACCATAAGTCAGGCTCATGCCCTTCCCCTTATCAGTCGAAATTACGATAAGTACAGGATAGGAAGTCGGCTGTTAAGACGGTGTAGAAAGTACGGTTTGGGATGTAAAGATGGTGTAAAGATGGGCTAACAAAGGAAGCCAATTATTTTTTGCTCAATAAGAGCGGACTTTTGAATATTTGATCACGACTAAATAGGATCATGAAGAGTAAAAGATGTTTATCTATATTGACTTAGATTCAGGTTAATGACACATTAGCTCGCATAAGTATTATATTTTTCAATCACAATAAGGATCTTATGTGGCACGTTTTGGCATCTTATTTCTCACCTCTGTCGCATAAGAGTAGTTAGACTCTATGAATCCAATACAGTCGTGCGGTTTTCAAATTTGCAGCGAGCCGCCATTATTTCTGCTCTCAGTGGCAGTTCGGTCCTTGCACACAATCCGGTTATTTTACAAAGAGGACTACACAATGACGAAGAAGTTGATTTCCATACTGTTTGTGATAGTGTATCTGCCGTCTCTGGCGTATGCCCAAAACTACAGATGCCAGTCGAGCAATCGTTCCATATCCTTCCAAGATCACCCCTGTCAGAAGGGTGC
Source organism: Moraxellaceae bacterium (assembly GCA_025363155.1). Taxonomy (GTDB): domain Bacteria; phylum Pseudomonadota; class Gammaproteobacteria; order Pseudomonadales; family Moraxellaceae; genus Aquirhabdus. The sequence continues at coordinate 18,640 of JANYEL010000074.1, forward strand.
TACCAGCTCTAAGATCAACCTGCCGACATACCATCCAAGTAAAGATGCGAGTCAGTCGCAAGGCAATCTGACTTCGGTTCTGCCGTCATCTGGAACCACGCGGTATCCATATGCACGCGAAGGTGATGTGGAACGTTTGAAGGCGGCAAACGCTGAGTTGCAGGCTTCGATGGCCCAAATGAAGAAAGAGGATCCGAACTGGCAACATAGCCAGACGATGACGCGCCTGAACGCCGAAGCCGAAGCGTTAAACAAGGGCATTCAAAAATGACAGTAAACCAGTGAATATTTACCAACCGACCTACGCTTGCTTATATGGCACGTTTTGGCATCTTATGTGTCACCTCTGCCGCATAAGAGTAGTTAGACGGTAAGCCTCGCAATAAGAATCTGGTGACTATCGCAGATAGTTTTAGCTAGTTAGAACAAACAAGGAAGATATACAATGAATATGGCAGCACTTTTTATTGCAATTATTGGCGCTGTAATTACATTAACTGGATTTGGTTTCGCCAGAAAATTTGAATCAGAGATAATATCAATTATCGCCAAATTTGGCGCACTAACAATTGGCTTTTTTTCAATGCTAGCGCTTGAGTGGCTATTCCAAGTCAAAGAGGGATCCGCAGCAGGTGGCTACTGGGCCTACATCTTGATAGGAGTGTGGGCGCTTTCTCCGTTCTTCAAAGGCTCTGGCCAAGCCAAAAGGTAAGCATGGAAGGCTTTACTGTGGTTTGTTTAGGTCAGTGGTTCTGGGGCTGGTCTAACATTGCGTTGAAGGCGCGCCCTTTGGGCGCTGGGACGTTCCGCGCGGGGCGCGAAACGCCCCTTAACTTAGGCGTTAGGGCACATTACTGCGGCGTTCATTCCACACTGTCAGGAGTTTGAATGAGTAAGACATTGGTATCACTTCAATCGATGACTGACACTTTTAGAAGCAGCTTAAAAAGCACTTCATTCCGTGGTAGGTCAGGTAGCATTAGGTCTGATGGCATGTCGGTTGTGAGCATGCTGCTTTTCGTATTACTGGCTTGCGGAATTTATGCACTGCTGTTTAAGCCAAGCAGCAAGGTTTTCAACAAAGAAGCTGGGGCAGTTTTGCCTGTGAAGCCACACATCGTGATCTACACCACGCCTTCCTGCGAACCCTGCGATCGCGCAAAAGCTTGGATGACGCAGCGAAGAATTGCTTTCGAGGAACGCAAGGTAGACGCGTCCGCTACGTACGAGGAAGAGTTGAAGAACTACAAGAGTCGTATCGTGCCAGTCATTGTTGTTAATGGCGAACCGCAATACGGTTTTGAGTGGGCCTACCTCGAACAGGCAATAAATAATGTGAGTCGTCCGCAACACACGTCGCCCTAACAATAGGTTTTTCTGGCGCCCACGTTGCACGTGGGCTGCCCAACCACCATCTAATCAGCAAGCGTAGGCAGGACTCCAACCCATTACTCTACACCACTTTCAAGCAACACCATGTCAGCGACAAAGCACCTCACGCAGCATAATCCACCGCAGTTCCCTGCTCGTCGCCACTCGGAAACAACCGCTCACGCCATTGCTTCGTCAGTGCTCTCGTATCTCGATTATTCGGATGAAAACCCGGTTCGAAATACTCCTGATAATTGGCAGAGATCGCACGTGCAATCTTGGTAATCCGATATAAACCATACGCATTTTGACGCACGTTGAAGCGCGATTTTTTATCTTTGAGCAACATCATGGTTGTCATCGACATGATTCGGACAATAAAAATACGAGTCACAATTTTCATGATCCGCAAACGCGTTTTATCATCAGCATACAAATGCTGATACACATCGAACGCTACCGCTTTATGCTCCGTTTCCTCAAGCGCATGCCAAAACCACATCGGACGCACAATCGGATTCAATCCAGCGAACTCTTCTGGATGCGTCAACATATGCTCGCCTAAGATCGCGGTCAAATGCTCAAACCCACACGTCATCGCGAGCAAATTCTTTTTTGAGATTTTTTCTTTGGCATACTTAATGCGGTTAAAAATCTCTTTTTCATACTTCTGCGTCCGCAACCCCAGATCTTTTTGCACAAAACTATTAAAGGTTTCATGTACATTGCCATGCACCGCTTCTTGGCCAATAAACGCAGAAATTTCTTTTTTCAAAACAGGATCAGTCACTTGATCACGCACAGCGCGCACGCTATGCACAAACATTCGCTCGCCTTCTGGAAAAGTCAGAGACAAGATAGACAGCAGATATGACATGTACGGATTATTTTCGTAATAGAATTTTGGCAAACCATCAAACATAAATTTTTGATGACGCACCGTGATGTCTAGCGCTTGGATAGCAGACGTATCAATAACTTGAGTATTCATAGAACAAATCTCCCGATCATCCGCTATACTACCCATAGATGCTGACAACAAGCCATGTCACAAACGTTACATTTTTTGCCAAATAGTTGGTAACTTTAGCTAATGACGATTTAAACCAATCATGAAATCCTCACAGACTACTTACCACGAGCTTAGAGTGAATTTCCTCCTATCGTGCGACACTCTAGCCGATACATCTGTCCGCAGAACCCTCTTTTGATGACAAAATGCCTCACTATGTCGACAGATGAAAGCTTGTTAGGCGCAAAATTTGCTATAATAAAGATTGAATAATTTGCAAGCCAATGGTGCATCCATACGTGAATGCATGGCTTCTATAAAATAGTAATTAATAGTTTCATTACCTTCTTATGAAATCCTGATATGAATCAAATTGCTGAACCAGAAGCAGTACAACCAACGATGAATTTGGCACGCGTCAACGACGAGTGGTTTTCCGAATTGCCTGATGATTTGTACATTCCGCCTGAAGCATTTGCGATTTTATTAGAGCGATTTGAAGGACCATTGGATTTTTTACTCTATTTAGTGCGTAAAAATGGACTGGATTTAGTCAAACTCGACATTGCCCCAATTGCCAGCCAATATCTCTCCTACATCAAGCTGATGCAGCAATTAGATATTGAATTAGCTGGAGATTATCTTGTAATGGCAGCGTTATTGGCTGATTTGAAATCACGTCTGTTATTACCTGCACCAAAATCATTGACTGTGGAAGATGACCCACGTCAGAGCTTGCTTGCACGTTTAGAAGAATACGCCCGAATCAAACAAGGTGCGGCTGCCTTAAATGATCAACTGATTGATGGACGTGACGTGTTTGCCGTGACAGTTGGCGTGTCGAACGTATTACCTGATGATGTGACGCCAGAAATTACGCGTTTCAATGCTGACATCCTGCAACTGGCAATGCGCGCGATGCTCAGTCGCCCACCCGTTTTTGAACATCGCATCATTGCTGAAGAAGTGCCACTGGAAGATCGAATTATTGCTGTGCGTCATGCTCTGCAAAGTGGCGAAAGCATTCGGTTTGATCACTTATTAGTAGGTTCACAAGGCCGCATGGGGATCGTCGTTACATTTATGGCAATTTTAGAGTTACTGCGTCAGCAAGAAATTGAAATTGTGGATGATGGTTTGATGGACGCGCAAGATCATAGTCGCGCGACACTCTTGACTGTGCGGGGTGTGAATCGTGCAGCCTAATATTGATATGAATGATCAAAATCAAGAACCATTAACAAACCAGATCATCGACAACACCCATGCTTTACGGATTTTGGAAGCGGTTTTGTATGCGAGTGAGACGCCTGTTTCATTGCTAATGCTGCGTCAGGCCTTTGAAGGCGAATATGACTCAGAGCAAAAGATCAGCAATGCACAAATTGAATCTTGGTTAAATCAGCTCTCTGCGAAACTGATGGATAGTGCACTTGAACTGATTAAAACCGCCAGCGGTTATCGTATCCAAGTTCGCCCAGAATACGCCCAAGTCGTGACGAAATTGTGGCCTGAACGCCCGATTCGCTTGTCACAAGCCTTACTGGAAACGTTGAGCGTGATTGCCTATCGCCAACCCGTTACGCGTGCTGATATCGAACAACTGCGCGGCGTGACGGTTAATAGTCAAATTTTGCGTACTTTATTTGAAAGACAATGGATTGTGGAAGATGGTTTTCGACCTGTTGCGGGTCGACCTGCGCTGTTGGTGACGACTAAACATTTCTTAGATGCGTTTGGTCTACAGTCGCTTGAACAACTTCCGCAACTTGAAGAAATGGGCAACATTGTTCACGCGTTGAACGACAAAACCATTTCAAATACGGCTTTGTAGGACAATTTATGCAAAAAAAGTTGTGACAAAAACGAAACCCGCTTGAAAATGGTGGATAATCCATCCCCATATGTGACGAAAAACGTCACTACAGATTTTAGCGTCAGTGAACAGTCGTTATGACTGATCACACATGAAACATGATGATGAATATTTAATTAAAAATGAAGTAATTGGGGTAACGAGATGAGTGAAAAACTGCAAAAAGTCCTTGCGCGCGTTGGCTTAGGCTCACGTCGCTACATGGAAGAAGTTATTGCAGCAGGTCGCGTCAGCATCAATGGTCGCATCGCGACTGTTGGCGAACGTGTAGAACCAACCGACGAACTCCGTATTGATGGCCGTAAAATCGCGCATCAATCCGAAGAAGAAACCCGTCGTCGCGTGTTGGTTTACTACAAACCTGAAGGCGAAATCTGCTCACGTACCGACCCAGAAGGTCGCGTTACCGTGTTTGAACAACTGCCACAAATCCCAAATGATCGTTGGGTGATGGTCGGTCGTTTGGACATTAACAGTACTGGTTTGCTCATGTTCACCAACGATGGTGAATTGGCAAACAAATTGATGCATCCATCGAGCGAAATCGAACGTGAATACGCCGTGCGCGTCATGGGCGAAGTCACACCAAAAATGGTTCTGACGTTGACCACTGGTGTTGAACTCGAAGACGGTCCTGCGAAATTTGAATCGTTTAAAGAAATCGGCGGCGAAGGGATTAACCGTTGGTATCAAGTCGTCGTGAAAGAAGGTCGTAACCGCGAAGTTCGTCGTCTGTTTGAATCGCAAGAACTCAAAGTCAGTCGCCTACTCCGCACGCGTTATGGCACCGTGATTCTGCCACGTGAACTGCGTACAGGTCGCTGGATGGAACTCGACAAACATGATATCGAGAACCTTGTGAATAGCGTTAAGCTCAAACCACGTATCGGCACTGGCTTGTACGGCATGGCAAAACGCCGCGCTGAACGCCAACAAGAAAACCCACTGCCAGCACGTCGTGGCGGTTATTTGCGTCAGCAAAAACGCGAAGAATAAATCATCAAGACGTAGGTTGAGGCGCAATGCTTCAACCTACCTTCCAACAACGATATGATTCGTCAAATATTATGAATATCACCATCCTTGATCGACAATCTCTGTCTGGCATCGGCGCACTGTCTGGCGTTGCGTGCTTGGGTGGGGCTATTTATTTTGTCGGTGATGATGTTCGTTATCTGCTTAAAACAAACCTAAAAAACCACATTATTAGTCAGTCTGAATTTGAAAAAATTCCGCTGTTTGGACAACTCGCACACATTCCACTGGTAACACTCAGCAAAGCCGAAAAACCTGACTTTGAAGCACTGACTTGCATTGAAATGAATGGTCAACAAAAACTGCTCGTCATGGGTTCAGGCTCAACAGAGAATCGCAAACAAGCCCTACTCTTCAATCCTGCGAACCATCAAATCAGAACTTTGATTAACGCTGTTGATTATAATTTTCTAGCGAAAAACCAAGCCTTAACGGGCGGTGCAGATCTCAATATTGAAGCCGTCTGTTCTGACAATCAGAACCTCTATATCTTTCAGCGTGGTAATATTAATCGTCATCATGGCGTTTTGGTGTTTGATTTAGCGCAAATACAAGAAGGCAAATCGCTAGAAAAATCCCTTGTGAATGCACTGAATTTACAACTACCAGATATTGACGATTCAGCAAGTGGAATTTCGGATGCTTGTTTCTTAAAAGATAAAAACTTGATTGTTGCCACCGCTGCCGTTGAACAAACAGCCAACACCTATGATGATGGCGAAGTGCTTGGCAGCCTCATTGTTTTACTGTCATCTGATGGAAAGACATTGGATACGCAAGTGATTCAAGATGATCAAGGTCAGCCAATACCGATCAAAGTCGAAGGAATTACATGGCTGGAATCGAC
>JANYEL010000075.1 GCA_025363155.1 Moraxellaceae bacterium
ACCGCTTTCGCGTTTTTTACCGCGTAAATCGATCAAACGAATTTGCGCAAATTCAGCATCACCTGCGCGTTCAGTTAGATGCAAATGGATTAATTTCTTTTCACTTGCTAGATGCAGGCTTTCAAGCGATGGCGTGGCTGAACCCAACACCACAGGACATTGAGCATCGAAGCCACGTTTTAGTGCGACATCACGCGCGTGATAGCGAAAAGTATCTTGTTGTTTATAAGAAAGATCATGTTCTTCATCAATCACGATCATGCCGAGTCGCGGCATAGGCGTAAACACCGCTGAACGCGTACCAATGACAATATTTGCCTCACCCGTTTGTGCGGCTTGCCAAGCGCGTAAACGGGCGACATCAGTCATATTGGAATGCAGCATGACGATTTCAGCATGGAAGCGTGCTTTAAAACGATTGATCGTTTGCGGCGTTAAGCCAATTTCAGGCACAAGTACCAACACCTGTTGCCCAGCCTCAAGCACAGGTTGCATGGCTTGCAAATACACTTCGGTTTTTCCGCTACCTGTTAAACCATTGAGCAATATGCCTTGAAATTTGCCAATCGCTTTCTGAATTTGGTCGATTGCAGTTTGTTGTTCACTATTTGGCGTCAGTGGCATATGTGCCAAACTGACAGGATGAACATGCAAATGACTTGGTTGCATAAAGGATTCAACAAAGCCGCGTTTTTCCAATTGCAACAGCGCGCTGCGCTCGACACCCATAAGCAGCAAAATGCTTTCAGGTGCACCGCGTTCATCGTGCAAGCCTAAAATCTCAAAGCTTTTGCGTTGCTTCGGCGAGCGAGACAATTCAGCGATATTGGCAATCGCAGTCGTGCGCCAATAACAGGTGAGTAAATCTAAAGTGCGACCTTGTCTGAGCAAGGCGGGGAGTGCCGCGCTGAGGACTTCACCAATCGGATAGTGATAGTAACTTGCTGCCCACAGCAATAAATCTAATAATTGCTCAGAGATAATTGGCTGGTCATCAAGCACTTCCAGAATCGGCTTGAGATGATGCGCTGCGCCAGCTTCTAAAAGCACAGCATCATTGATGGTGCCTTTGCTTTCAAACATGGTGGTTTGTAAAACAATGCCGATCAGTTCACGTGATCCAAACGGCACACGGACACGACAACCTGCCGTTGGAATCGTGAAATCGACGGGGAGGAGGTAGTCAAATAACTCAAACAGCGGTACAGGTACAGCGACCTGTACGAGGTATGAATTCATGCGCGATGCACTAATTGACTGTGAATGATCTTAGTCCGCCAATACCAATACGCCGTCCATTTCGACGAGTGCGCCACGTGGCAGGCTAGCAACGCCAAGTGCTGCACGTGCTGGGTATGGTTCAACAAAGTATTCGCCCATGATTTGATTCACGAGTTGGAAGTTGCTCAAGTCGATCAAGAAGATATTGATCTTAGCGATGTCAGCAAGTGAACCGTCAGCCGCTTCGCAAACCGCTTTCACATTATCAAACACACGGCGAATTTGCGCTTCGATGCCATCGACCAATTGCATGGAGACTGGATCTAGGCCAATTTGACCTGATAAATAAACCGTATTTCCAGTTTGAATGGCTTGTGAGTATGTACCGATTGCAGCTGGAGCAAGAGCAGTGTGAATAACGCGGCGCATAGAATTTTCCTATTGAATGAAATGTATATTGAGTTAAATCATCGATAAATTTTGTTGGCAGGATTAGATGTATTAATCATCATCGTCCTCATTTTCTTCATCGAGCAAGCGTTCTTCGGCACTCCGTCCAAATAACGCGCGGAAATTGAGGTTGGCTTGCAGAACCAATTGATCTTCACGAAGTTGCGCACGGTTAATTTCAACTCTGCGCAAGACTCGCATGACTTTCTGTCGTTTCGCGAGGTATTTGCTGAGATCAAGATAAATCAAATTGTTGTGAACGGTCACAATGCCGAGGCGACTCAAAATATCTGGCAGCGGATCAATCCCTTTAAATCGATAAAACCACATTGCGATTTTAAACGCGATTTTTTTGGTGAATTTATTGAAATCCACTTGCACTACTTGGGTTGCATCTTTTTGTTCAAAAACTAATTGTTGGGTATTTTTATTCAGGTGCAATTGCATGAGATATAGATCAACATACAGTTGCGCGGTGACGCCTTTGATTTCGATGGTCGCAAACAGCCGCAACCAACCATCAAATATATCGGCATGTAGATCATCAATTTGACGAACATTGTTGGTGACATAACGTTCAATAAAATCATTGAGCAGTTTTTGCGGTAGAGGAAGTTCGCGTTCTTCTTCTATCAATTCTTCAGCTTTCTGGTAAATGTCTTGAACACTCGATACCAGTTTTTGCAGAAAATTTTGCATAATATGCTCGTTAATGGGTCATTTTTAGTTTTACACTGTTTCATTAACCAGTTTAGCGCGGTGGTGCTTTAAAATGGTTGTCTAATGAAGACATTATATGATTTTACACTTTAGCGTGCATTTGTCAGTGTCGAATAAACTAAAAATCGCCTATATTAGTGCCAATAAATCCAATCTCACGAAACATTGTTAAAGAATGTTCAATTGAATCGAATAAAATCATGGTAGAGCTGCAGTTAAATCGTTTTTATGCACGGATGCACATTTCAATGTTATGGCAAAAAATTGCTCATGCAATATATGAGTTCCGTTCCGATCGTGTTTTGTCATTGTCTGTACTCGTGGCTGTGGCGCTGCATCTGATTTTTATTTTTGCCATTACGTTTGTTTCGCCAGATGAAAATTCCACGGTCATGCAGGACATCGCGCTGGCGGTCACTGAGTCGAAAGACAAAAATCCTGACGCGGATTATCTCGCGCAAAGTAATCAAAAAGGTTCAGGCGTGCTTCGCGCGGCTCATCGGTTAACCAGTCCGCTACAGAATCAAAATCAGAATCAAGAAGTTCACGAACAAAACGTGACGATTCAAATTATTGAGCAAAAAGAACAACCTTTAGAAGCCAGTCAGGCAGGCGAACGAACACTGACAACGACAGCAAGTTGGAAGATCAATGCTCAAGCCGAAAAAAATAGGCAAGCACGTAAGTTACGTAAGCAACAAGCGCAACAAGCTGCAGCAGCCTCGATGATTGCAACGCTTGAAGCACAGTATTCGAATAAAAAACAGGAATATAGCCGTTCAACCAGTGTGCATACGGTCGATAGTGTTTCGACGCGTTCTGACCCGAGTGCGCCATATTTGAATCAATTCCGCCGTAAAGTGGAGAAGGCAGGTAATCATAATTACCCGGCTGAAGCACGCCGTTTAGAGCTCAAAGGTGATGTGCGTTTGATGGTGATTTTATTGCCAGATGGGACGATTCGTGCCATTCGTTTATTGAAAAGTTCAGGTTCACATTTGCTCGATAATACGGCTAAAGATTCTGTTCGCCATGGTGCGCCGTATGGGCATTTCGATAAGAAAATGAAAGACTATAGCGAGCTACGAATTATCCGAACTTGGCGTTTTTCTGATGAAAATGAGTTAGATGTAGGGGCTGAATGATCTCGCTAGGGCGGGTTTAGAGCCCGCCCCTACGGATGATTCAACGTGTAGGGCCAGTTTCAAACTTGTCGTATCTACACGAATTGAGGTGATTACCAAGCCAGACTTTAGCGATCCGCATAAGGATCGCTAAACCCTAAAGACTCCATAATTTCGATTTCTAAACTTTCCATAATCACTTCATCTTCAGTACTCAGCTCATGGTCGTAGCCGAGTAAGTGAAGGATGCCGTGCACTACTAAATGGGCAAAATGTTCTTGTTCAGTTTTGCCTTGTTCATCTGCCTCAACGATGACCACAGGCAAACAAATCACCAAATCACCCAAGGGTCTATTCGGCAAAACCTGCAAAATTTCTTTCGGTAAATCCGATGGAAATGACAACACATTCGTAGGCTTGGCTTTGCCGCGATAATTGAAATTTAAGAACTGACTTTCTTCTGTATCAACAATCCGAATGGTGACTTCACACAGTCGTTTTTTCTTGATACCCACCGTTGCAAGCGTTTCCCAAATCCACGGCTGAAGGTCGCGTTTACGGATCGGCAGTCGAGTAGAGCTGCAAATCTGTTGCAGTTTGATTTGCAGTTTCTTTTGACGACGTTTTGACGCGGTCTTACGATTTTTAGCTGACTCTTTTTTCGTATGTTTCATTCGCTTAATGTTCTTCATTATTCATTCAATTGGATTAAACAGATTTATTAATGGATCAGTGCGACGTTTCAATCGCATCATTTGCAACAACATCATATTGTGCGTCACTGGCGACGTCATTGGCATCTTGCGCAGCTTTTTGCAGTGCAAGACGTTCGCGGCGTTCAGTGATCTTTTCACTCATACTGTGAAGATCGTAATCTTCGTAGGCTTCGACAATTTTCTGCACAAGGTAATGGCGCACGACATCACGGGAATGGAAGCGGGTGATATGAATTTCTTCAATTTTCTCGATGACCCGCAAGGTATGTGCAAGCCCTGACATTTGCCCACGCGGTAAATCCACCTGAGTAATGTCGCCAGTAATCACTGCGCGAGAACCAAAGCCAATCCGTGTGAGGAACATTTTCATTTGTTCTGGCGTGGTGTTTTGCGCTTCATCCAAGATGACAAATGAGTGGCTCAACGTCCGTCCACGCATATACGCAAGTGGTGCGACTTCGATAACTTGGCGTTCAATGAGTTTGGCAACTTTTTCGGAGCCGAGCATGTCGTAGAGCGCGTCATACAATGGCCGTAAATACGGATCAATTTTTTGCGATAAATCACCCGGTAAGAAGCCGAGTTTTTCACCTGCTTCAACCGCAGGGCGAACGAGGAGAATGCGCTGAATTTCGTTGCGTTCCAACATATCAACTGCGCACGCAACCGCAAGATAGGTTTTCCCTGTTCCTGCTGGCCCTATGCCGAAAGAGATATCGCTTTCTAAAATACGTTGTACATAGCGGCGTTGATTGGCCCCGCGCGGCACAATTTTGCCTTTGCGTGTATTAAGGAATACTTCTGGATCTTCGCTGTCATCATCCTCATCTTCATGATGATGGGTGCGATCCGTTTGGCTGCCTTGAATGAGCAAGTGTAAATGTTCAGGCGTGAGATTTCGGGTTTCTTCCGTTTCTTGATACAACCTTTCTAACAGACTTTCCGCACGTTCTACCGCATCCAATTCACCTTCCACAACAAACATACTCCCGCGATGGGATATTTTGACGTTTATACGTTGTTCGATGAGTTTGAGGTGGGCGTTATATCCGCCAACCATGGCTTTTAGGCGCTCTAGTGTGATGCCAGAGAATTCGACGGTACGACTGATGGTTGCGGCCAAGGCATTTCCTTTTTTATGTTGTCAGGCTAATGATATCAATTGATGTTGTCACAAAAACAGAAGTCTAAGTGCACAACGTATAGGAGTGTTATATCACGGTCAGGACATGATTTTGATGATATTCAGCAGAATATTGTGAATAAAAATGGCAGTGGTGAGATTGGCAAATAAATCGTATCTGTACGGCGAATATTCACGATCGTGCCCTAGACGGCTCGGTCAATTTGCTTTATCTTTTCGACCATTCGCCAAATTAAGAAAAAAGGAAATGCTCCATGTCAAAAACAATATTCATGATTCATGGGATGTGGGGTTCTGGGGATATTTGGGACGGATACAAAGACTATTTTGAAGCGCAAGGCTATAAGGTCATCGCACCGACACTGCGCTTACATGGTGAAAATTACCTGACTGTCGCACCGCAAGCATTAGGCACCGTCAGTATTTTGGATTATGCCGCTGATTTAGAAAAAGACATTCGCGCATTGGATGAAAAGCCAATCATCATCGGTCATTCAATGGGTGGCTTGATCGCCCAGATTTTGGCGAGTCGTGGTTTGGCTGAAAAATTGGTTTTATTAACATCCGCGCCTCCAGCAGGCGTCATGGCTTTGCGTCCATCATCCACCCGAACATTCCTCTCCGTATTGAGCTCTTGGGGTTTCTGGAAGAAACCGATGCGCCTGACCTTCGAAGAAGCAAAGTACGGCATTCTTGGTTTATTGAGTCCAGCTCAGCAAGCTGCGGAATATGCAAAATATTCATTTGAATCAGGTCAAGCTGCATTTGAAATTGCATTCTGGCCGTTAGATGCCAATAAAGCGACACATGTGGATTCTAAAGCGATTACTTGCCCAATTCTCATCCTTGCAGGTGGCAAAGACAAGATTGTGCCTGCATCTGTGGTGCAGAACATTGCCAAGAAATATAAGAAACATACCGATGTGACGTTTAAGTTGTATAAAGACTTTGCGCATGCAGTGCATCAACAAAAAGGCTGGCAGGAAATTGCTGGCTTTGTGGCAGACTGGATTAAAACACGCTGATATTTTTGGATTCTGGTGCGAGTGAATAATGTAAGCTGGAGTTCGCTCTGGCTTTTTTGTTGGGTCAAATTGCAATTTTATGAAACTACTCTAAAAGGAATTTAGACGTGTCAAAAACTATATTTATGATTCATGGCATGTGGGGCTCAGGAGAGATTTGGGCAGGCTATAAAGTTTATTTTGAAAATCTTGGCTATAACGTGATTGCGCCGACATTACGTTGGCATGATGCAAAATATCTGAATGCACCGCCAAAAGAGCTAGGTACGACAAGTTTATTAGATTATGCGGCTGACTTAGAAAAGCAAATTCGAACTCTAAAAGAAAAGCCAATTATTATCGGTCACTCAATGGGTGGTTTGTTGGCTCAGATTCTGGCAAGTCGAGGGTTGGCTAAATCTGCCATTTTACTCACGCCAGCGCCTCCTGCAGGTGTTTTTGCATTTCGCCTATCGTCTACACGAACTTTTCTTTCAGTTCCTACTGTTCCATTTTTTTGGCGTAATCCAATGAAGCCGACATTTGGTGAAGCTAAATACGGTATTTTTAATATGCTCACGCCAGTGCAGCAAGTTGAAGAGTACGCAAAATTCGTGTTTGAGTCAGGTCATGTTGCGCTTGAAACGGCCTTTAGTCAGTTTGACCGCAAGAAGGCGTCAACGATTGATGCAAAGTCGGTTAGCTGTCCGCTGTTGGTGGTTGCGTGTGCGCATGATAGGATTGTGCCTGTGTCTGTTGCAAAGCAAGTCGCTAAGAAATATAAGAAAGATACGGATGTGACTTTTAAGGTATTTAAGAAATTTGCTCATTCGATCCATCAGCAAAAGGGCTGGGAGGAGATTCCAACGTATTTGGATGATTGGATAAAAAATCATTGATATGGAAATTTATTTTAGAAGGCGAGTCTGAACTTATCTTTTTATTTTTATCTAAAATATCAATAAATTCTGGAAATAACATAATCATGCTTATCGCACCATCGTCGTTTTTCACCTATAAAAAAACCATGAGAACCAGTATTCCTTCTGTTTGTTTAATTTTCCTGTTGGGCATGGCCAATGCTGCCTATGGGGATGATAGCTTAGCGCAGGAACAATCTGACAGTGCAAGCGATAACACTCACGAAGCACGTTTTTACCGTTGTACAGCACAAGATAGTAGTTATAGCGTCATAGTTCGTAATAACACGGCATGTCCCCACGAGACAGACAATCGAAAATATACAGAAGTGATACGAGCTGCTGGGATGCCATCGTATGATGAGTTTCAGGCGAAAATGGATGAACAACCACGACAATTCCGTGAGTTTCATCGGTATAGCGACGAAACGAAAGAGCATTATAAAGAAAGGATGGAAGCAAGCCAAAATCCATTCTGGCTTCAAAATCAAGAAAGGCAGCGTGAGGATCAAGAAAGACAGCAAGCCCATCAAGTTGCCAATCAAGCCGTGGCAGAAAGAATAAGGACGGCGAATCAGTCTACGAATACGAACTCACATGCGATGGTTTGGCTGTTTTTCTTTTTAGTATTGGCAGGACCAATCTGGTGGCTTTGGCGCAATCGAGCACCTGCAAAACCAGTTAGTGTTACGCGACGCAAGGTTTCTCGTTCAAGCTCAACTCAAGAACATGCGACTAGTCCACCTGCGACTTTACGCGAGGTGAGTCCATCAGTGCCTTCGCAGCCTCAGCTGTCGAATCCAGTCATTAAACTGACAGCACATCAGCAAGTTGAAAAATATCTGCATGCTTTTGAAACAGCTGGTGCTATGCCACCGATGGCTTATCAAGCAGAGGTTAAAGCTCTGGATCTTAACTATAGTGCTGAGAGTCTGGCGCGTCTGGATCAGTTCTTGGTTGAACTACGTCATCGAATTAAGCCGAGCTATGCTGAAATCGTTGAGATCCCTCAACTACAGCAACTCGTCATTTTCTTAGGCATGTATCTAGCAACAACCATAGCTCGTGTCACACACCAATCCATCAAATGGTATGACTATGAGGGGGCAAAAGCACATTTACGTGACCCGAACTACCCAGAGACTTTGGGTACTTTAATGACATGTATGCTCGGAAAGGGGTATCACCATCTGCCGATCGAGCTGATTTGCGCCATACTTTATGAGGAAAATTCGACTGAATCGTGTGTTGAGCGGTTGAGCTTTTATCGTCAGCATGCAGATGCTTTGATCCCTATCCCGCGGAGTAGCTTATACAGCGCGGTTAAGGCGAGAAATGAGGCTGAACAGGCGTGGTTCGCCGCGTTGTCTGTCGCTGGAATTTCTGCGGCGACGGCGATGTTCAAGATTGATCGCGGTTCGTCGTTACAACCGACTTTGACCATTCTTGATCATGAAGATAAAAAGATGCAGTTCGTCGTAATGATGGATAAAAGTTCGGATACTGCTGTAGAAGAAATGAAACAGAACCCCCGAAATCTACCCTTTAAAGTACTTGCTTACGATAGCTACGCCAATCTACCGACAGGGCGAATGGATGCGATCACTATTCATACACAATGCTATGGGGATTTTGCTGCAACATGGATTATTGTCATTCCATATCGTCCTGCATCACATCCCGAGGGCTATGCTTTCTATTCGCCACTCTTCGTCAGTTCATCCGTTGGGGCGGAGCATAACCCGATGCTCATGCATGCGTTCTATAGAGCTATGTCTGCGTTAACAGTTGAAAAATAAAATAAGGTTTATACTGGTTATAAAATAGACGGGAGGCTAAATATCATGAAGCACTCGGACTTTAATAACTGGCTAATCAGCCTTAAGACACTGAGTCGAGGGCAGCT
>JANYEL010000082.1 GCA_025363155.1 Moraxellaceae bacterium
CACAAAACAACACATCACTTATAGAAATGACGTTTACATCCTACGCCCAAAATTTTGAGGATGTCATGCTTTGGCGTGCGCTCAAGCATGTTGAAAAGTTATCAAGTTGACATTAACTGTGCCCGCCAGATCGTTCGTGAACTGAGCTTGGCGCGAAAACGTTAACGACTGCCATGAGGGTGTTACCCATTTATAAATTCTAGAAGTGCTCGATCATTTATGTGTTTTTTTGCCAACTGCAAACTTCGAATATTGATCAATTGGATTTGAGTATGCAAGAAATTCAAAATGAATATACTCGCGCAATATAGAGCCTAGATCTTCACTTATTACATCGTCACACACAATAAAACCTCCGTCAGCCAGAAGATTGTTGAGAAATGCACCGTACGCTCGAATTTCGCGCTCACTGTGCAATGTGTCACAAAAAATATAGCCATATTTAGCTCGTAATGGTATCTCTAAAACGTCACCGCGAATTATTGAAGTGACGTACTTTAATGCGCCAGCCTTTCTAAGATTGTCAATCAAAAGTGCAATGGTTCCACCAGTCTGAAATACAGATCTTGCAATAACATCGTTTTCAGCGCTGTCGGTGTAAGGCATAAAACTCTCTTGTAGTTTTTCACGCCACTCGACTCCAGATGTCAAACCAAAATCACAAGTATCAAAAATGGGGGCCTGTACATTGTCGCGTACACCGCCCGCGATGGCGACGGTTGAACGACCTAACCAAGAACCAATTTCGAGAATGGGGCCAGCGCTTTGCTTTGCCAAAGTATACAAAATACTCATTTCAAAAGTAGAAAGCCAACCTTCAGGCATCAAAGTTAATGAGTCAGGGAAATCCAGAACCGCTGACTCATTTAACTTACCATCAACAACAATTTCACAAGTTTGGTTATCATTCATTTCGGCTAGTCCACATTTGGGTGTCATTGCAAATACATTTTGCAATCAGACAAGTGTATGTATTGAAATATCGACAAATGATTAATTAAGCTGTTTGAGTGCGTTCAAAAATTCGAACATGATCTTTCGAATAACTTAAATTATTGATTGTTGATCAGTACGAATACCAGCAAATAATATTTGGTCTCAGAAAACAAGGCTGTTTTAGATGGCTAAAACACTTACACTTTTACCTCATGCACCATATTCTTTATTAATCGAATCAGGTCAATAGCGGCATCGGGACCTAAGCCTTCGCAAGTACTATGTTTCCATACGGCGTCGAAGAAAGTTCAGCACTATCGAACTTCTTTACTAATTTTTGTCCGTCACTAGGTAATTCAAATGCAACAAGTTGTTGTTCCGCGAAAAGATCAAGCATTTGTTCCGCACTACATCCAGCATCTACCATTTGTTCCAATGACCACTCTATAACAATTCGTAGATTTGGCGAACGTGCTATTACGTTGGCCGCCCCCTTCAACACACCGTATTCGTGACCCTCTACATCAATTTTCATTAAATCAACCGTTTGGTTATGCGGTATTACATCATCTAGTCGGCGCATCATCACGTCAATTTGATTAGTATTTGCAAAAGTACTCGCTGAAAGGGTGGCGTTTGCTGCTCTATTAAGCGGAATATGTAACTGTACTAATTGTTCAGCCGCCCCAACTGCAATTTTATAAGCCTCAATTGGACACATGGACCAATTTATAAATTTGTTATTTTCAAGTAACGAATATAGTTTTGGATTTGGCTCAAACGCATATACTTTTCCCAGCCCATTAACACCGATTTTCGAACCAACCAAACAGGTAAAATATCCAAAATTTGCACCGACATCCACAAAAACAGTGTCTTTATGGGCGTTATACGAAAAATACCGCGACAAATCAGGCTCCCATTGCCTGTAAACAATGAGCTGGGGAGCCATCACGAGATCATTTGGATCTATCAAATATTTAATGCCATACAGAGTTTGCACTAGCATTCGACCGTCAGGCAAAGGCACGCCAAACGGACCAATTAGCGATCGAACTTCAGACAACTCAGTTTTTATGGCGTCAATTTTTTCTATAAGCGCCAGATAAGATTGGTCTTGCTGTAGTGATATTGTTTTTTCGTCAGCGTTCATGAGGGTAACTTATCACTTGATGATGTATTAAGGTTAAAAAGTAACGCCAGACATATTAATTATGCGTATCAACAAAATTTTTTGCACGAGCATTTCATGAAGTAACTAACTAAGCAATCGCTTTAATAAATTGATATTGTTGTGAATAAATTCATCTGAGGTAAACATTTCTAGCGCAACATTTTGTAATGAATCGGCAGATCGCTTTTCATTAAGCACTGCCTCTGATTCTGCTGGTCGATCCAGTATGAGTTCGTACAATTGAGAAATATCTTTTCTATCAAGCAATTTTGGCTCCTTGAGTGTCTTGCGATTTAGCCTGGCTAACAATTGAGTGTCTATATTTAGCAATGACAGCACGCATTTCCGCAAGCCTTACCTGTGCCTCATATTGCATAGTTGCTAGCTTATCAAGATCAGCCAATTTGTCTGCTAAAGCGCGATTGCCATCTCTTAGCTCTACTTCAAGCTTATTTTGAGCTTCGGCTACGGATTCTAATGCGTGCATTAAAACGTTAAGATCAGGCGACTGCTCAGAGGCCAAGGTAGCAGCAATCCATTTGTCAGCCACATGCGTTGTGGCTGGCACAAGCGCCAATGTAGTAAAAATTTTTATACGGAACTCTGCAAATGTTTTTGCAGAGCCTCTGGCCATACTGAGCTCTTCGTCAGTGCAATCCACACCTCGGAGAAATTTTAATAACCGAATACATTTATCAAATTCATATTCATTCATTTGTTTGCCTCAGCGACTGTCCGACTAAAAAAAACTTCAAGCTCTTGAGCCATTTTTTCTCGTGTAAATTTTGTCTCGTATGTCATACGCGCAGCGTTACCAATTTTCTTTATAAGCTCCACATCACTTACCAAAGCATCAATTTTTGCCGCCAATTCTAATGGTGACTCTACATTGAAAAGATAACCATCGGTGCCATGTGTGATTATTTCTCTCATGCCACCAATATCACCCGCGATAACTGGCAGGCCAAATGACATTGCTTCGATTAATATAAGTCCAAAGCTTTCAAAGCGGCTAGGTGCTACAAAAATATCAGCGTCTTGATAATAATCGGCAAGCGTTTCGTCAGCAACAAATCCAACAAAATCAACGTTAACGTTTCTTTTTTCTAGATTAATTTGATCTTTAAGATCAAAGCATAGTTTTCCCAACTCAGAATTTGGCTCAGGCAACTTGCCAACAAATTTAGCGTTAATAACAATGTTATTACTTTTTATATGTAGGAGAGATTGCAAAAGGATATCAGGCCCTTTTCTTTCTTCTAAACGACCAACAAAAAGTATTTTTATAGCGCCATTATGGGCAGCTATTTTTTTTGCCGGAATAATGCTATTTGGTACGTTGACTCCATGCAAAACAATACTTAAACGCGAGTCATTTTTGAGTTGGGTTCCATAGCTGTCATCAATAGCAGACACAATTTCATTTGAGTTACCAAGGATTACTGATGCATTCTCTAACATCCATTTTTCTGCATCAATGACTTTAAAAACATGTTTCGCACGGTACTCTGCGTCCTGTTTCCAGTGTGGCTTAAATGGAAGCGTTAATGCATATGTAGTATGTAATGAAAGCACTACTGGTTTTGGAAAGTACTCTTGCGCCATCAAACCCTCTACGTCCCAAATTGGTGCAGACACAACATCAACCCCCCACACAGCATCAGCTCTGACGAGTTCTTTATAAACTGCGGTTGCGCGACGGGCAATGCCATCCGGGACAGAAACAGGCGCTACCCAAATTTGATCGTCATCGAATTTATCGTCTAAATAGTGAATCCACACGCCATCCAGATAATCTACATGGCTTACATTTGCCGCCGTTCGCGTTAGGACGTGTATTTCATGACCTAGCGCTACTAGTCCCTGAGCACATTCGTAAGTCCAGCGAGCAATGCCAGACGTATCTGAGGGCGGATACCCTTGGCTAACAAAATAAATACGCAATTTATTAGTGTTATCTTCACGTTTAGTTGCTTTGATAATCGGATTAATAGCGTATCTAGCTGGCTTCCAGTTACTTAAGTGATTTGATCGCGTTGTGAAATTAGTACGATCCATGCCCAGCGCAATGCCTTCGTCTATTCCAAGATTAAGATCTTCATATAGCTTCAAATAATGATCAGGGCTGATCTTTTTATGGTCAAGATACCAACGGTTGGCAAATTCAATATCTTTTCTGTATTGACCAATCTCCTCGAATATTGCGGCAGTGTCTAGATATTTTTTATGTGCGTGCTTAAAAGTGAAATACACCCTGCTGCGAGCTGGCGCTAACAGTGCGGTAGGAATTCGCTCTGTATTGCGAGTGTGACTGGGCGCGTATTTGTGAAAAACAAGCGCGTCTGGCAATGTGATCGCGCGATAACCCAAGTCAAAAATTTTTGCACAAACATCCGTTTCGTCAAGCATGTATGCAAATACTTCGTCGAAGCCATTTACCTTGTCAATAACATCTGCTCGAAAAGAACAATTTGTTCCAAGCAAGCTCGGAAACATAAATCCATCGCCCGCTTGCAACAATGACTCTGGCGATAGGGTGTTGTAAAAACGTGCATTTCCTTTTCGGTCGCAAACGGTGTATTTACATTGGTAAGTTATTCCAGTGTGATCAATCGTGAATCCACCAACTGCTCCGATGTTCTGCTGCGAATAACCGCGCATGATGCGCTCAACCCAAGATGGATGCGCTACAG
Source organism: Moraxellaceae bacterium (assembly GCA_025363155.1). Lineage (GTDB taxonomy): Bacteria > Pseudomonadota > Gammaproteobacteria > Pseudomonadales > Moraxellaceae > Aquirhabdus. Next base: position 4,804 of record JANYEL010000082.1, read on the forward strand.
CATCATCATCAATAAAAAAGATTACATCACCATTCGCAGCGCTAATACCGATGTTGCGGGACTCAGACAAATTACGCGATGCACAATCCAAGCTAGTAAAGTTAAGCCCTGTTTTCTCAAATTCACGCAACACATCCTTTGTATTATCGCTGGAGGGTCCATTCACAATAATGAGTTCTAAGTCAGGATAAGTTTGAGCAGCGAGAGAGCGCACAGTATTTGGTAAATATGCTGCACGATTGTAAGTATTGATGATTACACTGGCTGTACGAGGTAGTTTCATATTGGCAATATTTAAAGAAATAAAGTTTGCTGACTTACATTTAAAATGAGTGGCGAACAACTAAGGCGAAACACAATTAATTATTACGCGTTTGTAAAAAGCTACTTTAATTTAGTTATTTAGCGATAGCTTTCGAAAATTCTAACATCTAGCAACTACTTTTAAATGGCGTATTAAAGAAATTCACAAACTAAAAATCCAAACCCCACCATAAACATCCTGAAACCGCACAATATCATCCGAATTGACTCACATTGAAGGTTACCGAAGGCACTAGTCAAAAGGGATCGTTGCCTCACATTGTTGGTTACCAGACAATCCGAGGTAATCGACGATGGTCAGGAAAGACAAGAAAGCATATTTAGACGCGATTCGGGGTCGCTACCGGAAAGCATCGCGGGCGGACCAGTCGAGGATGAGCGGGGCCCGAAATTGTGGACGGGCAAGTTGATGTTATTTTATCAACTTGTTAGGAGCCACCCTAAAACGTATCCCCCGCCGTACCTTTACCGCCGAATTCAAGGCTGAAGCGGTAAGGCTTGGCACAGAACAAAATTGCACGCACGCCGAAGTCAGCAGAAAGCTGGATATCGGCACGAAGTCCCTGCGCACCTAGATTGCGCAACAATCGCCAGGAACGCGCAAAGCCAGCTTGGGTGCCGACAAGCTCACGCCGGACCAGATGCGTATTCGTAAGCAGGAACGAGA
>JANYEL010000189.1 GCA_025363155.1 Moraxellaceae bacterium
AAATTTTTGTTTTTTATATTTTAACTTTAGTCTTTATTAGGTGTGCCCAATGGCTGAACAGCAGACAATCACCTCCTCTGAGTATATTACCCACCATTTAACGCATTTGACGTATGGTAAAAGTCCAGCAACAGGCGAGTGGACGATTGCACATGATGCGGCTGAAGCCAAAGCGATGGGATTTAATGCCATCAATCTGGATTCAATGGGTTGGTCGCTCGGTCTAGGTCTCGTTTTTTGTGTATTGTTTTGGTTTGTTGCGCGTCGTGCAACGGCTGGCGTGCCAGGCGGATTGCAAGCAGCAATTGAAATCATCGTTGAATTTGTGGATACCAGTGTGCGTGATACGTATCACGGCACTTCAAAGCTCATTGCACCGTTGGCGCTGACGATTTTTGTGTGGATTTTCCTCATGAACTTCATGGATTTGTTCCCAGTTGATTTCATCCCAATGACTGCACAGTGGATTGCTTCGACGTTCTTTGGCGCAAACCCACATCACGTATTTATGAAAGTCGTACCAACCACAGACCCTAACATCACGATGGGTATGTCGTTGTCAGTCTTTGCACTGATCATTTTCTACAGCATTAAAGAAAAAGGCTTGGGTGGTTTTGTCGGTGAATTGACCCTGCAACCATTCTCTGCAAAAAACAAATTGATTCAATTGATCTTGATTCCAATTAACTTTTTCTTAGAAATCGTGGTGTTTATTGCGCGTCCAGTGTCATTGGCTTTGCGACTCTTCGGTAATATGTATGCTGGCGAATTGATCTTTATTCTGATCTGTTTGTTGCCTTGGTGGTTACAGTGGTCATTGTCTGTTCCTTGGGCGATCTTCCACATTCTGATCATCAGCTTGCAAGCGTTTATTTTTATGATGTTGACGATTGTTTACTTGTCGATGGCGAGCGAGAAACACTAATCGCCAGCGACAGATGTTGCTTCATTGAATTGTTTTAGTTTTATTGTTTTTCATCTTGTTTTTTTGTTTTTAACCAACCTGAGGTCACTCTAAATGGAAAGTTTAATCGGTTTAACAGCTATTGCTGGTGCTCTTCTTCTTGCTTTCGGCGCACTTGGTGCAGCGATTGGTATTGGTATCCTTGGTGGTCGTTTCATCGAAGCGATTGCACGCCAACCAGAACTAGGTCCACAATTGCAAACTAAATTCTTCGTTGTTATGGGTCTTGTTGACGCTGTACCAATGATCGCTGTTGGTTTGGGCTTGTTCATCATTTTCAGCAACCCGTTCATCGCTCAAGCGAAAGACGCTGCTGCTTCTGCACCAGTTGCTGTTTCTGCTCCTGCTGCAACTGCTGAAGTCGCACCTTAATCCTTTCCCCTTAACATACGAGAGGGAATGAAATGGATATTAATGCCACCCTGTTAGGCCAAATTATTGCATTTGCACTGTTTGTCGCATTTTGCATGAAATTTGTTTGGCCTCCGCTAATCGGCGCAATTCAAGATCGTCAAAGCAAAATTGCTGACGGCCTGAATGCTGCTGAAGTTGCGAAAGCTGAACTGGCAACTGCCCAGAATAAAGTGCAGGAAGAGCTGAATGCGTCTAAAGCGCAAACAGCACAGCTGATCGAACAAGCAAATCGTCGTGCAGCGCAGCTGATTGAAGATGCGCGCGTACAAGCAACTGCTGAAGGCGAGCGTATTCGTCAGCAAGCACGTGAATCGATTGATCAAGAGATCAATCAAGCGCGTGAAGCATTGCGTAGTCAAGTTGCTGCTTTGGCGGTTTCAGGTGCTGAAAAAATCCTGAAATCCCAAGTCGATCAAAATGCCCATGCTGCTATGCTCACTCAGCTAGCTGCTGAACTGTAATCGAGGCGTATCATGGCTGAACTTTCAACGCTCGCGCGCCCATATGCTAAAGCAGCATTTGCGTACGCGGCAGAACAGCAAGATCCAGCAAACGGTATTGAAGCTTGGTCAATTGCGCTCGCAAATGCGAGTGCAGTCGTGCAAGATCAGAAATTTGCTGACTATATAGCACGTCCAACTTTGACTTATCAGCAACAAGTTCAAGCTGTTGTTGTAGTTTTGGTAGAGCAGTTAGGTAAGATCGGTGCGGGTTTTCGCAACTTTTTGACGCAACTTGCTGAACATGATCGTTTGTCTTTGCTACCTGCGGTGACTGCAGAGTTTGAACTGCAAAAAGCTCAGGGTTTGAATGAGACTGACGTGGTGATTGAGTCTGCATTTGCATTATCGGTTGAACAACAGCAAGCCTTGACTGATCGTTTGGCGATTCGTTTTGGTACTAAGATCAACGCTAAGGTGGAAATTAAGCCTGAGTTGATTGCTGGTGTTGTGATTCGTGCAGGCGATCAAGTCATCGACGATTCAGTCCTTGGCAAATTGGAAAAATTACGTACGAGCTTGCTGGCTGGCTGATCTTTTAGATCCCAATCAGCAGCATGTTAAAGAATTTATGATTTTTTTATAAACACATTGAGGAAAGCGCAATGCAACAACTGAATCCTTCTGAGATCAGTGCGCTCATTAAACAGCGTATCAGCGATCTGGACACCAGCGCCGAAGCCCGCAACGAAGGTACCATTGTGATGGTATCCGACGGTATCGTGCGGATTCATGGTCTGGCTGATGCAATGTATGGTGAGATGCTCGAATTTGACGGCGGCCTCTACGGCATGGCACTGAACCTAGAACAGGATTCAGTCGGTGCAGTAGTGCTTGGTGACTTCTTGAACTTACAAGAAGGCCAAAAAGTCCGTTGTACCGGTCGTATCCTTGAAGTGCCAGTCGGTCCTGAATTGCTTGGTCGCGTTGTTGACGCGCTGGGTAATCCAATCGACGGCAAAGGTCCGATCAATGCAAAATTGACTGACAAAGTCGAAAAAGTGGCACCAGGCGTGATCTGGCGTCAATCGGTTGATGAGCCAGTACAAACGGGTTATAAATCAGTCGATACCATGATTCCAGTTGGCCGTGGCCAACGTGAATTGATCATTGGCGATCGTCAAACTGGTAAAACAGCATTGGCAATCGACGCGATCATTGCACAGAAATCTTCAGGCATTAAATGTATCTATGTTGCGATCGGTCAGAAACAATCGACCATTGCAAACGTGGTGCGTAAACTCGAAGAAACTGGCGCAATGGCGTACACCACTGTTGTGGCGGCAAGTGCTTCTGATCCTGCATCATTGTTGTTCCTTGCACCTTACTCAGGTTGCACGATGGGCGAATACTTCCGCGACCGCGGTGAAGACGCGCTGATCGTATATGATGACTTGTCTAAGCAAGCTGTTGCATATCGTCAAATTTCTTTGCTCCTCCGTCGTCCACCAGGTCGTGAAGCGTATCCTGGCGACGTGTTCTATCTCCATTCACGTCTGCTTGAGCGTGCTGCGCGCGTATCTGCTGACTATGTTGAGAAGTTCACCAACGGCGAAGTGAAAGGCAAAACGGGTTCATTGACCGCATTGCCAATCATCGAAACCCAAGCGGGTGACGTATCAGCATTCGTTCCAACCAACGTCATTTCGATTACTGATGGTCAGATCTTCCTTGAGTCATCACTGTTTAACTCAGGCATCCGTCCTGCGGTTAACGCGGGTATTTCGGTATCGCGTGTGGGTGGTGCAGCTCAGACTAAGATTATCAAGAAATTGTCTGGTGGTATCCGTACCGCTTTGGCGCAGTATCGTGAATTGGCAGCGTTTGCTCAGTTCGCATCTGACCTTGATGAAACGACTCGTAAACAACTTGAGCATGGTCAGCGCGTTACTGAGCTGATGAAGCAAAAGCAATATGCACCGTTCTCATTGGCAGATCAAGCTGTTGCGATTTTCGCATCAAACGAAGACTTCTTGACCGATGTACCAGTTAATAAAATTGGTGACTTTGAAACAGCGTTGCTTGCATTTATGCGTTCACAACATGGTGCGTTAATGACCAATATTGATGAAACTGCAAACTACGACAAAGACATCGAAGCCGAATTGCGTAAAGGTATTACAGCCTTTAAAGCGACTCAAGCCTATTAATCAGGTGGGTTTTAGTGTTTGATGCTTTTATAAAGATATTCAAATGCTAAAGCCCTTCTGGCTTTCATATTTGCAGAGCATGGTAAGCGTATGGCAAGTCTAAAAGAAATTCGCGCCAAAGTGGTCAGCATCAAAAGCACGCAGAAAATTACGCGTGCGATGCAATTGGTTGCTGCCAGTAAGATGCGTCGCGCTCAAGAACGCATGGTTGCAGGTCGTCCGTATGCCACAAGCATGCGCCGAGTGATTGCCCATTTGGTGCAAGCACATCCTGAGTTTAAACATCGCTATATGATTGAACGCCCAATTAAGCGCGTTGGTTATATCGTGGTGTCGTCTGATCGTGGTTTGGCAGGTGGTTTAAATATCAACCTGTTCAAACGTGTGGTTCAGCATGTGAAATTGCAACAAGAGCAGTCAGTTGACGTTCAATTTGCGCTGATTGGTTCTAAGTCGGTCACTTTTTTCAAAAGTTTCGGTGGCAAAGTTTTGTCGGCAACGACTCAACTGGGCGATGCACCAAGCATGGAACAATTGACTGGCGCTGTGCATAGCATGATGGCTGCATTTGATAATGGCGATCTTGATCGTATTTATTTGGTGTCAAATCGTTTTGTAAACGCGATGACGCAAAAACCAACCGTTGAACAGTTGGTTCCGTTGCCAGCAGAACAGATGGAAGATTGGCGCCTGAATCGTGATCATCCATGGGATTATATTTACGAACCAGATCCAGAGAAAGTGTTGAATGGATTGTTGCTTCGTTATATCGAATCTATGGTTTATCAAGGCGTCATGGAAAACGTTGCATCTGAACAAGCTGCCCGTATGGTAGCGATGAAGGCTGCGACAGACAATGCTGGTGATTTGATCAAGAGTCTACAGTTGGTTTACAACAAGTTGCGTCAAGCTGCGATTACTCGGGAAATTTCCGAAATCGTCGGTGGTGCTGCTGCGGTTTAACGAAAACATTTCGTTGAACTGATTGATGTAACTGATTGATGTATTAGTTAAAGAATTAATGTAATAGCAGCATTCACTGAAGCTGGTGTCCTGATTGAGTAATGAGTTGGGACATCGGGTTTGATACTAGATTTTATTTTGAATTGAGGAGACAGCCATGAGTAGCGGTCATATCGTTCAGATCATTGGCGCGGTTATCGACGTATCGTTCGATCGCACAAGCGTTCCAAAGATCTATGATGCTCTGACAGTGGATAACACTGAAACGACATTAGAAGTACAACAGCAATTAGGCGACGGTATCGTTCGTACGATTGCGATGGGTTCAACCGAAGGACTAAAACGCGGTTTGCCTGTTACCAACACCAATGGCCCGATCTCTGTGCCAGTGGGTAATGCGACTTTAGGTCGTATTATGGACGTATTGGGTCGTCCAATCGACGAAGCGGGTCCAGTTGAAACTAAAGATCATTGGGCAATTCACCGTCCAGCACCAAGCTATGCTGAACAAGCGGGCTCAACCGAAATCCTTGAAACTGGTATCAAAGTCATTGACTTGCTCTGCCCGTTCGCGAAGGGTGGTAAAGTTGGTCTGTTCGGCGGTGCGGGTGTTGGTAAAACCGTTAACATGATGGAACTCATCAATAACATCGCTAAAGCACACAGTGGTTTGTCAGTGTTTGCTGGTGTGGGTGAGCGTACTCGTGAAGGGAACGACTTCTACCATGAAATGAAAGACTCTGGCGTTCTTGATAAAGTTGCCATGGTTTATGGTCAGATGAATGAGCCACCGGGTAACCGTTTACGCGTTGCGTTGACAGGTTTGACCATGGCTGAATACTTCCGTGACGAAAAAGACGAAAACGGCAAAGGCCGTGACGTATTGTTGTTTGTTGACAACATCTATCGTTACACCTTGGCGGGTACTGAAGTATCTGCACTCTTGGGTCGTATGCCATCAGCGGTAGGTTATCAACCAACACTCGCTGAAGAAATGGGTGTATTGCAAGAGCGTATTACTTCGACTCAAGCGGGTTCGATTACTTCAATTCAAGCGGTTTATGTTCCAGCCGATGACTTGACCGATCCATCACCAGCGACAACCTTCGCCCATTTGGATGCGACTGTTGTTTTGTCACGTGATATCGCGTCACAAGGTATTTACCCTGCGGTTGATCCATTGGATTCAACGTCACGTCAGCTTGATCCAGCGATTGTGGGTGAAGAGCATTACAACGTTGCGCGTGGTGTACAAACCTTGCTACAACGTTATAAAGAACTGAAAGACATCATCGCGATCTTGGGTATGGATGAGTTGGCGGAAGAAGACAAGCTGGTTGTTTACCGTGCTCGTAAAATCCAACGCTTCTTGTCACAACCGTTCCACGTTGCTGAAGTGTTTACTGGTTCACCTGGTAAACTGGTTTCATCAAAAGACACGATTGCTGGTTTCAAAGGCATTATCGCTGGTGATTACGACCACATGCCAGAACAAGCGTTCTACATGGTTGGTGGTATCGAAGAAGCCGTTGCTAAAGCTGAAAAGCTAGCAGCTAAATAAGCCAACGAGCAGGAGAACGCCACATGTCAACTTTACATTGTGATGTCGTTAGCGTCAGTGGCTCGATTTACAGCGGTGACATCAGCATGCTCATTGCTGATGGTATTGCTGGGCAAATGGGGATATTAGCAGGGCATACGCCTCTGGTAACATTACTCAAGCCGAGCACCCTGAGAGTGCAAAAAGCTGATGGTCAAGAAGAGCAGATTTACGTATCTGGCGGCGTACTTGAAGTACAGCCGCATGTCGTCACAGTTTTGGCTGATACGGCGATCCGTGCTGTGAACTTGGATGAAGCGAAAATCTTGGAAGCGCGTCAACATGCTGAAAACTTGTTGGCAAACCAAAAAGGTGATTTTGATTCTGCAGCTGCTTTAGCAACACTTGCTGAAACAGCGGCTCAGCTTCAAACGATTCGTCGCTATCAAAATCGTGCTTAAATCCTACTTGTAGGATTGCGGCATAAAAAAAGCAGCTCTTGAGCTGCTTTTTTTGGTCTGTACATTGGTTTTTTTAGAAGTTAATCTTAGCTGGCGACAGCCGAAGCTTCCTGAACCACTTTTTTGGCTTGAGCAGTTTGTTTAGCAACGGGTGCAAGCCATTTCAAAACATGGTCAATCACGCGTTGACTGTATTGAATTTGCATGTGATCTACGCCGTAGAGCACGACTTTGCGTTCTGGTGGCACATTAAGTTGATACTCTGGATTAGCGTGTTCGCCCAAAGCACTTTTCACGCTAACAAGATAGTCACCTACAGTTTCACGCGCCTTAGAGTGCATGTTTTCACGCTCAATCGTACCCGCAACAAAATAAGCTTTTATATTTGAAGGCAATGGTGCAGGGCGTCGGTTGTCGTCAAAATCACCGCGACGACCTGATTTTTGGTGTTCCCAATCATCATCACGAATACTACCCCAGCGCAAGTCAATGATTCCTGCGCTGCGTAAATCACCAAGTCGAGCGACTGTGCCTGCAAAAGGAATTTTGCCGACTTTGTCTTGTAGCATATAGCCAAGACGCTCGAGTAAAGCGCCCTGATGCGGTGAACCTAAACAAATCAAATGATCTACGAGCAGAATCCAATTAAAGCCAGCCTGTTTACCATAGAACAGCGCACTACGCGCAACGAGTCCGCCCATGCTATGACCAATAATATCAAGGTGACTAATATCAGGATTTTTAATGATTAGATCATTAAGTAAATTTGAAAAAGATCTGCCATTTAATGAGATGCGACGACCAGTGTTATAGCTGAGATAGAGGACAGTACAATCTTGTTGGCGATAGATTTGTTCGCCCATGCTTTGGTGTTTGCTCGGGTACCAACTGTGGATATCCATACATAAACCATGGACAAAAATCACCACACGACCCCGAAGTTCACCTGTTTGCACTTTGCCCTGACGATCATACGCCAACATCGGCAATGCTAGCGGATTACAGTCATAGACTAAATGATCGCCCATCACGCCATTGAGGGCGCTGACCAGCATGTGCAAAGGCGGAACGAGTGGTTTTTGCGTGTGTTCTTGGCTAACACGACCAATGACACGTAAACCGTGCGCTGTATATTGGCCTGTATACTTCATGATGAACTTAATCATGCTGAAGGAGCGATCGGAGACCTTTTGTTGCAAGCTATTTTGATGATCTTCGTTATAGAGACCCAGTGAGCGCAATACGGCTTCACGATAGAACACTTGGACGAATTCAGTTGTTCGAGACACGCCTGTCGTTGCGAGTTGCGCAAGTCCTTCAATTAAATCACCTTGTGTAGTTGGTGATTTACGTAGATTGCAATAAGGTTCATGCAAAGGGGTTAGGCTAGGAGGCATAGGACTCTCGATGACGGATATCGTACAGTGATCATTACAGTGTGTGGTTGATGTTAATTCTTTTTGAGTATCAACGAATCCTTCCAATACACTGTGCTTGTTGAAAATACACTCTACTTTCGGATATTACGCATACTAGTTCACTCGAACCGCAAATATTGAGAGAACTGTTCGACACTATAGGTAAACATATTCAATCCAAGCATAACATTAAAGTACTTTATGTGAACTGATAATTCACATAAGCGGTTGTGCTGGCTGATGATGTGTGGAAAAGATCGAAGGTTTCTTTTATTCGTTTGTTGCGATGAGCGATGTATGATATCGAGATGTGATAAATTCCGTTATTGATATGGTCGTTCGTTTTAGGGATATTGAAGAAATTTTTTATGCAACTCATTTATATTCATGGTTTAAATAGTGATTCGAACGCCATCAAAGGCAAGATGTTGCAGGATTGGTGCGCGGAGCATCGTCCTGAAATTAACGTCATTCGTCCTGATTGCAACTTGCCGCCGTTGCAAGTGATGGAAATCCTGACTCAAGCGATTCAAAATGATCCTCACACAGGGATTGTCGGAAGTTCGTTTGGTGGTTTCTTTGCGACAGTATGTACAGCAAAATTTGGCGTGAAGTCAGTTTTGGTGAATCCTGCGGTGCGACCTTCTGAACGCTTTAAGCGTTACTTTACCAATGGTCATAATGGCTATACCACAGAAGGTGGTTGGATGATTAAGCAGAGTGAATTGGTAGATTTAGAAGCGCTCTATGAACCTGTGCCAAGCCATGCTGAAAAAATACTAGTGCTACTGAAAACAGGCGATGACGTCTTAGATTATCGGGTTGCCGAAGGCTATTACGGACAAGATGGCGCGCAATCATCAATGGTGATTGAGACTGGCGGTGATCATGTTATGCTTGATATGCATCTTAAAATTCCACTCATGATTGATTTTTTATTTGGCTGATGGATTAGCTCATTCGGTCTATTGGACTTATGTCGTTTTTTAGATTGGCATCACATTAGGATTAAGTGTTTAGTGACTCAATATACTGCTGAATCTCTTGAGGTTCTTTCTGGTTTAGATCCAGTCCGTCGTCGCCCAGGCATGTACACGGACACGACGCGTCCCAATCATTTGGCACAAGAAGTCATCGATAATGCGGTCGATGAGGCATTGGCTGGTCACGCCAATCAAGTTGATGTGATTCTCTATAAAGACGGTTCGTTATCCGTGCAGGATAATGGTCGAGGTATGCCTGTCGATATTCACCCTGAATATGGTCAGAGCGGTATCGAAATCATCATGACCAAGCTGCATGCCGGCGGCAAATTCTCGACCGATAATTATCAATTCTCAGGTGGTTTGCACGGCGTCGGTATTTCCGTGGTGAATGCGTTATCAACGCGAGTTGATGTCAGTGTGTTGCGCGGCGGTAGCCAGTATCAAATGAGCTTTGAGCATGGCGAAAAAGTCACTGATTTGATCGCTAAAGAAGGCTTTCCAAAACGTCAAAGCGGTACGTTGGTCAAGTTCTGGCCCGATGGTAAATATTTCGATAATCCAAAGTTTTCAGTTCGCGCGCTCAAACATAATTTAAAAGCCAAAGCCGTATTGTCTGCGGGTCTGAAAGTTGTCTTTACCGATGAAGAAAGTGGCGAGAAGTTAACGTGGCAATTTGAAAATGGTCTCGTTGATTACCTTAAAGATGAGCTGCAAGGTCGCGAAACCGTGCCGTTTGAACCCTTTTCAGGTACAGGCAAAGCAGAACGTGCGGCATGTGAATTCGTACTGTGTTGGTCAGCGGAAGATGGCGATAGCATTCAAGAAAGTTATGTCAATTTGATTCCCACCGCGCAAGGCGGGACGCATGTGAATGGGTTGCGTACAGGCACTACCGATGCGCTACGTGAATTCTGTGAGATGCGTAACCTATTGCCGCGGAATATGAAATTATCTGCGGATGATGTGTGGGATGGTGTGAATTATATCCTGTCACTCAAGTTTCAAGAGCCGCAATTCTCGGGTCAAACTAAAGAGCGTTTATCCAGTCGTGAAGCAGCACCCGTTGTACAAAGCATTGCCAAAGATGCGTTTTCGCTATGGTTGAATAAACATCCCGACGTCGGGACGCGCTTAGCCGAGATGGCGATTGAACGTGCAGGTCGTCGCTTGAAAGCGGCTAAAAAAGTCGAACGTAAGAAAATCGTTTCTGGCCCAGCATTGCCCGGGAAACTGGCTGATTGCTCCAGTGTGACGCGCGAAGAAACCGAACTATTTCTGGTTGAAGGAGATTCGGCGGGTGGCAGCGCCAAACAGGCGCGCAGTCGAGTTTTTCAAGCGATCATGCCACTACGCGGTAAGATTTTGAATACTTGGGAAGTCTCATCCAATGAAGTGCTGGCGTCGCAAGAAGTCCATGACATTGCGATTGCGATTGGGGTTGATCCAGGCAGTGATGATTTATCTGAGTTACGTTACGGCAAAGTGTGTATCTTGGCGGATGCGGACTCGGATGGATTGCACATTGCGACCTTGCTGTGTGCATTGTTTGTGAAGCATTTTCCGACATTGATCGAGAAAGGGCATTTGTTTGTGGCGATGCCGCCGTTATATCGGATTGATGCGGGTAAAGATGTGCATTACGCCTTGGATGACGATGAGTTGCAGTCGGTGCTGAAGAAAATTAAAGGTAAAGCGCCGCAAATTACCCGCTTTAAAGGCTTGGGCGAGATGAATCCATTGCAGTTGCGGGAAACAACCATGGATCCTGATACGCGGCGACTGGTGCAGCTCGATATGGATGACACGCATCTGACTAATAATCTACTTGATAAGCTCCTCGCTAAAAAGCGTTCAGGCGACCGTAAGGTTTGGTTGGAAGATAAGGGTAATTTGGCGGATATCTAGGCTTAGATTGCTGCGTTATCATGTTCAAATAGGTGGAGTGAAGCGTATTCTGCGCATTATTTGTCACCTATTCGTGGCAAAATGCCGTCATGTGTTATTGAGACATTGTTTATAGAAGCAATATCTTTAAAAGTTAATTTTAGATCGTTATTCATTAGGAAATCATCATGCTGACCGAACAACAAACTGCGTTATCTGCGGCAATCCAAGCGCTCGATGTTGAGCAAGTCAAGACTTTGCTGGCGCAGGGTGTTGATCCAAACTTTATTGATGAAGAATATGGTCCGCCAGTGACTCAGGTGTGTGATCGTTTGTTTGATTGGTGGGAAACTGTGCTGAGTGGTTATGAGTCAGAAGAGCCACTCAATGATGAGCAAAAAAATAAATTGCTCGCACCGTATCAAGCCATTCTGCAAGCATTGATTGATGCAAAAGCAAATCTGCATTTGTGGGACGCGGAAGAGTTCTTTGGTCCATTGTGGGATGCGGCGAGCGCGGCGTGTGTACCTGTCGTGCAAACCCTGCTTGATCATAAAGTTGATCCAAATAAACGCGATGATGAAGGCATGACCATTTTGTCTTCGATCTGCGATTTGTATTTTGATGTCGATTTTGATCTGGTTGATTTGGAACAAGCATTGCCAGAAGAGCGCGAAACGTTGGAGTTGCTACGTAAACATGGCGCATTAACGACTGCTGAGTTCTTGGCTAAATAAACTGTTTTTGCAATGTGATTGAGTGGTTCGTTCATGGAGTGAGCCACAAAAATCATTGAAGTGATTCACTGTCATTGAAATGGATAGCGCATGAGTAGTTTGAACCTTGCCACTGAAAGTCGGTCTGTCGCGGAGTTTACCGAGCAGGCTTACCTCAATTACGCCATGTACGTCATCATGGATCGCGCGCTGCCGCATGTCGCCGATGGTTTAAAACCCGTACAGCGTCGTATCGTCTATGCGATGAGTGAGCTGGGTTTAAAGAACTCGGGTAAGCCAAAAAAATCAGCGCGTACCGTGGGTGACGTGCTGGGTAAATATCATCCGCACGGTGACAGTGCCTGTTACGAGGCGATGGTGCTGATGGCGCAGCCGTTTAGCTATCGTTATCCGCTGGTGGAAGGGCAAGGAAACTGGGGGTCGCCCGATGATCCGAAGTCCTTCGCGGCGATGCGTTATACCGAAGCCAAATTATCCGCTTATAGTGAATTATTACTGAATGAACTCGGACAAGGCACGACCGAGTGGCAAGATAACTTTGACGGTTCACTGCAAGAGCCTGTCACGTTACCCGCACGGTTACCGAATATTTTGCTGAATGGCACGATGGGCATTGCGGTGGGGATGGCGACGGATATTCCGCCGCACAACTTACGCGAAGTGGTCAAAGGCACGATTGCGCTGCTGAAAAATCCAAATCTCACTGATGAAAAGCTCGCCACCTATATTCCTGGGCCTGATTTACCGACGCGTGCGGAAATTATTAGCAGTCCAGAAGATATTTTGAAAATCCAAATGACGGGTCGTGGAAGTTACCGCTCTCGTGCGGTTTATCATGTGGAAAAAGGCGAAATTGTTATTACCGATTTGCCGTATCAGGTGTCTGGCGCGAAAGTTATTGCCCAGATTGCTGAGCAAATGCAGGCAAAGAAACTGCCACTAGTCACGGATTTACGTGATGAATCCGATCATGAGAACCCAACGCGTATCGTCATTATTCTGCGCTCAAATCGGGTGGATGCGGATGCGGTGATGAGTCATTTGTTTGCGACGACTCGGCTGGAAAGTAGTTATACCGTCAATCTGAATATGATTGGGTTGAATGGTCGTCCGCAAGTGAAGTCGATTCGGACGATTCTACTCGAATGGCTGGAGTATCGCCAAGAAACTGTGCGTCGTCGCTTGAGCTATGCGCTTGAAAAAATCGAGAAGCGCTTGCATATTTTGGGCGGTTTGCTCATTGCATATTTAGATATTGATACGGTGATTCGGATTATTCGTGAAGAAGATCATCCTCGTGCGGAATTGATGGCACATTTTGGTCTGAGCGAGATCCAAGCCGATGCGATTCTGGATCTCAAATTACGCCATTTGGCCAAACTTGAAGAAATGGAAATTCGCCGTGAACAAGAAGAACTGGAGCTACAAGCGACCAAAATTCGTGGTTATTTGAATAATCCTGAATTGCTCAAAGGTTTGATTATTGAAGAGTTGCAAGAAGATGCAAAGAAACATGGCGATGATCGTCGTTCGCCAATCGTTCAACGCAGCGAAGCCATTGAACTGAAAGAGTCTGATTTGATGCCTGCGGAAGCGATTACCGTGGTGTTGTCGCATTCGGGTTGGATTCGTGCGGCAAAAGGCACGGATATTGATGTGCACACCTTGAACTATCGTGCGGGTGATGCGTATCTCAGCCATAGCGCGGGTAAGAGTAATCAGCGGGTGTATTTGCTCGATAATACGGGGCGCAGTTATGCGCTATCTGCCGCCAATTTGCCTTCCGCACGCGGTCAAGGTGAACCTGTGACGACGAAGCTTGCGCCACCTGCGGGGTCGCGTTTTGTCGAGGTGATCATGGGTGAGGATGCTCAGCCAATCTTATTAGCTAGCAGTCATGGCTATGGTTTTGTCAGTACCTTGTCGGCACTCGATAGTACGGTCAAAGCGGGTAAAACCTTGGTGACGTTAACCGAAGGCAGTGAACTGATGCCTGTGTTGCCGTTGCCTGTGGATGCTGATCGTATTGCGGTATTGTCATCCAGTGGCCGTTTGTTGATTTACCCACTCGCAGATCTGCCAGTGATGAACCGTGGTAAAGGCAATAAACTCATTGCTTTAGAAAGCCATGAAACGGTTCGTGCGATGGTTGGCTTAGTGGCTGGCGCATCGTTGGTGATCATGTCGGGTTCACGACCATTGACCTTGAAAGATTCGGATGTGGCGCATTATTCGGGTAAACGCGGTCAACGCGGACACCTCTTGCCACGCGGTTATCAGAAAGCCGAAAGTATGCAGATGGGATCGTGATTTGTCTGCCGTGGACTGTGGTTTTAGGACGGAATACGGTAGACTCGAAGTTGTGCTTCATGGCAGAAATTAATAATGAATGAGTTTTGCTTTTGATCAGTCGTGCCAATGTGATAATGGACTTTGTTTGTTATGTTGCGCAGGATTTTTGACTGTAAATGACAGTGAAATAGCACGGTTAGCACTTATGCCTACCAATGCCTGATTGATAGCGACAACATATGTGATATGGACGCCGTTAAATAATCAAACCTGAATTTGGAAGTGAAGAGAGAAATCAATATGACAAATAAGCCTTGGTTTGATGCGTATCCTGCAGGGACGCCACACGAAATCGTCATGCCAGCCAGCAATACTTCATTGATTGATGTATTTGAACAAAGTATCCAAAAGTTCGGATCGCGTGATGCTTTTGTGTGTATGGACAAAAAGATTACTTATAACGAACTCGATCAAAAAAGCCGTCAATTCGCTGCGTATCTACAATCATTAGGTTTGAAGAAAGGCGCGCGCGTCGCCGTGATGATGCCAAACGTTTTGCAATATCCAATTTCTGTGCTCGCAATTATCCGTGCTGGTTATGTGTTAGTGAATGTGAATCCACTGTACACAGCACGTGAATTGGAACATCAGTTGAAAGATTCTGGCTCTGAAGTCATTATCGTTTTGGAAAATTTCGCGACTGTTTTGCAGGAAGTGGTTGCAAATACACCTGTTAAGCATGTCATCGTGGCCAGTGTAGGTGAGATGCTCGGCTTGGTAAAAGGCACGATTGTGGACTTTGTGGTACGAAATGTACGCAAACAAGTACCAGCATGGTCGATTTCAGGTTCTGTTAAGTTCAAAGATACATTAGGTAAAGTCAGTGCGCGTAAATACCAACGTCCAATCGTTGGATTGAGTGATACAGCAGTGCTGCAATACACAGGCGGTACAACAGGTGTGTCTAAAGGCGCAGAACTGACTCATTCCAACTTGGTCGGTAACTTATTACAAGCGGATGCATTCTTTAGTGTCGTGTTTAGTTCTGATGGTCCGAATGAAGCACAAAAAGCGATTCTGTGCGCATTGCCGCTGTACCATATTTTTGCATTGATGGTTTGCGGCATGTTTGGTATGAAAAATGGCTTGTTAGTCGTTCTGGTGCCGAACCCACGTGATATTCCTGGTTTGGTCAAAGAAATTGCGACTTACAAGCCAACAATCGTTCCTGCAGTCAATACATTATTTAATGCGCTCGTGAATAACCCAGAATTCCAGCAATTGGATTTCTCAAGCATGAAACTCGCTTTGGGCGGCGGTATGGCTGTATTGCCAGCGACTGCAGCAGCATGGCAGAAACTGACGGGTACGCCGATTGTGGAAGCGTATGGCTTGTCAGAAACTTCACCTGCCGCAACCTCAAATCCGATCAACATTGCAGCGTATACAGGCACGATTGGTATCCCGCTACCATCTACTGACGTGAAAATTTTGGATGATGATGGTAAAGAAGTTGCTCAAGGCGAACGTGGCGAAATTTCAATCTTTGGTCCACAAGTCATGAAAGGCTATTGGAATCGTCCAGATGAAACTGAGAAAGTGATGACTGCTGACGGATATTTCCGTACTGGCGACATCGGCATTATGGATGAGAAGGGTTTTTTCAAAATCGTCGATCGTAAAAAAGATATGATTTTGGTTTCAGGTTTCAACGTCTATCCAGCTGAAATCGAAGAAGTGGCGACCAATAATCCGAAAGTGCTAGAAGCTGCGGCAATTGGTGTACCTGATGAGAAGAGCGGTGAAGTACCGAAACTGTTCGTCGTCAAGAAAGATCAAAGTTTGACCGAGGAAGAGTTGAAAACGTATCTCAATGACAATCTGACGGGTTACAAACGTCCGAAATACATTGTATTCATCGCTGAATTGCCGAAGAGCCCAGTGGGTAAGATTCTTCGTAAAGAGCTCCGCCATTAATTTGGATGGAAACTAAAAAAGACAGCCCAAGTGGCTGTCTTTTTTTTGGATTGTTATGTTTGAGGTTAATGATCTTAAATCGACAACATGGATGTCATGCGGTTTGTTAGCACGTGGTAGTCGCCGTTTTACACTTTTTCCCAACTTTTAAGATAGGCGAGCGCGGCTCTCGCGGCTTGTTCACGGATCATTGGCGAAATGAAGTTTTCGCGATAGTAGCCGTGTTTCATACAGGTAAATGCAATTTCGATGACCAGCGTGACGACATCTGGTTGTTCCGGTATCGCTAATGGCGGATCGACTTGGCTGAAGAAGTTTCGGATGGTGTGGGTAATGTTCTCAATCATCACCTCTTGTGCTTGATAAGACGTCTGGCTAAAAGGTCCACCAAGCACGAGAATACTGGCAACAGGTGATGCGTCATAATAATCAGCCACAATATTGGCGAGCACCGTCACCATCACTTCTAAATTTTGTAATTTTGAATTGATCCCTTCCAGCGTTTTTGCCTTGACGATGTGCTCAAGACGCAGCAGATGAATTTGGGCAAGGTGAGCGAAGATCGCGTATTTGTTTGGATAAAACTGGTACAGGCTGGCACGTGGAACACCTGATTCAATTGCAATTTCTGGGATGGATGTTTCTTCTGGGCCGACCCGTACGAGTAACCGTTCAGCAGCTTGCAATCCTAAAGCCACTCGTTGTTGTGAGCGTTCTTGAAGAGGGGCTCTAGAATTTAAGCCGAGTCGAATCTCTTCTAGTGTATAAATAGGGGTTGCAACATTATCCGACATAAGTTATCTTTCAAAAACTGACATAAGTTGGATTATATCTAACCTGTCTACAAAAGTCTTTAACTTATGATGGAGAATAAGATGCAATCGAATAAACGCGTATGCGTGATTGGTGCAGGTCCAAGCGGTTTGACTGCGGGCAAGAACTGTATTGAAGCAGGACTGGATGTCGTCATTTTTGAAAAAAACGATAAAGTTGGTGGCAACTGGGTATTCAACTCAAAAACGGGTCACTCAAGCGTTTATGAAAATACGCATATCATCAGCTCTAAAGTCTGGTCGGAATACGAAGATTTCCCTATGCCAGCTGATTATCCAGACTATCCAAAGCATTCACAGTTGCAAGCGTACTTTGAATCGTATGCAAAACATTTCGGCGTGTATGACAAAGTTGTTTTTGACACGACAGTTAACCATGTAAGCCGTCAAGCGAATGGCAATTGGAAAGTTGAATACACGGATGCAAAAGGCAAAGCACGGACAGAAATATTCGATGTGTTGATGGTGTCGAATGGTCATCACTGGGATGCGAAATACCCGGAATTCAATGGCAAGTTCACTGGCAAAATGATGCATTCACACGACTTTAAAGGCGTGAATGAAGAATGGCGCGGTAAAGATGTACTCGTGATCGGTGGTGGTAACTCAGCGTGTGACGTGGCGGTTGAATCAGCACGTATTTCAAACAAAGTTGCACTATCGATGCGTAGCCCACAGTGGTTCGTTCCGAAATTCTTGTTCGGTAAACCAACTGACGTGTTTGCGGCTGGCGGTAACTTCTTGCCGAAGATTGCTAAACAGTATGTATTGAAAGCCGCATTATATTTACTACAAGGTTCATACAAGCAATATGGTTTGCCAGAAAACACAGTATTGCCGTTGTCGAATCACCCTACTGCAAACTCTGACTTGTTTGACTTTATTCGTCACGGTCGTATTAAGCCACGCCCAGGCATTCAGCGTTTAGATGGTGGCATTGTTGAGTTTACAGACGGTAGCCGTGAACGTTTTGACATCATTTGCTGCTGCACAGGATTTTGGACAACTTTCCCGTTCTTTGATGAATCATTCATCAACTTCAAACATCTGGAAAAAGTGCCACTATTCCGCAAGATGATGCATGCAGAGTACGATAATCTGTATTTCATTGGTTTGTTCCAACCGATCGGTTGTATCTGGCCATTGGCGGATTACCAAGCGAAATTGGCATGCCAAGAAATCTTGGGTAATTACAAACGCCCAACGAACATGAAAGCGGCGATCCAGTATGAAATCGATCATCCGCATTTCGACTTTGAAGGCGGTCAACGTCATGCGGTTGAAGTGGATTATCACGGTCATCGTAACGATATCAAAGTAGAACTGCTCAAAGCAGGGATTGATATTGGCAAGCCACCACAAGGCGTGAAGAGCGAATACAAAAAATTCACTCCAAAACGTCCTTCACCAAAACTATTGAAATCAGCATAAGTTGATTTGATTAGCGAATAAAAAACCGCTCACTGTGAGCGGTTTTTTATGGGCGAAATTCTAAGCAGGTAGATCACTGAACTTGTCGAAGTGGGGTTAGGTAAAGGACGGTTCATTTCGACATGCTCAATAAGCTATGGACTAAGATTGCTCATCTGGACGCACTGCAACGATTCGACCATGCGCATCATGGTAAACCGTGCAAATTTGCGCTTCGCGTCCCGCAATAATTTCTTGCTTAGACAGCTGAAAGTGACGGGCATAATCAGTCAGCGTTTTGTGCGCCATTGGCTTAATACGATTGGATGGTAATCGCGCCCACAGTAATAGTCCCACTGCACCAAAGATCACCACAGCGATAATCGATCCCATCATTGCGGGTGAGATTTTAGTGGCGAAATGGAATAGTGCAGGATGGGCATTGACCGCATGTGCGCCCGTAATGACAATCATCGGACGCCACAAATACAGCCACATGGCCCAAGCCAACGCCGTAGCACTGTCGGAAAAGAAGCGTTGTTGCCAATCCATTTGCTTTCGGATATTAATGATTAACGAGTTATTCATCATCTAGTTTCTCCGCAATATGTATTCCACGATCCGGGCTAATCCAGCGCGCTCGTATCCCATCATTACGCAATATAACTTTCGGCAAGGCTGTAATCGTCGTTGCGATGTTGATCACCCAAAACACCAAAGGGTACCAAATCATCCAATAGTAGTTCCGCCCTAAGCCTTTTTCGTAGCGACCATCCATCCATTTGCTCAGTGCAAACTGCAATAAACAGGTCGCACCTAAAAACACGCCGCTGCCTTGTGGAATCAGTGGAGACCCGACAAGCGGCCAAATGACACTACTCGGCAAGAGCAAACCCGCAATCCAAATCACCACCATAACCAGCATCAAATAGGACCAAATCAAGGTGAGACACAGCTCAACCATCAGCGGCCATAAGAAATTCTGACTGGGTCGCAAAAATACCCCGAAATTCTTAATCAATACCTGCGCGCCACCCATTGCCCAGCGCAGACGCTGCTGCCATAAACCCGTTAAAGTTTCAGGCATCAAGATCCATACCAACGCGTTGGGCTCAAAACGAACATCCCAACCTGCGCGTTGCAACTTCCACGTAATATCAATGTCTTCGGTCAACATATCGGCTGACCAGTAACCGACTTGATGCACCGCAGATTTCCGAAAACCTGTAATCACACCCGATACGGTAAACAAGCGACCAAAGCTACGCTGGGCGCGCTTAATCATGCCGACAATCGACGAAAATTCACCAACTTGAACGCGACCGAGCAAGGTTGAACGATTGCGAATCCGTGGATTTCCCGTTACCGCTGCGACATGCGGATGATTGACGAAATGACGAACCATCCAATGTGCAGCATGCGGATCGAGCAACGCATCGCCATCAATCCCGATCAAAAACTCTGATTTCGAAAGCAAGCTGCCAGCCTGTAAGGCCATCGCTTTGCCCTGATTTTCAGCCAAATGCACGACTTTCAGTTTCGGGCACTGACGCGCGAGCCGATTGAGCACCTCAGCGGTCTCATCCGTGCTGCCGTCATTAATCGCAATCACTTCAAAATCTGGATAATCTAACGCCAAGGCATGACGTAGCGTTTCTTCCGCATTGACACCTTCATTAAAGCAAGGCACCAACACGCTCACCGAAGGCGTATTCTCTAATACGGGCGGCTGGTGATAGGCGGGCAGAGGTCGCTCATTTCGCCAATAAAACAACAGCGCGCCGATCATCCATAAATAAGACATTAACAGCGGATAGTAAAATACAAAGCCTAATAAGCTATGCCATAGCGTGTTCAAATGGTATACCCCTATTATAGCAATTACGGAACAACGGGCATATTTGATTTGCCAGCAAATACAGGTCGAATGACCGCTGCATCAGGATGATCCTGAATGGAATCATCTGGATAGTAAGCGACATGTTGTACACCTGCGTTGTAAAGACTTTTGATGGTCTCAGCAATTTCAGTGCTCGGAATTTTTTTATCCGTACGCCAATCGACTGTTTGTAACTCAAACACCACTTTGCGCATGGCATTCGGATGTTCTTTCACTTTCTCAATGAGTTGCTGCATAAACGCTTTTGGATCCGCCGCTTGCTCCATATACGGCATCGCCATAATCGCAGTGAAATCATAATTGGCTAATGAGTTAGCCAGCGATTGCGCATACCATGTTTCTGAATCTGGGTTCAGCACCACTTGCGCATATAAATTACGCGCGGTCAGTAGGTTCGGTTGCTCAATTTCAACTAAATCGGCCAGTTCATTGGCAAAGCCATCTAAGGTGTTGATTTTTAGAATCGTCCAGCGATCGAGTAAATCATCATCCTTGCGAATGTCACTGATTTTAGCAGGTAAGCCCCACTCTTTATTTTGTGCAAGACCAAATTGACTGCCATCCTCATAATCGGATAGGGTGACATCGTCATGAAAGAGTAAACCATCAATCGGAGCTGCACGCGATAAATCTTGGTAAATATCACGAATCACTTGGCGCGCGCGTGGTGAATACGGTGATAAACGGTGATAACCCATGTTCAGATGATCACTATTCGGTTTTTGTTCCGTGACGACTAAATCTTGCGCGGCAGGTTCGCTGGCTGGCAGATTCCACGCCAACATCGGCATCCACGCAAAAATCCGTTTGACGGGCGTACGGGTGCGAATTTGCCATGACACACGATTGAATAAATCGGCACGCATCGGCATATGACGATTAGGGAAATAGACCATATCGGCAGAACCATCGGCGTCAGGATCAGCAAAGGCTTGTAAATAAACCGTATTTACACCCATCAAGATAATACGATCCAATAAATGGCCTAAGTTTTTTTCTTGTTGTGCTGGATCTGGATCGTAAATATAGTCGAGATCGATATGCATGATTTTTTCAGGACGATCTTGGTCGGTGATTTTTTTATCACGGATAACCAGTTCGTGCTCTAAATCGCTCGGCTGCATGTTGCTTTCGACCAAAATCCGACGCAGGCTCCAAAGCGGTGTAGCCGCTGTGTTTGGGCCGTCATCCAAGGTCAGACCAATGGGCATCCCCAGTTTTTCACCGATGACACGTGCTTCAATGTTGTAGCTGCCGTAAGGCCATGCAATAACACGCGGCGCACGAAAGCCATGGTCGTGAAGTAAGTCATTATTTTTCTTTAAGTCAGTAAAGATTCGTTTTTTATAAATATCTTCGGCTTCATAACTTTTTGACTTGGGCGTGTAGATACGTGTGGTGACTGCAGGTTCCATGTTGCCTTGCGGATTAGCTGAGATACCATCATGCAATCCATAGGTATGACTGCCAACTTCGACTAAGCCACTATCAACCATTTCTTTGATTTGTGCCCAGCTGAGCATTTCATCGCGTGACACTGAGCGACCATCAAAATTCACCACTTCACCCGAAGTCGGTTCTAACCAACTGCCGACGACTGCAATCACGGCT
>JANYEL010000213.1 GCA_025363155.1 Moraxellaceae bacterium
ATATATGGTGCGCTGGGAGGGAGTCGAACCCCCGACCCTCAAGTTCGTAGCCTGATGCTCTATCCAGCTGAGCTACCAGCGCAAAATGCACACAACTTTCGTTGTAAGCGTACAACATAATATTATTTGGAATCAATCACATCGCTAATTGCTATGCCACATCATCAAACAACACTACATCGAGGAGGCGTATTCTATAGAAGCTATCTACTCTACGTCAACTCTTTTGTAATATATTTTTCATCTCAATATTAAACACCACATCGAAACCGTAAAACATACTACAAATTAATGGCGGTGAGGGAGGGATTCGAACCCTCGGTAGGGGTTAACCTACTCTCCCTTAGCAGGGGAGTACCTTAAGCCACTCGGCCACCTCACCACGAGGCGGTCATATTACAAAAACAAAAGCAAAATCACAAGACTAATTATCACAAATGTCGATGACAGCTCAGGAAATCACCATCACACCAAACTAAACCACATGATACAAACAACCGTTTGGTGTGATTTCAACCATTTTGATTCCTTTAGACTGCACAAATCTTGTCTTTATTTCTTGGAGTTTACATCATCCAACAAACCATCTTCCTCTTTAACCCGTTGTTTATTATCCGCTTTATAATAATCAGCCGGATGTTTTTCAACTTCTTGCTGTTTAATCGCCTGCTCTTCTGGCGTCAAAGTTTGTTCTACAGCACTTGCTTCAACTTTTGACTCCTCTGCCTTATGTTTATTACATGCGGTAACGCCGAATAGAACAGTTAATGCAAACACACCCACTTGTAGCTGACGATATTGACTTAGTTTCACCTTCCGCACTCCTTGCAATCTCATTAGACATGAAATCAATTAATATGATATTCATCAATTATTTAAGGTTTCGTAAAAAAACTCACCCGTTTTTATACAGGTGCGCAGATAATATACCATTACTTACTTTCATTTTTCCAACAGAATAACAGAGCAATAACATTGTTAAATCACTCATGTCTCGCACACTGCGACTTACCGAATACTGGCGCATAACATATGTCTCGATCATCCACCATCTCCACTGCGTCAATCCAGCGTATGTTATTGCCTATTTTACTGGGTGTTTTGGTTTTCTTCAGTTTCTTGGTTTTCAAGATCTTTCTGGTTCCCGTCGCATGGGCAGCCGTGTTGGTTTATGTGACATGGCCGCTTTATCAATGGACACTGAACAAACTGTCTGGCCGTGAGAATGCTGCCGCTGGCATCGTGACGATTGGATTAATGGTGGTCGTTGGCTTACCGATTGGGCTCGGGATTCTCGCACTCGAACACCAAATGGTTCATTGGTACCATCAATTCCACAACCAGCTCAACGCTGGTGAATTAGTGCTGCCGCCTTCATTACAGCATTTGCCGTGGATTGGAAGCTATCTACAAGATCTCGTTTTACAACTGAATGATGACCCGAGCGCTCTTGAATCACAAATGCGCGCCGTACTGCATGAGCAGGTCGGTAAAGGCGCTCGCTTCGTTGGTAATGTTGCTGAACATCTAGCTTCAGTCGGATTTTGTTTACTCACCATGTTTTTCTTTTATAAAGACGGTGCGCGCATCATGGTGCAAATCAAATCTGCACTCGAACGTATCATTGGTCGTCGCGGTGATCATTACCTTGCAGCCATTGCGGTCACCACACGCGCAGTCGTGTATGGCAACGTAATGACTGCAGTAGCACAAGGTGTACTCGCAGGCATCGGCTATAGCATTGCAGGCGTACCTGGTGCACTGGTTTTCGCAATTATCACTGCACTGCTCGCCATGATTCCATTTGCGTCACCGATTGCATGGGGTTTAGCGGTCGCGTGCCTTGCTTTGACTGGATTTCCACTTGAGGCCGCATGTCTCGCGGTTTGGGCGGGTATTGTCATCTTTGTGATTGATAATATTTTCCGTCCAATGGTCATTTCAAGCGCGACGGAGATTCCATTCCTCGTGGTTTTATTTGGTGTACTTGGCGGCTTAACCGCTTTTGGCATGATTGGTTTATTTATTGGCCCAGTCATCTTAGCGATGCTGCTGGCAGTGTGGCATGAGTGGCTGACACATGAACGCGAACAAAGCGATGTCACTCAGTCATTGTCCGAGATCACCTCAACTGCAACGAGCAAAGACACGCCGATCAGTTAAACGACTCAAATAACGCGCAATAAAAAAGCCCAAATCAATCAGACTTGGGCTTTTTTTTGTGACTGCGATAAAACAATCAAATTTGGTGCGGATGAGAGGACTTGAACCTCCACGTCTTGCGACACTAATACCTGAAACTAGCGCGTCTACCAATTCCGCCACATCCGCATAGGTCGGCAATGCTATAGATTTCATGAAATAGCGTCAAGCCCTAAATCAAGCATTTTCGATGTGATTAGATCTCTTTAATACTTGGCAAAAACGTAAATGCACCCAATGGCGATACCGTATTGTCATAAAAGCTGTGTTAAACTGAAATAATGAAAAATACCAATACCCCTGATACACCTTGGAACGACCCTGAAGCCCTGAGTGAAGCTCAGCGCTACGAGTCGCCTATTCCAAGTCGCACCCTCATTCTCAACATCTTAGAACAAAATCCACAGCCGCTCAGTCATGCGGAGTTTGTGCTTTTGTTTAATTTGCAAGATCCGACTGCGATTGAAGCAGTCAGTCGCCGCCTCTCAGCGATGGTGCGTGACAGCCAACTGACAACCGTTGGTCACAATCCGCAGCGTTACCGCTTAATCAGCGAAGATGATTTATTTATCGGTAAAATCCAGTCAAACACCAATGGTTTTGGTTTTGTCGTATTGACCGATCATCCTGATTTATTCCTGACTGAACGCGAAATGCGTTTGGTGTTTAACGGCGATACCGTCAGCGCACGTGCGACCGGTACTGATCGTCGTGGACGTCCGTTGGGTCGTATTGTCGATGTGAAAGAACGTCAGCAAACCCAAGTGATTGGTCATTTGCAGATGCAAGAAGGGCAATTTTATATTCAGCCTTCGCATCCAAACGCACATCAACCGATTGCGCTTGAACCAGATCAAGTGGCTGCTGCGCATTTAACCATTGGCGATGCTGCGCAAATTGAAATCGATGATTGGCCAACGCGTGAAGAGTATGCCAATGGTCATGTGGTTGAGGCGTTCTCGAATAAAGTCGATACCCAGCTCATTATTCCGACGACGCTGATCGACTTTGATTTACCGCATGTTTTCGATGAGCAAGTGCTCGCAGAAACCGCTAAATACAAAGAACCGGCTGCGAAAGATCGTAAAGGTCGGATTGATCTACGTGAATTGCCGCTGATCACGATTGATGGCGAAGATGCACGTGATTTTGATGATGCGGTCTATGCTGAAAAACGTGCTGGTGGCGGTTTCCGTCTGATCGTCGCGATTGCCGATGTGAGTCATTACGTCAAACTTGGTATGGCATTGGATGATGAAGCACAATCACGCGGCACGTCGGTTTATTTCCCGAACCATGTTGTGCCGATGCTGCCTGAAGATTTATCGAACGGCTTGTGCTCGCTAAAACCTGAAGTCGATCGCCTATGTATGGTGTGTGATATTAATTTATCGCGTGCTGGCAATGTGATGGGTTTTGAGTTCTACGAAGCCGTCATGCATTCGCAAGCACGCACGACCTATGACCAAGTTGCAAGCTACTTGGGTGGTCAGACTGACGCGATTCCAAATATTCCTGCCGTGCACAAATCAATTGAGACGCTGAATCAGTTGTTCCACGTCATGCTCGCTGTGCGCGCTAAACGCGGTGCGATGGAATTTGAAACAACTGAAACCTATATGACCTTTGATGACAAAGGTGGCATTTCAGCGATCAAACCACGCACGCGTAACGATGCACATCGTCTGATTGAAGAATGCATGTTGCTGGCTAATACCTGTGCCGCTGATTTTGCGCTGAAAAACCTGATTCCTGTGCTGTATCGTAATCACGAGCCACCTGAAATGAATCGGGTGCAGAAAGTCCGTGATTATGTGAAGTTACTCGGATTAAGTTTCCCAGAAAAACCTACGCAATCGGATTATCAAGCGATTATCGAAGCGACGCGCGATCGGATTGACGCGCCAAGCATTCATATGGTTTTGCTCCGTTCAATGATGCAAGCTGTTTATGCACCTGAAAATTTAGGTCATTTCGGCTTAGCGTATGAAGCGTATACGCACTTCACCTCGCCAATTCGTCGCTATCCTGATTTGCTGTTGCATCGTGCGATTAAAAATCATTTAGCGGGTAGAAAAACTGACCTCGAAGGTAATCAATTGGTTGCGGCTGGCGAACAATTTTCGCGCACTGAACGCCGTGCCGATGATGCCTCGCGTAGTGTGATGAGCTGGTTAAAAACTCATTATATGCAACAGCATATCGGTGATCGCTTCGAAGGTGTGATTACTGCGGTGACCGAATTTGGC
Source organism: Moraxellaceae bacterium (assembly GCA_025363155.1). Lineage (GTDB taxonomy): Bacteria > Pseudomonadota > Gammaproteobacteria > Pseudomonadales > Moraxellaceae > Aquirhabdus. The sequence continues at coordinate 4,452 of JANYEL010000213.1, forward strand.
TTCTTCGTCACGTTGAGTGAACTCTACGTCGAAGGCCTGGTTCATGTGCGTAACCTCGGTAATGATTTCTACGAATACAATGTCGCTAGCCAATCTATGAATGGCAAAACGCATGGTCAGAAATTTGCACTCGGTGACAAAGTCGAGATTCAAGTCGCTGGCGCAAATCTCGAAGAACGTAAAATCGACTTCCAATTGGTCAAGCAATTGTCCAGTGGCGGCAAGCCAATACGTGAAAAAGCGCCGCGCGTTGCAAATACGCCTGCTCCTGCAAAAGCAGCTGCACCAGCGAAAGCGACTACTCCGCCAAAAGCAGCTTCAAATCGTCCAGCACGAACAGGCCGTCAACAGCCTCAAGCTGCCAAGCCTGCAGTCGCACAACAAACGCCAGCTGCTGCAGCAAAACCAACTGCGCCACGTCCAGCTCCACGGAAAAAACCTGTGCAGCAACTCGTAGCGCAAGCACAACCGAGTGAACAAGTGAAAACTGTCGCTGCTCCTGCAACGTCTAAACCACCTGTTGCCGCTGTGAAAGACGTAGTTAAAGAAGTGAAAGTCGTTGCGCAAACTGTCGCCGCGCCTGTTGAGCCGATCGTTCAGACCGTCCCTGCTGATTCAGCAGTTAAAGCCAAAGAACGTGCAGATAAAGCCAAGTCGAAACCAAAAGCTGAGAAATCTAAATCAGCCAAGAAATCGACTGATAAATCAAAAGATCAGGCCAAGTCAAAGAAAGGTTCAGGCAAAAAATCGACTGATGAGAAATCAGACAAGAAAACCGATTCAAAAAAATCCAAGAAAAATAAATAGCAGTCATACAAAAACGCAGGGTCAGTCACATGACTGCCCTGCGCTTTTTTTTACGTGTTTTTTTCAAATGATTCTTGCGACCCTGAAACGAAACTCCCCCAATAATCCCAATAAAATCCCATTGAAAATGTAGCGCTAATCATCGATCCTAAGCCTTATTGATCCTCCTCAGATTTCGACTTAAAAGACAACACCATGAATGCAATCACTTCAAACTCCTTGCTCCTTCCAGCGCGCCTGCCACTACCCGATTTCCCATCACTGACTAATGCAGGCATGAAATCGGATATTGAAGCGCTACTCACGGAAGGTTTTTCACTGTTGAATCAAGCGAATCACATTGCCACTGGCAATGAGCTCGCCTTTATTCGTCAATTGGATGCATGGGAGAATCGTATTCATCAAGTGTGGAGCGTTTTGTCTAATTTAAACGCGACTTGTAACACCCCTGAACTGCGTGAAACCTATAACGCGCTACTGCCAGAACTGTCGCGTTATTACACCGAACAAGGTCAGAACAAACCGCTCTATCAAGCCTATTTAAGCATTCATGACAGTGCTGATTTTGCGAATTTAACTACTGCGCGACAAACGTCGATTCGTCTTGCGCTACGTGACTTCAAACTCTCAGGTGTCGCACTCGAAGGTGATGAGAAAACTCGCTATGCAAGCATTACCGAGCGCCTCTCACAACTGTCATCACAGTTTTCAGATCACTTATTGGATGCGACTCAAGCCTATGTGCGTCCTTTAGCCGAGCATGAACTCGCAGGACTGCCAGAATCTTCATTGGCTTTGGTCAAGCAAATGGCGGCTTCGCGAGCGAACGATTTCGCCGCAGACCAAAAAGTCGAAGCCGCTGCCACATTGGATGCACCGGTTTATATTGCCATCTTGACCTATGCAGATGATCGCGCTTTACGTGAAGAGCTTTATCGCGCTTACGTCACGCGTGCGTCCGAGCTTGCAACCGTACCCAACGCAACAGCCCAAGATAATAGCGAAGTACTGGTCGAAATTTTAGCACTGCGCTCAGAAATGGCTCAACTCTTAGGTTTTAGCAGTTATGCCGAGTTGTCACTCGCCAGCAAAATGGCACCGAATGTTGCCACTGTGCGCGAGTTCCTTGTGGATATCGCCAGCAAAGCGATTGAGCCAGCCAAACAGGATTTAGTTGAACTGAAAGCCGAAGGCGAACAAAGTGGACTGTTGGATTTACAGCCATGGGATACCGCTTACCTTGCTGAAAAAGTAAAACAGCGCCAATACAATCTGTCGCAAGAAACGCTGAAACCGTACTTCCCTGCTCACGTAGTGATTAGTGGCTTATTTCAAGTTGCGAAACGTTTGTATGGCATTGATATTGAACAACGCGAAGCACCAGTCTGGGCTGACGGCGTGCAATATTATGAAATTATGGAACAAGGCAAGCTCGTCGCTGGTTTCTATTTTGATTTATATGCGCGTAGCAGTAAACGTGGCGGCGCATGGATGAGTGGTTTCCGCCCACGTATGCGCACAGAGCAAGGCTTACAACTGCCTATCGCCTTTATGGTCGGCAACTTTACGCCGCCTGTCGATGGTAAACCTGCATTACTCAGCCACGATGAATTGGTCACCCTATTCCATGAGTTTGGGCATGGGTTGCATCACATGCTGACTGAGGTGGATGTGCTATCCGTTGCGGGTGTGAATGGGGTGGCTTGGGATGCAGTTGAATTACCAAGTCAATTCATGGAATTCTGGACTTGGGAACCGGAAGCACTCGCGCTCATTAGCAAACATGATGACACGGGCGAAAGCCTGCCCGCAGACATGTTGAATGCTCTGCTTGCTGCGCGACATTTTCAAAGTGGCATGCAAGCGTTGCGTCAAATCGAATTCGCCTTGTTTGATTTAGATATTCACCATGCGCAGCCTGCACCGAATCTCACTCAAGTTCAGTCGATTTTGGATGAAATTCGTGCGCAATATTCAGTGCTCACGCCGCCAGCCTATAACCGTTTTCAACACGGTTTTAGCCATATTTTTGCAGGCGGTTATGCGGCGGGCTATTATTCGTATAAATGGGCGGAAGTCTTGGCTTCCGATGCATTTGATCGCTTTGAAAATGAAGGGATCTTTAATGCCGAAACAGGGCAATCTTTTAGACAAAGTGTTCTCGCAGTCGGTGGCAGTAAAATTGCGCTAGAGACCTTTCGCGACTTTCGTGGACGTGATGCATCTGTTGAAGCATTATTACGTCATAATGGCTGGCAGAGCAGTAAAACAACGGATCAAACAGTATGAGCACCCATCAACCCACCGTGAAGAAACGTTTTATCGCAGGGGCGCGTTGCAGCGCCTGCCATGCGCAAGACAAAGTGATGATTTTTATCACGCCTGATGATGAGTGGATTGAATGTGTGGACTGTGGACATGTCGAACGACGACCGACAACGGTTGTTTCCAAAGGTTCTTTCGACGCAATGCCTGCTGCAACCGAAACAGAACAAGTCGAAGTGGTACAGATTCGATCAATGCGCTAGAATCGGTGTCATTAGGATAAAAACATTTCATTTTTAGTATGGATACACACATGAAGTCGCTTTTAGAACGCGCCCGTGCACGCCCTTATCATGCTGCGGCCTTAGTCATCATCGCAGCCATTGCTGTAATCGCACTCCTGTGGTGGTTGCTCTGTCCTCAAGCATCAACAACAAGCACAACTTCTACCACGACAAAAACCGTGACTAACGCGCCAATCGTTCAATCGCCTGCACTGCAATCGGATACGGCATCCGCAACGACGGCAACGTCCGAAGTGACTGCCACTGATGCCGCACCTGTGACCGCTGCGAATACTGCGCTTCCATCTGATCCAACACTGGCTGAAGAAGAATTGGATCGTCTAAACGATGAACATGCCCGCCTAAAAGATCGCAAAGCGCAACTTGCGCAGCAATTGGAAATCTCAAATAAATTGCTCGCTATGAAAGAACAACAACTCAAAACACTCGAAACGCCAAATCATTAACTCTCCTGATTGACGCTCCGATCCAGAAAATAAAACATAAACGACCCGACGAGAAGCTCTGCTAAAATAGCGCCCTTCTCTCGCTGGTCGATTTATTCTTGAAATCCGCATCTACGCCTCTCGTTTCACCACCCCATCAAATAGGTCGAGGCTTAGCACTATTAGCCCTCTCCGCGTGTCTATTCGCATTGATGGGTGTGCTCATTCGTTTGGCATCGCATAGCGTTGATAATGCCTCAGTGGTGTTCTTCCGTAATCTCACTGGATTGATCATTTTATTGCCGGTTATGTTGTTCAAAGGCACGTCATTTATTAAAACCGATAAAATATGGATGCATAGCTGGCGAGCGATTATTGGGCTGATGGCGATGTATGGGTTCTTTTATGCTATTGCCCATTTGAAGCTTAGCAATGCGATGGTATTTACATATTCATCTCCGATTTTCATTCCACTTGTCGCGTGGTTATTTCTCAAAGAGCGTATGAATGCGCTGATGTGGTTAGCGGCTTTCATTGGTTTAGTCGGAGTCGTATTGGTCGCCAAGCCAAACCAAGGTTTCTTTAATCTGTTATCACTGATTGGCATCGTCTCAAGCTTATTTGCCGCGATGGCTTTTGTGACAGTCCGCGCCCTCACCACAACCGAACCCGTCATTCGCATCGTGTTTTATTTCTGCTTGATTGGCAGCATTCTCTCCAGCATTCCAATGTTTTGGCATTGGCGTATGTATACAACGCATGAGATGTTGTTATTAGGCGGTGCAGGGCTATTGGCGACTGTTAGTCAGCTTTGCCTATCTAAAGCCTACAGTTATGCCCCCGCAGGAAAAATCGGCCCAGCAAACTACCTTGCCATTATTTTCGCGGGTATTTTTGCCGCATTAATTTGGCAGGAATATCCAGATTTTATTAGTGTTATTGGCATGACGTTGATTTTAGTAGCGCTGATTTTGTGTATGCCGAGAACTAAAGAATTAGGGCCGATAGAATAAGATTCAAAAACTAAGTCAGCGTAGATAGTTGTAGACTGCATAATTCTTTCAGGGCTTTCAACAGAGCCGCATGAGTGTGTACATTTTTGGGTTTTAGTTAATCTGAGAGTAATGGAGCTTAAGAAGTTTTTTTGGTTTATGAGTGTTCCAGCATGTGATTAAATTTAAGTTATTGGCGCAATAAGATTTGGATTAGTACGCCCGTGCGGACTAAATCTTCGTTAACCCATAATCATAAATTTCGCGTAGCCGTTTTCCATTACGTGTTCTATCACTGAGTCCATAAGCTAGTGAAGTCGCGATTCGTATAGGATTAAGCGATACAACCCCAAACCCCGTTAACAATGGTTGACCATAATCTGCAAATTTTTTATTGCCAAAAGGCTGCTTCCAAGATAGTGATGGATTATTTTTAATCAGAACCTGACTAAAATACATACCTATATCTATCGCTAAAGAGAAGGTTCGATCGGTCAATTCTTCATTATGAATGTCGATAGGAAACGTCTGTTGATTCTTCATTTCCTGAAGCTCCTCTTGTGATCTCTTCCGAGTTTCTACCTGCAATAAGAACCACTCTCCAAGAATATTTAGTGAGTCTGGGGTAAAATCGGGTGTCCAATTTTGAAAACCTGATGTTTGCTTGACTACTTGGCATAGCTCGTCTAAGCGATCTGGAAGGATCGCCATAAACCACTGATAATAATCTTTAAGTTCTTTTTTACTCATCTCCCTAAACTTTAAAGTAAAGGGAGGTTGGATAAGCGTATAAGTCATCAATGTCTCACCATTTTAATACCATGGAACACAAAAACCTCTCTTTCAAGCCATAAAAAAGCACCGCCGAAGCGATGCTTTTTTAACGATCAACTAATGACTCAATGCCAGAAGTTAAAATACGCCGTTTTATTCATCAACAGAGGCAAGAATGCCACAATCACCAAACTGACTGAAATAACAATCACAGGCAACAACCAACGCTCATAGCGATAGTAGAAGCTCATATGCTTCGCTTCATGGTCAGCAGAATGCATCACATCCTCTCCGACCACCTGACGCGTCAAAAGTTGATTCAATGCAACTGGTGGGAGCAAATAACCTAGCTCAAGAGCAGTCAATACCATCATCCAGAAGTGAACTGGATCAATGCCATTGGCATAAGCGATTGGTGCAAGAGTCGTCGATACCAGTAGCATCGCGCCCATCGGCTCCATCACCATACCAATAAACACTTTAACCATGACCAACACAGCCATCGCCACCCACACATTCGGGAATGTATGCGGGAATGTATGCATCAGGCCAGTACGCTCAACCACACCTGACAAACTCATTGACAGAGCCATGAGGATTAACAGAGCACCGATATGGCTAATGGTTTCGTTTGTTGCAGTACGAATCGCATATTCAAACGTGACACGGCGATCCTGACCACTACGACGGTCATCTCGAGCAGCAACTTCACCTGTACGACGTTCAACGGGTGCAGGAGGAACTTGACCACCTGGTGTATGTACACCCACCCCTGCAGTAACAGGCTGCGGAGTACGACGAACTTTATCGAAAAATACAATTGCCAACATGACGTACGGCAGAATCATCGCAGCTGTATATTCATCAAGTTTAGTATCAAGAACATATTGATAGAACATGATAACGACGATCATGATGATCACGTATGGTGCAAGTGGAACTAAAGCACGAGCCATCGCAGGTACAGCAATACTTGGCGAATTCAGCTTATATTTAGGACCATTCTTTTCGCGAACCATCAGCGACACGATCAAGAAGATCGTTGAAGTCATGAGGAACAACCATTTACCATGGCCATAAAGCTGATCAGAAGTCACTTCTTTGTTCATTGCAGTGATCAGAATGATCAGCAAGCAAGGACGCAATACCACACCTAACGAACCAGACATCGCAGTTGCAGCGAGCGCATATTGCTTACGCGCACCAGCATTGGCCACTTCGTAATAAATAATCGCACCTGCAGCAAGAATGAAGATACCTGATGCACCGGTGTACGCTGTTGCAACAGCAGCAAACAGCATGATGACCCAAGTCAACACTTCTGGTGACAAACCCCAAGGACGGAAAAGATCCAAAAGTAAGTCAACCAAACGGGTTTGCTTCATCAGCATCCCGATCCAGATAAACAGCGTCAAACTCAGAAACAGTGCCGAGTAATCAGACAGCTGACCCATGTAGATAAACAGACCGCCATAGTAATTCTGTGTGAAGAACACAGTACCCGCAACAACCGCCATCACCGCATACAACGGAATAGACAGATACGCAGAGAATAAGTTACCGCCTGGCGTTGCATCTTTTGGAGAATTAAACGCTTGAAAAATACTGATGAGTGTCAGCGCTGTGAATAGGAATAGCCAAACCACGCTAATCGCTAATGTCACAGGATCCATCTCAATACCTGATGCGCGATTGCCAATCAGATAGAAAACACCAGCAACCATACCGATGCTATTTGCAACAATCGTCGCACTAAAGTAAACGCGATAATCCAACACACTTTGTGGTGGACGCAAGGTCAAATGATGACGATTAATGGTTGTTGCCAATGCAGCAAACGCGATCATGACAATCAAAATCAATGAGCGATATTGCGTACCAAAGTGGAAAACATAGAAAAATGCTTCTTCGAACGTGCGATAGGCACGAACAGCAGGAGTCATGTGATGATTCACATTGTCATAGAAAGCGTATTTCTCTTTACATAGACCCTGTGCTGCAACCATCGACTGACGAATTGAATCTGGATTTTTGGTTTCTGCAAACAAGCCACCTAACCCGTCATCGACCGCAGGTGCTGCCATTTCTTTCTGCACCAAAGTTTCGATCGGAGTGTCTTTATCACAAGTTGGTTTTGCAGGATCGCCGCGTAAATAAGAATATTGAATTCCTGCCGCAGTATCACCAAAAAGACGTTCACCCATGCGTAGCAACTGACCATGGATCATTTCACCAGTGCCAATCAGTAACGTTAATATGAGTAACAGAAAGACAGGTAGGGTTGTTAACCACTCCATCCATGTCCGATTCAGCGGGCCCATACGCCCATCAGCATTAGTATGTTCCATAGTACCCTACTTATGATTTTTTGATTCTTGACTTAAATAACGTCAAAACGCGTCCTTGCCTCAATCAAACCCAACCAATAGCCAGAAACTTCTAAAGATGGCAACTTCATGGTGGCTAAAACTAAATAAAGAATACGCGTTTTACTACGCTACGCCTCTTGACGCTCTAAGAACCCATCTTTGCCATGCACCAAAAGTGCTACGACGAAGACGTGTCTACCGCATAATTGACTATGATGCCTGATTTAACAGCTAATTTACATCTCTTTTATGCCTTAATTTCGGTTATAAAAGAAGCTACAACATGGATCAAAACGAGGTTGAATGGCCAAAAACTTCACCCAAACATAATTTGACATAAAAAATGGCGTCTTGTAAAGCAGCCTAGCCAGCCACCCTCAAACGTGAAATTCAAATATTTACTTAATAAACAAATATTTAAATAATATTAGGTTATTTTAAGATGAACATATGATACAAACCAAGCCAGCAAACAAATGACTAAACCGAGCGCAGCACCAAACTGATGCGCCTGAAGAATCACTGGTGCGCCAATCAATTCCGCAGTTTGACTCATGCCGCGATACGCTTCATAGCTTACTTTGGCAAGCAATCCCAACAACACCACCCAGCCGATTCGACGCTCAGCACGCTCTCCACCGCAAATCGCCCTTAAAGCCATCGCCAAGTAAATACCATGCAAAACGCCAGACAAGCCAGCATATAGAGATAACTGCGGCAAAGAAAACCATAAAGCAAGACTTAACAGTGGAGGTAAAGCAATCCATAACACAAGGAAAAATTTCCATGAGGCGCGTAGAAAAATCTCAGGAAGCAGCGCTAATGCAGCAACGTTCAAGACCCAGTGCCAAACGCTTAAATGCACCCAATGTCCTGTCCATAACCGCCAAGGCTGACTGAATAAAACTTGATGACTATAGACAGTCTCGGTAAAGAACACTTGCAGCAAAGTCATGAGCACAATGCAAAAATAAACCCACAATCTCATTGAGGCTTGTGGGTTTATTTGCTTATACAGCTTACTCGTCACCTAAACTACACTCAGCTTGCGTCGGCTCTTTTTGACAACGAATTTTCTTCAACAGAGCCAGCATCTTCTTGTCGTAGATACCATCACGCACTAAATCAATCCGCGAAAGTCTAGACATTTCTTGATATCGCGCACGATTCGCATCGGTCACTCGTACCCAATACTTTGGATCAACTTCAGATTCATACCCTTTGACCGTTTTCATATAGGCGTTGAATTGTCCCGCAACATATTCGCGAGACTTTTGACCGAAATCCGCTGGGAATCGATCCGCATGAACCACAATCTGTAAACTGACTTGCGCAAGGACATAATCCACGATTCCGCCATTTTGTCCCAATCCGCGATACAACTCTAATGGACGATAGGCTGTTGCTGGCACAACGACGATATCGACTTTGCCATTATTAAATTTTCCTGCAAAATTACTCAGGTCAGAAGGATCAGATTGCGCACCAAGATCACGAACCAACTTCGCTTGCGCTTTATCATAATCAAAAATCGCAATTTTCTTGCCTGGTAAACGTTCTGGGCTATCAATTCGACGATCATTGACAAATCCATAGGCCGCACCTAACGGCATAACACCAATGACTTCATACGACTGACCATCAAAGTCAGTCTTCATATAATGGGCAGCAGCAGGGCTACTCAATACAGAAACCAACGTTCGCATGTGCTCATAGCTAGGGATTGCACCAACCGACTCAATGCTGCCTGTGAATGAATTAAAAGGACGAACACGCAGTCCAGTCACGACCACTGCATCACAATAGCGGACGCGAAAATCCTCACTAGCAACCCGTTCATCCGTATAGCCTTTTAAGTCAAAATCTACACCGAGAGTTTTTGCTTTAACTTGATAATCTTTAAGTCTGCCGAATACTTCGCCATTTTGACCCATGATATCCCAGACACATAAGCGTCTTTTAATCGGCTCTGCAGCATTCACAAAACTACTGGTTAAGCTGGTCAGAATCACCGCGACACAAAACATCATCAAGCGTGAAGTCATATTCTGCCGTGAACTTACGACCTTTAGAGTTTTCACATCTTCTGTGCTTATTTGATTTCGACCGCACGACCTCATGACCCACCCCATGTTAAAACCCTAACCTCGAAAACACTTTTGAACAACTTTTCAATCTTACATTGACTTGCAACATACAACAAAACCGCCAATGGCGGCGGTTTTGTCTGATCACTCGAACGATTTAACAATCCTTAAATCGTCAGTGATTTCGGTGATCATCGCAGCTTAGTTCAGTAGATCATCAACTTTCGCGGTATCTACATCACTCTCATCCCAGAACTTGGTTAGACCATCTTCTGGAGCACGTTTACCAGTCTTATCAGTCCAATAACGATCCGCGATACCCCAAACTTGATGTCCGCCCATCGCATCAAACAATTTGTATTTTGGATTCACAGGCATGTTTTGCTCAACTGAAGCACCGTAAGTTTTCAGTGCATCACGGATCAAATCATCTTTACCTGTTGCTTGCGCAGCGAGTGCATAAATCGCATGTGACAGACGCACACCTTTACGTTCGCCCAAACGTGTTGAATCTTTAATGGTCTGCCATGGATCAGGCTTGCCTTCACCAGCACCTGGTAGGAGTACCCAGATTGCCGCACGAATCGCTAACGGTGCACCCCAGAACTGCTCATTATCCAAGCACTTCATACCGCGCTCAACGACCGCGGCGATATCTTTCGGCACGTTTACTGCACCTTGAGATGCAATATCATTGGTAACCGCTTGCAGACCTGCAACCATACCGAGCAGATAAATCGTTTTATCTAGATCAGTACGCATGGTTGGGCACTGTTCACCCAACTTAATACGGTATTTACGTTCGTAATTTTCTTGGAATACTTGGTACGCAGCATATTGACGGCGTGCTGCAGTTGCAGACCAACGTTTCTGTGCAATGCGTTGATCTTGAGCTTCTTCAACTTTACCTGCACGCGAGGCGCGCATGTATGCCAACTCATTTTCAAGCGCGCTGTCTTCCGCACAACTTGCTGAACCCACATACAGCAAAACTGCCATATTGGTCGCATCGGCGCCCATCGCTGAAGTCGCCAAAATCGCAGGCAACAAGGATGTACCCGATACACACACCATATTAGTGTCATCTTGCGTCAGAATTGGCGGTACGATATGATTTTCAGCAAATGCCAAACCAATATTTGCACCGGATTTAATGACCTGAGAACAACCTGTAAGAGTCAACGTTGCGGCAACCGCAACAACCATGCTTTTTGCAATGATATTTTTCATAAAAAAGGGCTTTTTAGACGTAGATTGACGAACAGCCTGATCGGCTCCATGCACATTTGGTGTGTTATTAAACATTTTATTTTCATTCCTTTGCGGGTTCTATTCCTTTACTGCGCGACGATAGCACGAAACTATACCGAGTTAAAAGCGACAATCATCGAAAAACAAACCAATATTACAAATGTCAGCTCTACAGGATAATGGACTAGCACATTTCAAAGATCATTAGCAAAAAAGCCCAATCTTGTAAGAATGGGCTTTTTTATTCAACGATCAATTGACCATAAATGATTTATTTACGGTCAATTTGCTCAATTAAACTGCTGGAGCAAGATCTTTCATTGACAATTTAATGCGACCACGTTGATCAACATCTTGCACGATCACACGGATTTTTTGACCTTCTTGCAGTACGTCAGCAACGTTGGCAATACGCTCATTTGAAATTTGCGAAATGTGCAACAGACCATCAGTACCCGGCAACAGGTTAACGAACGCGCCAAACTCAACGATACGCACGACAGTGCCTTCGTAGATTGTGCCTGGCTCGATTTCAGCAGTAATCGCTTGAATTTTAGCAATCGCCAATTGAGCTGCTGCTTTGGTTTCACCAAATACGCGGACTGTACCGTTGTCTTCAATATCAATGCTAGCTTTGGTTTCTTCAGTCAGCGCACGAATCGTTGCGCCGCCTTTACCAATGATGTCACGGATCTTATCTGGATTAACTTGAATCACAGCGAAGGTCGGTGCATGCATGTTAATTTCAGTACGGCTACGCGCCAACACTTGATTCATGCCATTCAGAATATGAATACGACCTTGGTACGCTTGGCTCAGAGCCAACTCCATGATTTCTTCGGTAATGCCTTCGATCTTGATGTCCATTTGCAGTGCAGTGATTCCGTTTGCAGAACCCGCAACTTTAAAGTCCATGTCGCCCAAATGATCTTCATCACCCAAGATGTCAGAAAGAACCGCGAAACGCTCGCCTTCTTTGACCAGACCCATCGCAATACCAGCAACTGGTGCTTTTAGTGGCACGCCTGCATCCATCAATGCCAAGCTTGCGCCGCAAACAGAAGCCATTGAAGACGAACCATTTGATTCAGTGATGTCAGATACCACACGAATCACGTACGGGAAACGATCAGCAGCTGGCAGAACTGGGTAAACACCACGACGCGCTAAACGACCATGACCGATTTCGCGGCGTTTTGGACCTGATTCGCGACCAGTTTCACCCACAGAGTATGCAGGGAAGTTGTAATGCAACATGAATGGGTCATTGCGTGTACCTGCCAATGAATCGACCATCAATGCATCACGGGTATTACCCAAAGTTGCTGTAACCAAGGCTTGTGTTTCACCGCGTGTGAACAATGCTGAACCATGTGCACGTGGCAACACGCCGACTTGAATGTCCAATGCACGAACAGTCTTGGTATCACGACCATCAATACGCGGTTTGCCTGACAAAATATTGTCACGAACAGTGCGGTATTTCAGATCTTCAAAGTAGTTTTGCAATTCAGCTGGATCAACATCACTGCCTTCAGGCGCAAATTCAGCCAAAGCCGCAAGTTTGATTTCGCCTAATTTTTCGTAACGTAGTGCTTTTTCTGTTTCAGTGTACGCAACGCTGATTTCTTCAGCAAAACGAGTCGCCAAACGCGCTTTCAATTCTTCGTTTTGAACTGCTGGAGTCCATGTGCTGACTGGGTTGTTCACTTCAGCAGCAAACTGCTTGATCGCTTCAACCACAACTTGCATTTCGTCATGACCGAACAATACTGCACCAAGCATTTGATCTTCTGACAATTCTTTCGCTTCTGATTCAACCATCAGAACCGCTTTATCCGTACCCGCAACAACCAAATCCAATTGGCTACGGCTGAGTTCTTCGTATGAAGGATTCAAGATGTAATCGCCATCGATGAATGCAACACGTGCACCCGCGATTGGACCATTGAATGGCACACCAGCGATTGACATCGCCGCACTAGTACCGATCATCGCAGCAATGTCTGCATCCATTGTTTTATCAGAAGAAACAACACTTGCTGTGACTTGAACTTCGTTGAAGTAGCCTTCTGGGAACAATGGACGAATTGGACGATCGATCAAACGGCTAACGAGGGTTTCGTTTTCGCTTGCACGGCCTTCACGCTTGCCGTAACCACCAGGAATACGACCTGCTGCATATTGTTTTTCTTGATAATTAACAGTTAATGCAAAGAAATCTTGACCTGGTTTTGCTTTTTTTGCCGCAACAACAGCAACCAATACACTCACACCACCCATGGTGACAAATACTGAATGTGCTTGACGCGCAATACGACCTGTTTCCAATACCAACTGATGACGACCGAACTGAACTTCTTTACGCACTATATTAAACATCGACATACGACTATTCCTTTTTTAAACCTTAATTTTCAAACACCAAATTCATATGGAAGCCCCTAACGACGATCGTCTTGGATATGAAATTTCGATTAAAAAAATTATTATTAATGATCATCAAAACATTAACTCTAGTTTTTTTTGCTCAAATCATTCAACCAAAAACAGCACCACAAACAATCGTAGTTAGAAGCCTCTCCATATGTACACCATTTTTTGGCAAGGTTTTTTGACCCTCACCCATCATTCTGTGCACAGTTTATGCGCCGAACGATGTAACCACACTTAAAATCTGAACTCAACCTCTATTCAGCAGTTCTTTGCATCACACTTGTACAATTTACACAGCAACTTCTGTGTCGCCATGACTTCAACAAAACCAACGGGTTCAATCAAACAACTACAACGAACCATCATCAACAATTACTTATTCAACACAATCAAACATTTCTTCAAATCGCAAAAAAGGGAGCTTATGCTCCCTTCTTCATTCACACATCATAAATCGATCACTATGCGACGAGTCGCAATCTTAGCGACGTAGACCCAGTGTGGTGATGAGTGCTGAATAACGATCAAAGTTTTTGCCTTTGAGGTAATCAAGCAATTTACGGCGTTGATTAACCATACGGATCAAACCGCGACGGCTATGATGGTCATGTTTGTGTGCTTTGAAGTGACTTTGTAAGTCATTAATTGTTGCTGACAACAATGCAACTTGAACTTCTGGTGAACCTGTATCGTTTTCTGCACGTGCAAATTTTGCAATGATATCCGCGCGATCTTGATTTGTTAACGCCATGTTTCTTCTCCGAGATGCATAAATATAAGTATTCTGCCGTGCATCACTACAGCAGGTGGCGGATTATAGCGAAACCGAACTTAAATTACCAACTTTTAATCTCAAAGATCTTTTACATGAGCCGCGATTTCGCTGGCTGAGAATGCTACAGTCAAACATAGCCACACCCAACAATGACTTGAACTGATTCCAATTATGCAAGAAAGGCAAACTACTCCTGAATCTCATATAGAACGAGACGTCGAATTAAGTAGCGAATTAAATTTCGAAAAACTGCTCACCCTTCAGTTTTGGCAGACACTTGCACCGACGTTGCATATTGCTCATCCCGATTACAACGCCGTTCCCACGCCATTAATTCCAGAAGAACAAAATCATTACCTCAATCAACTCATGCGACACGAAGGCTATTTTCATGGCTCAATCGGCGAGTGGCACACGTCATTAGAGCCGTTAATGAACGCCATTACCCAACTGAAAGCACTCGGGCTGCCGCCCGTCTTTGCCTTTGTCTACGATGAAATTTGGCAACTGGCAATCAAGTTATCATCAACATTGTCGTGTTTATTGGGTGAAGATTATTGGATGTTGCCTGATTTCTGGGCGTGGCACATTGATCCCGCACAAGCGGAAACAGGCTGGAAGCCACATCGCGACAAAGGCTATCGCTCATTATTAGCCAATGGCTCACCGAGCAGTGTCACGCTCTGGATTCCATTGACGCCCGCCACAACGCTCAATGGCTGTATCTACATTTTACCTGCCGACCGTGATCCCGTGTATGCCACTGAGAACGATCAACAGTGGGATATTCACTACCCCGAAATTCGCGCATTGCCTGCCAATCCCGGCGAGTTTTTGATTTGGAATCAGGCAGTGTTACATTGGGGATCACATTCAAGCCCCCGTGCCGCAGGGCAACCGCGGATCAGTTGTGCATTCGAGTTTCAGCGCGGTGATATTGCGCCATGGAATCAACCGTTGATCGTGGCGAATGGTTTTTTAACGTTTAATCAACGTTTAATGTTGATTGGCAAGCAAATACAGCAATATCAACACATGTACTCCATACCAGAATTTTTATCGAATTTAGCGCAGCAATTAGTTACGATAAAAGATCAAGCTTAAATCACACTGAACCATTCAACGACAAGGAGTTTAGGGTGTCGACCACATTAAATGAGCGGCTATCAGATAGCTACAATGAAACGCCGTATCACTCACACCCTTTCTCGCAAACAGCACCCGAACACCTTACGGCCATCGCCACGTTGTTTAGCGTGCAATCTGTTCCGTTAGAGCACGCACGAATTTTAGAATTAGGCTGCGCCTCAGGTGGTAATTTAATTCCGACCGCAATCCGTTTGCCTCATGCTCAAATCACAGGCGTGGATTTATCCAGCGTGCATATCTTGGAGGGTCAGGCGACCATTGAGCGATTAGGACTCAAAAATATCACACTGCATCACATGGATTTATCCAAAATCACCCCAGATTTCGGCACGTTTGATTACATCATTTCTCATGGCGTTTATAGTTGGATTCCACAAGAAGTCCAAGTCGCAATGATGCGCATCTGCGGCGAAAACCTCTCCGACCGAGGGCTGGCTTATATTAGCTATAACACCTATCCCGGATGGAAATATCGTGAAGTGATTCGTGATGCCATGATGTTTCGCGGGGCAATTCGCGAGACGCCACAAGAAAAACTGTCTTATGCGCGCGGCATGATTGATTTTTTACATGACAAATCCAATCCAGAGAGCTTGACCAGAAAGAACATCGACGAAGTCTTGCCTATACTCAAGAACTCGCAGGACTACTACCTGATTCATGAGTTTTTAGAGCACTGTAACTTTCCGTGTTACTTCCATGAATTTATTGAGCGAGCCAAAAAGAACGGGCTGCACTATCTGGCTGAGAGCCAACCGTCCAGTATGTTCCTCAGCAATTTTTCTTCCGAAATTGCAGAACCCTTGTTACGTGAATGCAACGGCAGCCAAGTAGCCGTCGAGCAACATTTGGACTTCTTAACGGGTCGTTCATTCCGTCAAACGATCTTGCTCAAAGAACAAAAAGCCACTGAAATCAATTATCAGATGAACAGTGTGCAGTTGCAGAAATTGCACTACGCGGGCATATTCACGCCCAAACAAATGTCCACTGAAATCAACACATTTATAACGCTGTATAGCTCAGAAGTTCAATTGACGAACCCCATTGCCGTGCTCGCAGCGCAAGTGCTCAACGAACACTACCCGTCGACACTGCAAATTCAAGAAATTGCCGAAGAAGTGAGTCAAAGAACTCAACAAACCAACCAGCAAAAAACGATTGCAGAGTGCTTACCCGTGGTGAGTCAGTTTATCGAGAATATGATTGTCAGAGGCATCATTCGTTGTCGTAGCCATGCGGTCGCGCTGGCGACAACCGTTGTAAACTATCCTGTCAGCGATTCGTTCGCCTGTTGCACGATGGACAACAGCGATGCACTCACCAATGCGTGGCATGAAAATGTACAGCTCAATGTCATCGAAAAGAGTATTTTTCCACTGCTTGATGGCACGCATAGTCATGAACAACTTCATGCGCACTTGCTGCAAGACGTTGCCGCAGGTCGATTGAATTTTAGTAAGCTTGGTGAACCCATCACCGATGCTCATGAGATTTCAACTTCGGCACAAGAACATTTGACGGCGAGTTTAGCGAATCTCCAGCGCAACGGCCTATTAAGTCGTTAAACCGTTGCGATGATTTGAAGAGTGATTGCTTTGCGAAACGATAGATCAATCGTCATGGGCATGCTGATGATCATGTCCGTGATGGTGCGAATCACTCATACATTACTCACATAAAACAAAAACTTGAAAAACCACCCCATGCTCAACGCTCGGTTCAACAACGCCAATTAATGATCGGCAGCAAATTATGCTAAAAAACTCACATGAACAATGAGAATACACCCATTAAGGCAAGGTGTTTACCCATAAGATTTGTGAGTTTTTCTGCACCAATCGATGTGATATTTAAAGAAAATTTGTACTTTTTGTTTGTAATCTAAATCAAATTTCATAAAATCACGTAAATCAAAAAAAGTTCTGAAATAGATTGTGTTACCCTTCAGGATAATTTGAATCTCTTTGACGATGTTTTTCTAATAACTATGTCTACTGTTTTCTTTTGTGCTGATGATTACGCGCTGAATGCACCGATTAGTCAGGCGATTTTACACCTGCTCAAAGGCGGCAGGATACAAGCCACGTCATGTATGACCCAAGCGCCAGAATGGGAAATTCATGGCGCAAAACTACGTGAAGTCAAAAACGCCCAGCCACAAACTCAAATCGGTTTACATTTTAATATCACCCAGAATTTTTCGGATGACATGTTATTTAAGCCGCTCGGCAACTTAATGCTGAATGCTTGGTTTAGAAGACTTTCCGAAGCAGAAATCCAAAAAACTCTTTCGTATCAGTGGCAAAAATTTATTGATGTGATGGGACGTGCGCCTGACTTCATTGACGGTCATCAGCATGTCCATCAATTTCCCGTCATTCGCGATGTGCTATTAACCTTTCTGACCAACAAAGGATATAGCGGGTGGATTCGCAATCTTAGTCATACTGTGGTCACCCCTAATTTCTTTATTAAGAGTAAAGCGCTGTCGCTATTGGGTGCCCACACTCTCGCAGAGTCCTGTGAAGAATTACATTTTCGACAAAATAGGCGCTTTGCAGGCATCTACGATTTCACCAATGCCACACCGTATTCCGAACTGATGCATCATTGGCTTGACCGGGTCAAAAACAATAAGCCAACAACCTCTGAGGATGTTCAGCACAGTCTGCTGATCATGTGTCATCCGAGTGTCGATGCCTCAGATAAGACCGATACTATCGCGCAGGCACGCGTTCGCGAATATAATTACTTCAAATCCGACCAGTTCGGTCAAGATTGTGCGGATCGCTACATTGCTTTTACCCAATTTGCGGCAAAGCGACCAGGAGAGCTGTAAATGTCACGTGAAAATCCGTTTATCTCTTGTGTGATTCCAGCGTATAACGAAGCAGAAAACATTCCACTGTTTATTCCTGCGCTTGCCAAAATTCTTACCGAACTCGGTGTGCGTTTTGAATTGATCGTGGTCGATGATGGTAGTAAAGACAATACGCTCGCATCCTTACAGCCGCTTTTAGCGCTCTACCCGCTTAAGGTTTTCGCTTTGTCGCGTAACTTTGGCAAAGAAGCCGCGATTACTGCGGGTCTCGATCAAGTCAGTGGCAATGTGACGCTTTTGATTGATGCTGATTTTCAGCATCCAATTAGCGCAATTGAAACCATGCTGGATCTATGGCGTAGTGGCTATGACATGGTGTATGGCATCCGTAACCGCGAAACGGAAGGGACGATTAAGAAGTGGCTCACACGTCAATTTTATTCGACGTTGAATCGCATTTCAGCGATTGACATCCCAGCCGATGCGGGGGATTTTCGCTTGATGGATCGCCGTGTGGTTGATGCACTGCGTGAACTACCTGAACGGACCCTCTATATGAAGGGTCTTTATGCATGGGTCGGTTTCCGCAGTATTGGTGTGTATTTTACCGAAGCGGAGCGTCATGCAGGCGAGTCTAATTTCAATTGGAAACGCCTGACTGGTCTTGCCATTACGGGACTAACAGCTTTTTCTGATTTGCCTTTGCGCATTTGTATTTTTCTCGGCGCATTTATCGCGTTAATAGCGTTGGGTTACGGTACATTTATTACTTTAGATGCGTTGATTGATGGCACAAAGTTACCCGGTTGGACAACGCTCGCCGCAGGCATGATGCTACTCGGTGGCATCCAGCTGTTATTTATCGGCGTACTCGGCGAATATATTGCGCGGATTTATAATGAAACCAAAGGTCGTCCGAAATACATCGTTGCACGTCAATTTGATCAACAAAATCCTCCGCTTGCTCACGAAATGCAAGCGACCGATGCCACGCCGCACCGCTATGTGAAACCTGAATCAAAAGTAGCCGTACACGATGACTAAGCAAAAATCCCTGACGGAAACCATCGGTCAGCTGATGCGTTTTGGCGTGATTGGGGTCATCGCCGCAATCACCCATTATTGCATTGCGATTTACTTAACAGACCATCAGGTTGCTGCGGCTTGGGCGAATTTAATCGCGTTCGTCATCGCTTTTTGGGTCAGTTATTTTGGCCATCGTTACTTTAGTTTTGAGGCTGGCGATGTCTCGCATCAGCAAACCTTGCCACGTTTCATTTTGGTAGCGGTATTGGGTTTTATCTTGAATGAATCCTTGCTACTCCTTATGCTACATTTCACCACGATCAGCATGGCGCTTGGCCTGCCGTTTATCATCATCATCACGGCTGTGTTCACCTTTATCCTGAGTCGCCAATTCGCGTTCGACACCTCTGGCACTCGCAGCAAATAAAACAGTAGAGAAATCATGTTTTCCATCCGTTCAAATAAAGTTTTTTTTATTGTGATTGCGCTCTGGCTCGGCTTTGCAGCCAGTATTCGCCAATTGGCTGTGCCTGATGAGGGTCGCTATGGCGACATTACGCGCTGGATGGTTGCGTCGGGTGATTGGCTGACGCCACGAATTAATGGCATTCCATTCTTTCATAAACCACCGCTATTACATTGGCTGGGTGGCGGCTTGATGGAAGTGTTTGGCCCACATATTTGGGTAATGCGGCTAGTGCCAGTGTTTGCTGGGATGGTGATGCTGCTCAGTGTTTTTTGGTTTGTGTCACGTCATGCTGAAGCAAAGATCAGTCAATCACTCGCGCGCACCAGCGTGCTTGTGCTGGCGACGAGCTTCCTGTTTTATGGCAGCAGTCAGTACGTCAACCACGACTTGTTGGTTGCCGCATGGATTTCGTTAACGGTTTTCGCCTTCGCCGATTACACTTTAAAGAATGAGAAGAAAAGCCTCTATGTAGGCTATCTCGCCGCGGCACTGGCGCTGTTGTCAAAAGGCCTGATTGGCGTACTGATCCCTGGCATGATTTTGCTGCCATGGTTGATTTTTTCTGGCAATTGGCGCCGTATTCCAGCCCTATTGCACCCGTTTGGTCTGATCTTATTTCTGGCAATCGTGTCGCCTTGGCTGTATTTCGCACAGCAAAAATACCCAAACTTCTTGCATTATTTCTTTATTGAACAACAGTTTGACCGTTTTGGTGGTACAGAATTCAACAATAAACAACCCGTGCTGTTCTATGTCGGTTGCTTAGTCATTAGCTTCTTGCCATGGTTACTCTTAATTGGTACACAATATTCGTGGAAAACCGCGAAGACATTACTCAATCAATCAGTCTTTTGGTTGTTAGTCTGGTGGGCGGTGTCGGTCACGGTGTTTTTCTCAATTCCACCATCTAAACTCGCAGGCTATATCTTGCCTGTTACACCACCGCTGGCGATTTATCTGGCAATGGTTCTGCATAACATTTTCAACACATCAAACACCGCTGGTTTTTATCGTGAAAAGTTAAAGAACTGGAGCGGGCTGGTTTTGGTCGCATTCATTGGCATTACCTTGTTGGTCATCCCATACATGCCAAAAACAGCCAGCCAATTGATCGGAAATGAATTGATTGAGCTGTTCGGTTTAGCACTGGTCTTGATCATCAGCGTGGGTGTCATTGGCTGGAAACTTTATCAAAACAAATTGACCGCGATTCAAGTCACCTTGTTATCTAGCTTACTCATGTGCTCAAGTATTACCTTATTGGTGAAATGGCTCGACCATAAAACCAGTGATGACCAAATGGCATTTGTGAGCGACTTGAAACCAGATATGCCTTTGGTATTCTTCCATCGCTATTACTACGACATTCCATTTATGTTGAATCGCAAACAGCCGACTTACTGGGTTGAAGATTGGGCAACGGTTGAAGGTGATAATGGCGCGGCGCAGATCAAAGACGGCTTACGCTTTGAACCGCAACAAAGTTATTTATTGTGGAATGATAGCGACTTAGATACGCGCATCAAAAAAGGCGGGCAGATGATGATTCTGGTTCCGAAGCAACAAAAAATTGAGTCTTTAGGCGATCTAAAACCGATCCGTGAAGAACGTAATTTTGATGTGTTTATCACTGGAAAAGCCGACATCAAACCTTAGAAGTTGAACTAAAAAAAAACCGCCCACGTCATCTCGACGCTGGGCGGTTTTTTACATTTAAATACACGGCAAAAAAAATACTAATCAGTGAATTTTCTCGGCGTCATTCCCGTCCAACGTTTGAAAGCTCGCGTGAAATTGGCCGTGTCGGTATAACCCAATTTTTCGGCAATCGACTCTAAACTCAACTCTCTTTGTTTCAACATCGCGGTCGCTTTGCGCTGACGTAAGGCATCAATCACTGAGCTAAAGCTTTGGTCTTCCTGCGCAAGCTGACGTTGTAAGGTGCGCGGCGACATATGCAATTTGTCCGCGACATCTTCCAAAGTACAAAAACCCAAAGCCTCGTCGTAGGCCAATTCGCCGACTAAACGACTAAAGCTACTGTTTTTGGTCACTGCGTTCAGTTCACGTTTACATTGTTCACGTGCCATACGCGCGGTCATTGGATCCGCCATAATCAGTGGCAAGTCCAGATATTTGCTTGGGAAAATCAGTCGGGTTCGTGGCTGTTCAAAACGCACCTCACCTGGAATCAACTGTTCGAAACGATCAAAATAATCAGGTCGCTTAAACGTAAATTCCGCCACTCCTTCCAAGCGCTGCCCCGTAACCGCCTCACCCATCAAGGCAAACCCCAGCGCAACAGCCATCACGCCAGACTCACCAATCGAGAACTCAGGAAATATTTCATTAAAATAGAGGCTAGACGTCTCTTCACCAACGTCGAGGAGCAAACTAAACGCATTCGACAAGACACCGACGAATTGCTGTGCGACTTCTAATGCCTCACGCACATCTTTACCAATCATGGCCGCAAAACCAACCAACCCATGGCAGGAAACCTTCATTTGCATGCCTAAATGGAAGCCCAAACCGGGTTCATTGGTCAACAAAACCGCTCGCTCATATAAGCGCTGAAATACATCAAAATCTAAATACCAGAGCACATCGTTAATCTGCTCAGGCGCGATGCCACTGCCTTCCAGCAGTTCTTCCGCAGAAATATTCAAACGTGCGACCACATCGACCAACAAGCCGACATAAACGGCAAGAATCTTAGGTGAAGCTGGGTTCGTAGAGGTTAAACGCATAAGCGGCATACTGGCGTGAAGTGACAGAAAGATGTCGTGCTCGGAACTATATCACACAGATTATTAGTCACATAATGTTGGTGTACGATTGTTCACCAAAGGAAATATTCCCATGAGCGCGATGACCACG
>JANYEL010000013.1 GCA_025363155.1 Moraxellaceae bacterium
CCCTCGACTCAGTGTCTTAAGGCTGATTAGCCAGTTATTAAAGTCCGAGTGCTTCATGATATTTAGCCTCCCGTCTATTTTATAACCAGTATAAACCTTATTTTATTTTTCAACTGTTAACGCAGACATAGCTTTAGAAAAGCAGGAGCTGATAGATTTTGATTTAGGACATTTTGTCGCACATGGTCATATTGACATGAGTGGCAAGATGGCGACTTATTTTAGTTTTGCAGGAGTTCAGGATGCCCCTGAGTTCTATACGCGACGTATACGAGTTTTGGCTCCATTTTTACATAACGCATTGATTAAGCTTGACGAACATGTCAATACGCCACAAAAGATTCATTTTTCGGACAAGGAAAAAGAGATTATTTATTGGCTCATGATTGGAAAGCAGAATAGTGAAATCGCAATGATTTTAGATAAAAGTTCGAATACCGTCAGAAACCAAGTTCAGCAAATCTTCATTAAGCTGGGGGTGAATAATCGCCAAGGTGCAATGATGCGAATTCAAGAATTACAGCTCAGTTAAGAAGCGAGTGTTTTTCTATCGCGCTTTGGCATAGTACATCTATACCATTGCTCAGTTTTGGTGCTGAGCACATGATCCTAACTAGAAGGCTTGAATCATTAAAATTCAGCCAGTGGTTAGGATGATGATCATGAAAATTTTATACTTCTTCGTTTTATTAATAGGCACCGCTGGTTTGTCTTACGCCTATTCAAGCACAGCCAAAATAATCAATGTTCCCTATGACAAGCCTTATGAGCCTCATGTTTATGCCGATGGTGTAGTCACTACGCCAAGCAAGGTAATGCACGCTTTTTTTCTTGGCTTGCTATATAACACTCCTCCAGTCAGTCGGTAGTTATGCCTCCCAAAAATAAACCACTCTGTACTCGGAGAAAATAAATGCTCGTCACCATATTAATCATATTTGTATTTTGCTTTATCTTGGAAAAATCACGTCCTGGCTGGAAGCTGCCACATGTCAAAACATGGCCTTTTCGCGTGATCGCTGTGAATGCGGTACAACTCTTGGTTGTCCTTATTGCAGGATTGACTTGGGAACGATGGTTTGCATCAGTGTCGGTGTTTAGATTGTCCGATTATGTATCACCAGCGGTCGGCGGTGGTATTGCTTATTTTATTGCAACATTTATCTTTTACTGGTGGCATCGCTGGCGGCATGAAATTGATTTTTTATGGATTGGATTTCATCAAATTCACCATAGTCCGCAACGTTTAGAGGTGATTACTTCATTTTATAAACATCCTGGTGAAATGATCGTGAATTCGATTATTGGCAGCCTATTGGTCTATACGATTTTGGGGTTGTCTCTTGAGGCGGGTGCGATGTATACGTTTTGCACTGCAGTCGGTGAGTTTTTCTATCATACCAATGTCAAAACACCACGCTGGGTTGGCTATATTTTTCAGCGTCCTGAAATGCATCGTATTCACCATCAACACAATAGGCATAAGAATAACTATGGCGATATTGTGTGGTGGGATATGTTATTTGGGACGTATGAAAACCCTAAAGAATGGGTGCATACCTGTGGCTTTACGCCAGAAAAGGAAGAGCGTCTGATTGAGATGCTGGCATACAAGGATGTGCATAAAAAGAGATAGAAAATCGTTTGCTGCTTGTTAGTAACAAAACACGCGTATGACTTGCTATTAATAGCCATACGCGCGCTTTGGTTAAATCACATCCGCAATCCAATTCCCATGAAAGCCCATTGGAACGCGAACGGGTAACTCAATCTCAGCAACAGGCTCACCGCCCAGATTGAGCGAGTCCAGAATCACCACTTTGCTATTTCCACAATTCAGATCATGGACATAAGACATGAGCCAGCCGTCATTTTCGGGCGCATCATGACTTCTTGGAACAAAGATAACTTCACCTGTGACTTCATTTTCACCATAACTGTGGCGATTGGTTTCGCCAGTTTGTAGATCAAAATGAAGCAATTGATTAGGCAGAGAAGTATTGCCGTTCATCGGTAGCGAGATCGTGTAAGCGTGATGATAGGTTTGACCCGCAAAGCGTTCATCAAAACGTGGGAACTCTTGATCTTCGACGTGGATGACTTTGCGTTGCACTTTGTTTGAATCAGGACTGAGTGTCCAGCGCTCGAACGTAGTATTGCTGAGTTCAGGGCCTGTTTTGACGGTGAGGTCAGAGGCGAACATTTTGGGATGTGCAACGACATCGACAATGATTTCGCCATTATCGCGCTCAAAAGCATTACAGCTGTGGAACACATAACAAGGATCAACATCAAACCAACGCACGTCTTCAGCACTGCCGTGACGTGGTAAGACACCGACACGAGCAGGATGCTTCGGATTCCAGCGATAAGGAAGTGATGCGCCTTTTAAAATATCTTTTCCTGAGAACGTCACAGGAAGATCAAAAATAATCATACTTTTGCTGGTCATGGCGCCGTCATGCATCATTGGTCCATGTTTGACGGGAATGGAGACTTTGTTTTTGACCTGACAGTTTTGATCAATCACGAGATAAGTGACATGTTTTTGTTTCAGCGCATCATAGCAAATAGCATGGAGCTCACCAGTTTGTGGATCTAAATGAGGATGTGCGGTAAAGCCATGATTGAGTGCGCTATCGAATAATCCGACATGCACACTGGTGAGTTCTGGGTTGAGTTCAACAGGAAATGCGCCCGCTTCAACCAATGCCCAGAGTCGACTGCCATGACCGATAATGTTGGTGTTGACTGCACTGCCGATGCCGCGTTGTGAGCCGAGTTGTTCTTCCAGGGCACGGTCTTTGCTCGTATCAGCAACATAACGATTGCGATACCAAACGGCTTGTCCATTTTGGATACGGACACCGTGTACCATACCATCGCCGACGAACCAAGAGTGATTACCTGGGTTATCCACTTTTTTTGGATTCGGTCCGATACGGGTTAAGATGCCATTCAGAGCTGCTGGAATTTGGCCTTTGACCTTAAGCTGGGTGGCTGTGTGTTCCTCAGGCTGAGGCGCAAAGATGGTTTCCAAATAGTGGTTTTCTGGATTGTAGGGAACGCGTTTCACCAACAACTGTCCTGCGGTTCGGATGACATTTTTAAGTAAATTGTTATGTTTCATTAGGGTTGTCCTCTTGTTGGGCAAATTACTATGAATTAATATGTGTACAGCGACAACATAAAGATAAGGTAGAATGTATACAGTGTCAACACTAAATATTGATCAGGCGACGGATAGCACGGAGCCAGCACGCAGTTATCATCATGGAAATCTGCGTGAGACCTTATTATTAAAAGGTTTAGAGCTTTTAGAGTCGAGTGAAGATGCGGACATCAGTTTGCGCGAACTTGCGCGAGAAGTGGGTGTCTCTGCGAATGCCGCTTATCGTCATTTTGTCAATAAAGACGCCCTGCTGTTAGCGATGTCATCAGAAGGATTTACGCGTTTTACCCAAGGACAAGATGCCGCGATGCGAAACGGCGAAACGGCGATGCAGCGATTTGTGCTGGCTGGGCGCGCTTACATTGATTTTGCTTGTCAGAATCCAGCGTTATATCGTCTGATGTTTGGACGGTTTTCTGCGTTACATCGTAATGATTATGTGGATAGTGCTGGCAATATTGCTTTTCAAGGGTTGATCAAGATGATCGCCGCAGTGCTCCAAGCAGACCCAAAATCATCACAAGTTAATGGTGCTGCAATTCATGCGTGGAGTCTGGTACATGGTTTGTGTACGCTCATTTTGGATGGTCAATTTGATCATCATCCTGATTCGATTGATCAGATTATTAATGATGTTTTCGCGCAGAA
The DNA here is from genome assembly GCA_025363155.1 of Moraxellaceae bacterium. GTDB lineage: Bacteria > Pseudomonadota > Gammaproteobacteria > Pseudomonadales > Moraxellaceae > Aquirhabdus. Next base: position 3,821 of record JANYEL010000013.1, read on the forward strand.
TATGTTGTTCTGGAGTGCGAAGTTGTGATTTATGGCGAATACAGAATATTTAAATTAAAAAAACCTAAGAGTGCGCTATGTCCGATTCTAATAAAAAATCATATTTTCGTTCACGTGGACAGGCAATTTCTGCGATTGAGATGCAAATCAGATGGTGGCGGTCACCCAAAATAACTATGGCTGGATTTGTTGCTATTGCAGGGTTGGTGGGTTTTATCATGTCCACGATTCTATTAAAGAGTGGCGTGGAAAGTATGCCAATCAGGTATGCGTTTGGTTTATGTGCGGGCTATCTGTCACTTTGCTTGTGCCTATGGTTATGGACTGGCGCGCACCCTAAAAATATTGCAGAGGTTGACTCTTCGACAGATCGTAATGATGGATTTAATCCTCGAACAAAGAGTTCAACGGATCAGGCTGCTGATTATGTCTCTGCATCTGAGGTTATCCCTTCAAGTATTTTTGAATTAGAGCTCATCATTCTGCTTGTACTGTTTGGTGCCGCATTTTGGCTGATTTCATCGGCTCCGACTTTAATGGCCGAGTTGACGCTGGATAGTTTGGTGTCGATGCAGGTTTATCATCGAATCCGACGGTCTGATATACAGCCTTATTTACTGACATTTTGGCAGGTGACAAAACTGCCACTGTTCTTTACGGTCATTGTTTTGGTCGGGGGTGCATGGTTGTTACAAGCTTTTGTGCCAGAAGCGCATACATTTTGGCAAGTTTTAACGATGGGTTTATCAAGTTAGTTGTTCATGACAAACAATCAGACAGAGATCACCCACCAAATTTTTCATCCCATATGGCATACATTGCATCTACAAAACCAACTGCGAGTTTTTGCGCATTAAAAACAGGACTTTGTCTAACGAGCTCTCGCATGCCTGCACGCAAGTCAGCGAGCTTTTGACGTTGTTCTGTGTCCGCATGAGCCCATGCGATTGCCTTTTGGACATATTCCTCTTCGTTGTAAGCTATCCAATCTGGCAAACCTGCATTGACCAAGAGAGCTTCGCCTTGTCGACAGAGCATACCCGTCGATGTTAGTGTAAGCGTTGGAGTTCCCATCCATAAGGCTTCCGCTGTGGTTGTGCCTCCTGGGTAAGGGAACGTGTCCAGCAGAATATCGACCTCAGCATATGATGCAAGATATGCTTGGCGATCCATTCCGCATACCAAGTCGACTTGCTGGATGTTTAAGCCAGCATGATTCATTCGTGCAATGAATTTGTCTTTTAGCTCAGAGTGTTCGAACAAGTTCGATTGTATCCGGATACGCGCATTAGGTGACGCTCGCAGAATTTGTGCCCAGCAGAGCAAAACGCCGTGATTGATTTTGATGAGTGATTGATAGCATCCAAAGATGATTTTCGGATTAGTAATGCACGGTGGTGGGCTAACCTGAGGTGCATCATTCGGCACAGAAAAACAGTAGCGTAAAGTCGGTAAGCGCCAGACTTTTTCAACGAACCACTGTTCTTCGCCTGAAGGGACACAAATGGGATCAGCCAGCACATAATCAATTTTGGATAGCCCTGTAGATCCCCAATAACCGAGCCAACTGACTTGAACTGGGGCTGGTTTGGCAGCAAAAACTGATAATCGGTTATGTATAGTATGCCCTGAGAGGTCGATTAATATATCAATATGGTCGTTCCGAATCTGTTCGCAAAGGCGCGTGTCATTCCAATCATCGACTTGTCGCCATACATCAAACAGCGTTTTGAGTCGCTGGGTATATTCATCTTGTTGATGATGGGTGTAATACGCACAGAGTTGTACTTTGGTGCGCAATGTCGAATCAAGATTGAGTTGTGTCAAAACACTTTCTAAGAAATAGCTCACGACATGGTGACGTAAATCCCCAGAAACAAAACCAATGCGCAGCGGGGTATTTGGCTGTAATTCTTGCGGATTTGTAGGTTCAGCGCTTGCTATTGAGTTCTCTAAGGCTACGCCAAAGCGACGGATTATTGCTATTTGTTGATCTAAATCTGAAGGGTAGGTTAAGTGATTTATGTTAATCATATTGCTGAGAGCGACTAAATGTGTCGGCTCACGTTCAAGTATCTCTTCATATAACTGCTTGGCTTCGTCAAACAAACCTTCTGATTGCAATATGATGCCTAAGTTAAATTTCACTACCGTGTAGGATGGATCTAGTTTAAGCACTTGGAGAAAACTAGCTTTTGCCTGTTGGATATTTCCGTTATCAGAAAAAGCTAAACCTAGATTGATATATGCAGTGATATTGTTTGGTGCAGCAGCAATGACACGTTGCAAGTAAGCAATTGATTCATCATATCTTCTCAGTTTAATTAAAATCAAACCGATATTAAGAAGCACACCTACATTGTTTGGTAAGTTTTGTTCTAATGCTCGCCAAATGGCATAGGCCTGTTCGTACTGTCGTAATTCCAGCAGAGCACTTGCTAGTAGATTCTGAGCAACATAGCGAACATTCGGCTCGTGAAGTGCTACAGCAATGCATGTTTGAGCGAGGGTGTAGGCTTGTTGCCACTGACCTGCGTCGTATGCCTGTTCCGCTTTAAGTAGATACACTTTTGCAGGCACTGGATGGGCGAGGTTAGTCGTAAATATTGGTCGTGTTTTAACAGGTGATGCTGCATGCTTTGCAGGTTTGTTTCCTTTCTTACGATTAGTCACACACGACATCCTATCTCATCTAGTATTCTTTATGATCTTTTTAGCTAACTCGAACATCGCTAAGAAGCTAAAATTTTTAATAGAATATCTTATTTCTCTGATTTCCAATATTGTTTTTAGCTGTAATATTTCTGACGTGTGTCGTGTCATTTTTTTATAGTAGGCGAGTTCACTATATCCCCAATTCACTAAAAACGGCATAATCCATGCTTTCATAACCTGCGCGTCATTGATGGGCTTATTGGCTTAGTCATGATCAGAAAATTTATTATCAGGATAAACGGTATTCGTGGATATTTTTATTCAACAGCTTGCTAATGGTTTGATTATTGGCAGTATTTACGCATTGATCGCGCTCGGTTACACCATGGTGTACGGAATCCTCGGTCTGATCAATTTTGCGCACGGCGATGTCGTCATGGTCGGCGCGATGTCGACGATTACGATTCTGACCACATTGATTGGTTTAAATCTGGGTTTACCTCCGTATTTATTGCTGGTTGTCGCAGTTTTATTGGCATTACCAGTCTGCGCTCTGCTCGGATTTAGCATTGAGCGTATTGCTTATCGACCCTTGCGTCATGCGCCACGACTTGCACCATTGATTACTGCCATTGGTGTGTCGATTGTGTTGCAGAATCTCGCGATGATGATCTGGGGGCGTGGTTATCAGCGTTTTCCTGATGTGTTAACCAGTGTGCCGTTTGAGGTTTTTGGTGCACGGATTACCGTGTATCAGATGGGCACTTTTGTGCTATCGATCGTACTCATGCTCGGTTTGTGGATGCTGGTGCAGCGGACTCGTTTGGGGCGGGCGATGCGTGCAACTTCACAGAATGATCGGGTGGCGGCTTTGATGGGCGTCAATGTAAATCGCATCATTAGCAGTGTCTTTATGCTCGGTTCTGCACTCGGTTGTTTGGCGGGTGTTATGTACACCGCGAGTTACGGTCAAGCCAGTGCAACGATGGGTTTTCTGTTGGGTTTGAAGGCTTTTTCGGCAGCGGTATTAGGCGGAATTGGCAATATTCGTGGTGCGGTTCTCGGTGGGTTTTTGCTGGGGATTATCGAAGCGCTTGGCGCGGGTTATTTGTCCGATTGGACGCATGGTCTGATGGGGAGTGAATATAAAGATATTTTTGCATTCCTCGTGTTGATCGCCGTGCTCATGGTTCGTCCGTCTGGGCTATTAGGTGAACGTCAGTCGGAGCGTGCGTAATGACTGCACCTGAAAATAAAGCGGCTCTTTCTGACCACATCGTGGCATATTCAATGGCCTCGAAAAGTTTAACGGCTAAGCAGAAATCGGCAGTTGTCTTGCTGGGTATTTGTCTGCTGTTGTTGCCTTTTGCACTGGGTCTGATGGGTCCATCATGGGTGCGTACGGCTGATTATGCGTTGCTATATTGCATGCTAGCATTGGGCTTAAATATCGTTGTTGGGTATGCTGGGTTACTGGATTTAGGTTATATCGCGTTTTATGCGCTGGGTGCGTATATGGTTGCGGTGCTGGCTTCGCCGCATTTGAATCTTCATGTGTCGCCGTGGCTCTTAATTCCAATAGGGGCGGGCTTTGCAGGTTTGGCGGGTGCCGTGTTAGGCGCGCCGACGTTGAAGTTGCGCGGCGATTATTTGGCGATTGTCACCTTGGGTTTCGGTGAGATTGTGCGTTTGTTTATGCAAAATCTCGATCGTCCCATCAATATCACCAATGGTACGCAAGGCATTAGCGGTATTGATAATTTATCGTTTTTTGGTCATGATTTCGGTTCAGGTTTCGATCTGTTTGGTCAGCATTTCAATGGTTCGTATTTATATTATTACCTGTTTCTTGCATTGGTTCTAATCATCATTGGCATCTGTATGCGTCTTGAAAACTCGCGCATTGGCCGTGCTTGGGTAGCGATTCGTGAAGATGAGCTCGCAGCAAAAGCGATGGGCATCAATGTGCGCAATATCAAGCTGCTGGCGTTTGCGATGGGTGCGAGTTTTGGTGGCGTCGCGGGTGGTATGTTTGCCAGTTTCCAAGGCTTTATTGATCCGACCAGTTTCAGCCTCATGGAATCCATCATGGTGCTATGCATGGTGGTTCTGGGCGGCATGGGTAATATTGCGGGTGTGATTTTGGGTGCGGTGTTGCTGACGCTCACACCAGAAGTGTTACGTGAAGTGATTCGTCCTTTGCAAGAAGCGTTGTTTGGTCATCAAGTGGTTGATCCTGATAATGTGCGCATGCTGATTTTTGGCGTGGCTCTGGTGGCGATGATGTTGTTTAGACCTGAAGGGCTGTTGCCTTCGCGTCGTCGCAAAGAGGAGTTCCATCATGAGTAACTCTCTGCCAGCCACATTGCTCAAATTTGAAAATATCAATAAATCCTTCGGCGGCGTTCATGCGCTAAAAAATGTCAGTTTACGCATCGAACAAGGCACGATTCACGGCTTAATCGGCCCGAATGGCGCGGGTAAAACCACGTTATTCAACGTGATGACTGGCATGTATCAAGCGGATTCAGGCAGTTTCGAGTTTGATGGCGCTAAGATTAGCCTGAAAACCAGTCCGCAAGTGTTAGCAAAGAAAGGCTTGGCGCGCACCTTTCAAAATATTCGTTTATTCAGTGAAATGACCGCTCTCGAAAACGTCATGGTTGGGCAACATAGCCAAACCAAAACAGGAATTTTTGGTGCGATTTTGCGTACGCCTGCTGCAAAGCGTGAAGAGCTGATGATTCGTCAGGAAGGCTTACGGTTGCTGCAATATGTGGGGCTGTCGGATGATGTGGCTTGCCGTGTTGCACGGACATTGTCTTACGGTGATCAGCGCCGTTTGGAAATTGCTCGTGCGTTGGCATTAAAACCTCGCTTGTTGGCATTGGATGAACCTGCGGCAGGCATGAATCCAACGGAAACAGCGCAACTACAAGATTTAATCCGTCGTTTGCATGCGGATGGCATGACGATTGTGCTGATTGAGCATGATGTGGGGCTGATGATGCGCTTGTGTGATCGGATCAGTGTGCTTGATTTTGGTGAGAAAATTGCTGATGGCACGCCAGAAGAAGTCCGCAAAAATGAACGCGTAATCAAAGCTTATTTAGGCGGCGATGCAACGGCGCAAGCGGGTAAAGGGCATCAGCCACGGAGTGCCACAGAATGAGTAACGTAGATTCTAAAGTCATCCTGTCGGTTAAAGATCTCAATGTCCGTTATGGCAATATCCATGCGGTGCAAGGTTTAGATTTAAAGGTGAATGACGGCGAACTGGTTTGTCTGATTGGTGCCAATGGTGCAGGTAAAAGCTCCACGCTGAATGCCTTAGCGGGTTTGGTCCCGTCTACAGGTTCAGTCATTTATCACGGCAATGAGATTGTGAAGTTGGCGAGTCATCAACGTGTCGCGCAAGGTCTGGCACTGGTTCCTGAAGGTCGTGGTGTTTTTCCAAAAATGACGGTGCTGGAAAACTTGCAGATGGGTGCGTATTTGCATGGTTGGCAGCAAAGTGAATTGGACAATGTCTTTGGGCGCTTTCCACGGCTGGCCGAGCGTCGTGATCAATTGGCGGGGACATTGTCAGGTGGCGAACAGCAAATGCTGGCGATTGGTCGCGCACTGTTGTCTCGTCCGAAATTACTGTTACTCGATGAACCGTCGATGGGGCTAGCACCATTGATGATTGAGCTGATTTTTAACACTTTAGCGGAATTGAAAAAAAGTGGTTTATCCATTCTATTGGTCGAACAAAATGCACGTGGTGCATTGCAACTCGCTGATCGGGCTTATGTTTTAGAACATGGAGAAATGACATTGAGCGGTACGGGGCAAGAGTTGTTGGTTGATCCGCGTGTACAAGCCGCATATTTAGGCGCAGGAATTGAAGTGTAATGACAAACAACACAAGTAATCAGAATGACCAAGACATTAGCCTTGCCGACCGTAAAGTCATTTACCGAGCGCGTCGTGGTTTGAAAGAGTTGGACTACTATTTTGACCCGTATGTGCGCGAGCATTTCGTTCAAGCTGATGTGCAAGAAAAAGCTGATTTTTCAGTATTGATTGACCAGGAAGATCCTGATTTATTGGATTGGTTTATGGGCGTGACTACGCCGCCTGCTGAACTTGTTGCAGTGATTAATCGTTTAAAATTCTTAAAAGGCTAATTGCTTAATTGCCATGAGAATCAACACAACGCTTCAAGTCAGCCGTTTGCAAAAATGGAGCGAAGCGTTTCTGTTGCTCTCGGTGTGTCTGATTCTGATTTTCAGTGAAATGCCTGCATGGGGCAAAGGCTTAGCGCTGATGTTTATGGGCTTTTTCGTCGCATATCAACACTTGTTGCAGAAGCCAGCCGCACGTCTCGTGCAACTCATTCAATTCGATAAAGAAACCTGGCGTTGTTCTGTTTTAGAGCCTAGTCGAATCAAAAAAACCAATATTATTGAAGGTCGTTTAGTGAGTGTGCAGGGTTGGCTATTTGTTTTAGTTCTACGTTTTGAAGCGATTGAAAAGAATAAATCGGTGATGAAAAATTGGGTCATTTGGCGTGACCAAGTGGGTGCGGATGATTGGCGTCGATTGATCGTCATTGCAAGATTTTGGGCAGATGATGTGCAACGCATCGTTGATTAGAGTTTCGCTGTTTTGTTGAAGCGCTCATCACATAACTTAACAATTCATACCAAAACACTGTTGTCATACATACATATACCCTTCGTATACTAAGCATAAGTTCATCAAAGTATTTGATGGGCACAAGTATGCTTTCTTAATTAAAAAGGACGAAGATCATGGGAATGCTCGATGGATTATTAGGTCAGTTGACCCAAGCTGCAGGGAATCAAACTGGACAGGCTGGAGGCTTAGGTGGTCTCGTGGGTAGTTTGCTGGGCGGTGGATCACAAGCGCAGGATGGTAGCGCTCCTGCAGGTCTATCTGCGATGCTACTTCCTGCCGTTTTGGGCTGGGTACAGCAACAGGGTGGGGTTGGCAATGTGGTGTCTTCATTGACTAATTCTGGTTTGGGCTCACAAGTGCAATCTTGGGTGAGTAATGGCGAGAATCAAGAAATTGGTTCACAAGCCATTTCACAGGTGCTCGGTTCAGATCAAGTGACACAACTTGCTGCAAAAATGGGTATCAGTCCTGAGCAAGTACAAAGTGGTATGGCCGCACTATTGCCGCAAGTGATCAATCACCTCACACCAAGTGGTGATGCTTCAAATCCAGAGGAATCCAATAGCTTACTCAACTCAGCACTTGGTAAGTTGGGTGGTCTGTTCGGTTAATAGTTTCAAATTTAATAACGCAATAAAAAACCGTACTCAAGTACGGTTTTTTATGACAAGAACTTGTGATTAGCGCGTTCTTCGCACCAATTGCAGAGATTGACCAGCAACAACGCGACAAAGAATAGCAAAGCCCAATGCGGGAGTGACCAGCCAAACAGTGTCCAATCAACTTTGGCGCATTCGCCAGAACCGTGCAGAACCTTCTGAATCACGCTTTGTAATGGGAATGTCTGCATCCAATAATCCAGACCAGGACCACACGCTGGCACATCTTCAGGCGGTAAATGCTGAATCCAAACGTGACGACTGGCGACGGCGACTGACCAGAGCACACCGA
>JANYEL010000020.1 GCA_025363155.1 Moraxellaceae bacterium
CCCTCGACTCAGTGTCTTAAGGCTGATTAGCCAGTTATTAAAGTCCGAGTGCTTCATGATATTTAGCCTCCCGTCTATTTTATAACCAGTATAAACCTTATTTTATTTTTCAACTGTTAACGCAGACATAGCTTTAGAAAAAGGAGGGTTTGGGGAGGATTTTGCTTTTTGCCTATTCCCAGCCGCCACCCAGCGCTAAGAATATATTGACCTGATCTGCCGAAATTTTTCCTTCAGCTTGCGCAACGGCTTGTTCAGTTGAGATCAATATGCGATTAGCATCTAACACGGGTAAATAGCTCTGGCGACCATATTTAAATAAGTTTTCTGAATCTTTCGCTGATTTTTCCGCCTTGGTTTGCGCATTTTTCAATAACGCTAAACGTTCAATATCGCGGGCATAGATTTCAAGCACGCTTTCAGTTTCTCGCAGAGCATTTAGTACTACCCCATCAAATTTTGCATAAGCCGCTTGCTGATCAGCTTCGGCACCGCGAATACGGAGTTTGATACGTGTGCGGTCTGGAAATTGCCAGCTAATCAGCGGGCCAAGCGAAAATTTCACCGTATCGGCATCCAGCAAATGACTGATTAATCCAACTGAACCGAGTGATGCGCCTAGTGTGACTTTCGGATAAAGATCCGCAGTCAAAACGCCGATTTCAGCAGTTGCTGCATGTAATTCAAATTCTGCACGGCGCACATCAGGACGACGTTTAAGCATCGCCATGCCATCGCCAATGGGAATCGGTGATTTCAGTTCGGGTTCGTGGCTGCAATTTTCTACTGATTTTGGGAACTCGGCTGGCGGACGTCCTGTTAATACGGCAAGACGATAAAGTGACAAACGTTTTTGTCCATACAACAGCGGAAAACTCGCGCGAATTTGATCTTCTTGCCCAGAAGAACGTGTGGTGTCGATTGAAGTTCCGCGACCAGCGGAAAACAGTCGTTGAGTTAAAGTCGTACTGCGCGACTGCAATTCCAATGTTTTCTTGGCGACTTCAATTTCATGTCCAGCCGCACAGGATTCTAGATAAGCCTTAGTCGTCTCAGCAACAACTGTAATGCGTGTTGCATCTTGAGCTGCTTGAGCTGCACCGACATCAGCAGATGCCGCTTCAACCGCACGTGTAATTTGTCCAAATAAATCGACTTGGTAAGAAATACTTGCGCCTAAACCATAGACAAAACTATTCGGTAAAGGCTTTCCTTCTGTGGGAATGAGGAGTTCTTCGGCAGAGAATCTGGCGTATTGTGGCGATGCTTCAACGCTGGTTTTTGGGCGGCGACTGGCATCGGTATAGTCCAAGTTCGATTCTGCTTTTGCTAGCCGAGCGGCGGCGATGCGTATATCGGTATTTGCTGCTAAGGCTTGTTGAACAAGATCATTCAGAGCAGGATCTTGATAAAGTTTCCACCAATCATTGGGTACAGGTGCATTGATAAATCCTGCACCATGTCCACCTGAAAATGCAGCATTAGCATTTTTTTGATTAATAACCGCTTGATCTGAACGCTGATAGTTTGGGCCAACCGTGCTACAAGACGCGAGCATTAATGATGTCATGATAAACAGCGGGCGAAGTTGCATCATTATGCTCCTTTCCCTGTAGCTGTTGTTTTGCTGGTAGTTTTAGATTTTTTCTGAGGAATCACTTCGACAGAGGCTGTTCGCCCCAGAATGAGTTGTGTATCTGCAGGCACTTTGTCCAATAACACTCGAACAGGAATCCGCTGCGCTAATCGAACCCAATTAAACGTTGGATTGACGTTCGCCAATAAATTCGCACTGGCACCAAGTTCACGATCTTCAATGCCGCCAGCAATACTATCAACATGACCGACCAGCGTTTCGTGATTTCCCATCAGCCTGACATGAACAGTATCACCCACGTGGATACTGTCAATTTTAGTTTCCTCGAAATAGCCCATCACATAAATCGACTGCAAATCAATGAGTGCTAACAGCGGCTTTCCAGCCGCCGCATACGTTCCTGGACGCAGCTCAAGATTGGTAATGCGACCATTTACGGAGGCTTTGATTTCTGTGCGCGCGAGGTTCAATTCAGCATTTTGTAGTGCGGTCATAACTTGGCTTAATGTCGCTTGCAACTGATCACGTTTAGCGATGCTCTCTTCACTTTGTTCAGCCGATACCAAGTCTTTCAGCATTCGATTACGTTGAATTTCACGATTCGATTGGGCGATTTGAATTTTGATACTTTCAAGTGAGGCTTTGGCTTGATCTTCGGCAAGTTGATAACGGTCGTGATCGATCACAAATAACACATCGCCTGCTTTCACGATTTGGTTATCTTTCACACGAACTTCAGTGACGAGACCTGAAACATCCGGCGCAATCTGCACCACATTTGCACGCACACGACCATCTCGTGTCCACGGTTCAACTTTGTAATGCACCCATAGCCGATATGCGACCACTAACGCAATAATCACCACAATCGCTGTGATGGAAGTTCGGGTTATTTGCACAAACTTTGTATTCATGAATGATCAACCCAAAATCGTAGAAAGAGGTTCAGCAAAGGCAGACATAGTGAATGTCAGTGCGCCCCAAAGAATAATAAATAACGCCACATCTAATAAATTCTGATGCGCTACAAAACGATAAAAACCAATTGACTGTAATATTTTTCTAGTAAAAATATGGAGCACGGCTGCAATCGCCGCAGCAAATAACGCCGTACTGATATAAACGCCTAATATATTCACTTCTGCGATCATTTCGACGTCTCCCCAGACGGTTGCTTCACTGCTGAAAAACCATCAGCTTGAGGGAAAAGGTTACGTCGTAAACCGACACTCGCAATCAAACCATGCAAGCGTGGATCTGCTGCGAATAAAGCATTCTGGTCTGATTTAGCCAATGATTTTAATTGCAATATCTCGGTGATGATTGCATCAATATCATTCATTAACTCATGCCGCGGAGCTTGATAACCATGACGCGTCATACTTGAAAAATAGCGAGATAGTTTCTGCATCATTGTCTTGATTTTGTCTTGCGTATGCTGCGGCATATCTTGAGCTGCAACACGTAAATCCAGCATATTAAAACCAATAGGCAAGCCATTTAAGGCTTTATCGATTCGCAGTTTTTCATTCTCTTGCGCCACGGCTAAGCGTGGAATTAACAGCCCAAGTCGATCAAGCATCACACTCGCCCAAGTGATTTTTTCTTGAGGAATATGACCCGTTGCATGGTGTGAAAGCTCACGCCAGCCTGCTTTTAACAGACGATGAATACTCACATCCAAACTGATGACTCGAATCAATAACGTCACCACGAATGCAAATAACACCCCAACAATCGCGACCATATTTCCCATAAAGAACGACACAAAATCAGTATGCGGCGATGACGTAAAGCCAATACCCGGAACGACCATCATCACAATACTTAATGCACTGAGCATGGTCACGGGATTTGATAAATAAATTCCGCAAAGCATCATCAGTGGGAATAAGGACAATGCCATCATGGGGAAACTATCAATCGCAGGGAAAATGGCAAACACATACAACAGTGCAATCGGAAACGCAGTCACAGTTGCTTTCAATATCTTCCGTTGCATCAAGGTTGGATCATCGCTGGTTGCAAAAATACAGCACATTACAGCGGTCAGCCCAATCGCTGTTCCACCTTGAGTCCACTCCGTCATCATCACAAATGACGCACAGGCTAATATGGCGAGCATCGCGGTAAATGCTGAATATGCTGCCATTCCACGATCCACATGCAGTGGTCTTTTTCGGTTGATGGAAATAATGGATTTCAACACTGGACGCGGTTTGGCATGCGGTTCTAGGCTTGCCGCATACAGTGCCAAGCTATCTGCCCAAACTTCGATTAAATCAATTAATCGAGTGACTAGATTCAACTCCAAAATATCGCGCCAAGATGTCGATGCCGCGTGCATCACGGCAATTGAACGACATTGATCAATCAGTGCAGTAATGCGCTGCTGTTCTACACCATTGGTGCGTTCAATGAGTTGTTTATTGACAGCAGTATTTTTAATATCTAATTCGGTGATCCACGCTTTGACTTCATTAACGAGCTGCTCTGTTCTGGGCGGAATGCCGCCGCTATTTCGCAGTGCTTGCAAGCGATCTTCGACGGCATACAATAATGGTAAAAGACTAATCATCCGCTCTTCTGAAGCACGAATTGAGTTGATGTATTGCCGTGATGCAATCACTTCAAATCGAAAATTTGTGCCCAATAACGTGAGTTCAGTTAAATCTAATGCAATGCGCCGCCTTGCTCGAATTGCAGCGATTTCTGGTTCTGATTCCAGAGCCGAAATAAGCCAGCGTTTGGCGTCAGTCACCATTTGATTTAATTTGCCGAGCATTGCTTTTTCAACGCTTTGAGGGAAAATCAAACTGTGTGTCAATGCCGTACAAATCACACCGATACTGATCTCTTCCGCGCGCGCAACCGCATTATCAAACAGCCCCGAAGGATTGACGAGTTCAGGTAAACCAACCAACGCAGCCGTATAGCCCGCCAGCATAATGATGTAGCTACGCGGCGTCCGATCAAGCAAGGATAGATAAAGACACAGCCCAACCCAACCTGCCATGACAAACATTAGAATAATCGGTGTATTGGCAAGCGGTGGGATCATTATCAATGCAGCAGCAGCGCCAATCAGCGTGCCTAACACACGATAAAAAGCTTTCGACCAAATCGCACCTGCGAAAGGCTGACTGGTAATAAAGACGGTGAGCACCGCCCACACAGGATTCGTCAGATTAAGACTATAGGAAACAAACAGCGCCATGATGACGGCTAGATAGCAGTTGAAGCCGAAAATCAGGCTACGTGAGTTGAATGCGCTCATATCAGAAATAAACCTTAATGAATGCTCATCACACTTGAAAATAAATTAGACAATACAAGGGTTGATTGCTTTTTTCCATAAAAGAATACGACTGCTCATTTCACAAATTGGCGAATCCAAAATATCACTGACGACAGCATACAAATTAATGCCAACCACATTCAAAGGTGTGACATTTTCAGCTGTTAATCCACCAATCGCACAGATCGGTAAATCAAATAGTTCTGAAGCAGTCGCTAAGACTTCAAGTGAAACTTGCTGTGCATTTGGCTTGGTTGTCGATGGATATACAGCACCAAAAGCTAAATAACTTGCACCCTCTTCCGCAGCTTGTTTTGCCATGCTCAATGAATCGTGACAAGTCCGACCAATGATTGCATTTGCACCTAATCGCGCACGTGCTTCAATGAGTGAGCCATCACCTTGTCCGAGGTGTAAACCACAAGACAGCTTTTCCGCTAAGGCAAGATCGTCATTAATAATAAGAGGCACATGATATTGATTGCATAGCGCAAGAATGTCGCGGGCTTCTTGTTCTTGTTGAAATTTTGGCGTTTGTTTACGGCGGTATTGCAATAAGGTAATGCCCGATTGTAACGCAGCTTCTAATTTTGGACGTAATACGACAAAGTCATCTTCATTGGTAATTAAATACAAACCTTGTAATGAGTGCTTTGTCGTCACGGTTGTTACCTTTTAATTAACATCAAAAGCAAATCCTCCCTAACCCTCCTGTTACTAAGGAGGGAAGAAAAGCTCCTCCCTTTGCAAAGGGGAACGCTACGCCTTGCAAAGCAGTGCTTCTCATGGGAGGGATTTTGCTTTTGATTTTACAAATTGCTAAAAAATCTACTAAATCTGATCGAACTCTTTACCCTTCAAGCTAATCCGTCCACGCAGCACATCACTATACATACGGAAATCAGAGATAAAGCTGTAGAAAGGCTGTTTAAATGACGCAGGTTTATTGTGTTCAAAAACGAAATGTCCAACCCATGCACATGCATAACCAGCCGCAACACCCATGAGCGCATAGCGTACTTTGCCTGTGCTGACAGCAGCTCCCAAACCTAACAAGCCAAATGTACTGCCCGCAAAATGCAGACGACGACTGGTTGCATTCGAATGTTCAGTTAAATAAAACTGATAGAACTGCTCATAATTCTTAATTGGCATCACAAGTTTACTACTCTCTTGGCTTTCTAGATCATTCATTACCATATCCTTCGTGGTGACCTTAAATACGCAAACCGCATTATTAACTAGCATCAAGTTTCATTCTAACTCAAGAATATGCTTAAAATCAGGTAAACTATACGCATTGTTCTTTGTCTTTTTTGTATTTTGAAATTTTTTGGAAAACCCGATGACTGCACCTGCACGCCGTACTATCTATCACATTACTTGCGCCGACGGTTTAGAGCGGCTGCTCGCGGAGGAAGTGACGGGACTCGGCGCGACTGTTGTGGATCATCAACCGCCTTTTCAACAAGGGCGCGTTGTCATCGAAGGCACGTTAGAAACGGCTTATCGTATTTGTTTGTGGTCGCGCCTCGCCTCGCGCGTTTTGTTGCCGCTATTTACGGTTCCAGTAGAACGCCAAGATGTCCGTGATGTTGCTGAAGAGTTATTTGACGCAGCAAAAGATTTCGATTGGTCGCTGGTATTCAGTCCACAAAGTACCTTCGTCGTTCGCATTCAATCTGAACGCGATGTGAAGATGAATAGCCAATTCGCGACGTTGCGCGTGAAAGATGCAGTGGTTGATAGCTTTATGGACAGCCATGGTCGCCGTCCGAGCATTGATACACAGAATGCAGAAATTACGTTGACCGTTCTCGCTGGATTACGCAGTCATACGTTCAGCTTAGATTTATCAGGTGACAGCTTACATCGTCGCGGATATCGTCATGCGATGACAGATGCACCGTTAAAAGAAAACCTTGCTGCAGCGATTCTGCGCCTTGCTGATTGGCATACTGGCAAATACAACACGCTGATTGATCCAATGTGCGGTTCGGGAACTTTCATCATTGAAGCAATGATGATGACTGCAGATCGCGCACCTGGTTTAAATCGTCGCTTTGGCTTCCCTGGCTGGTCAGGTCATGATGGTGCGATTTGGCAAAAACTGAAACTTGAAGCGCAAGATCGTTTTGAAGCTGCAGTCGATACATTAGTAAATTCGGATGAGTATCCATTAGTCGTTTATGCATTTGATGCAGATTGGGAAGCGGTTAAGGCAACGCGCACCAACCTGATTGCCGCTGGTTTAGAGCGCTGCTTACCTTTCGTAAAACTCGAAGAACGTACACTCGCTGATTGGCCTGATTTCCAATTGCGTGAACATGAAGATAAAGCACTGATTATCACAAACCCTCCGTATGGCGAACGTTTGGGTGACAAAGTCAGTAATCGCGCGCTTTACCAAGGTTTAGGTCATCTTTTACAGAAGTTTGCGCCGAGTCAACACGCTGCAATCATTGCTTCGCAAATCGAACAAGCTGATGTTTTACAGCTGAATCACATTAGCAATACGCGGTTAATGAACGGTAAATTGCCGATTTATATTCGTATTGGTGATATTGCAGCGGCTTCAAATAAACCTTCGTTCTTGCAAGCATGGCAAACGCCGACGCTTGAATTCACAGAAGACAATGAAGGTTCAAAAGATTTTGCTAACCGTTTAATCAAGAATATTAGCAATCTAAAGAAACAAGCCGTTCGTGAAGGCGTGAGTAACTTACGTATTTACGATGCTGATTTACCCGACTTCAACTTGGCAATCGACCTTTATGGCGATCAAGTTCACGTTCAAGAATATGCGCCGCCGAAAATCATTGATCCAGAAAAAGCCAAAATGCGCTTTAACTTGGCACTCGCTGCAACGCGTCAAGTATTGGGTTTAGCCCGTGAACAGGTTTATATCAAAACTCGAGCGCGTCAAAAAGGCAACGATCAATACGAGAAGAAAAGTGACTCTGGTAAACGTTTAATTGTGCAGGAAGGCCGTGCGCGTCTTTATGTCAATTTCACCGATTACCTCGACACGGGTTTGTTCCTCGACCATCGTCCGATTCGTGAGAGAATTTTCGAAGAAGCACGCGGTAAGCATTTCCTTAACCTCTATGCTTATACCTGTACTGCAAGTGTTCAAGCCGCTTTGGGCGGTGCAGCAAGTACAACGAGCGTTGACTTGTCGAATACTTATCTAGATTGGGGCAAAAACAATTTTGCACTGAATGGTTTGACTGTTGATCATCCAGATCAACAACATCAGTTTTTCTCTGCTGAATGCTTTGAATGGCTCAAAGAAGGCAGCGAAACGTACGATTTGATCTTTATTGATCCACCGACATTTTCGAACTCGAAGAAATTTTTTGGTACGTTCGACATTCAACGCGACCATATGTCATTGATTAAACGTGCAATGAATCGTCTGCAAACTGACGGCGTTTTGTATTTCTCAAACAACTTCCGTAAGTTTGAGTTGGATGAATTATTGCCGGAAATGTTTGAAGTTAAAGAAATTACCCAATCAACGATCGGCTTTGATTTTAAACGCAATACGAAAATCCATAAGGCTTGGGAAATTCGACATTTCCCCGTTGGAAGCAGATAATTTTTTTAGGGGATAACCTAGGTGTTATCCCGCTTTTACGCACAGACGTATTAGGACAGACCACAGGTCTATCCCTACAATAAGCAAAATCAACGA
The DNA here is from genome assembly GCA_025363155.1 of Moraxellaceae bacterium. GTDB lineage: Bacteria > Pseudomonadota > Gammaproteobacteria > Pseudomonadales > Moraxellaceae > Aquirhabdus. The sequence continues at coordinate 8,593 of JANYEL010000020.1, forward strand.
ATTTGCCATCTTAATCTTTTGACAATCTTAACTATGAAAACACTCAACATCATTGGATGCGGTAATGTCGGTAAGACGTTAGCGCATCTATGGGTGAAACATGGCGTATTTCAGATTCAGGATGTTTGTAATCGTTCCCTAGAAAGTGCCCAAAATACTTGTACTTTTATTGGTCAAGGCAATCCAATTCAATCATTTAATGATCTGCGCCCTGCGGATGTATTTTTGATTGGCACAGCAGATCAATCCATTGCCGATTGCTGTGACTTATTAGTCGCCTCCAACGTGCTACAAGCTGGCAATATCGTATTTCATTGCAGTGGTGCGCTACCCGCTTCTATTCTAAATTATGCAAAAAAAATCTGGTGCTCTCATTGCCAGTATTCATCCAATCAAAAGCTTTGCTGATCCGAGTTTATGTATCACCAATTTCGCTGGTACATTTTGCGGAGCTGAAGGTGATTCCACTGCACTTGTTGAACTAGAAAAAGCTTTCCAAGCCATTGGCGGGCAAATCTTGCAGGTCGATAGTGCAAACAAGACTTTTTATCATGCTGCGAGTGTCGTAGCGAGTAACTATCTCACTGCATTACTTGAACTCAGCATTCAAAGTTATGTTAAAGCTGGTTTAACCCGCGAACAAGCCCTAAAAATCATCGACCCTATTGCGCATGGAACAATTAAAAATATCATTGAGTTAGATACCGCTCGCGCATTAACGGGGCCAATCGCACGTGGTGATGTATCTGCGGTTTCAACTCAACTGAATGCATTCAATCAGTGGAAACCTGAATATGGTCAGTTGTATCAATTACTCGGTGGCATGGCTTTAGACTTGTCAGTCATTAAAGATACAGCGAGTCAAGAGTCGTTGGTATCATTAACTAAGCTATTAAAATAAATAACTTAATTTTAAATATAACAATCCTTTCTTCTTTTTTTAGCACTCAAATTTCACATTAATTTTCTCATAAAACGCATTTATGACAATATACATTGTCAATACTATTGTGCTAGTCTAAACTTAATTGATAAGTCGGCTTTTAATCGAATTAACCGATCATAGATTCAAATTCATTTTTTTGGAAAACCGCTATGAGTGCACAATTTACACCTTCTCCTTACCTTGATTTAATGCAGCAAACCACTGTAAAAGTGGGCGATTTGAATTTTCATGTAGAAATTGGCGGTAAGGAAGATGCACCTGTGATCATGCTGATTATGGGTTTAGGCGCGCAAATGTTGCTCTGGCGTGAATGGTTTTGTAAAGGTTTGATTGATGCAGGCTATCGTGTGATTCGTTTTGATAATCGTGATATTGGTTTATCGAGCAAAATGCGCGTGAAGTCACCGCGGATGAATGAAGTAAAATTGATGGCGCGTTTTACTTTGGGCTTAAAAACCGAAGGTGCACTCTACAACTTATATGATCTTGCGGATGATGCTAAAGGTATCTTGGATGCACTTGGGATTGAGAAAGCACACGTGATCGGCGCATCGATGGGTGGCATGATTGGCCAAATCCTAACAGCTCGTTATCCAGAAAAAGTAGAATCATTAGGTTTATTATTTACCAGTAACAATCGTGCGTTCTTACCTCCTCCTTTTCCAAAACAATTCAATGCATTAACAGGTCGTCCAGCTTCTCAAAACGAAGAAGACTTGATGAAGCATTCATTGCGATTATTTGAAGCGATTGGTACACCAAATCAAAGCAGCGTCGAAAGCAAACTTGAGTTTTCTCGTATGTTGTTCCGCCGTAGCTATTCACCAGCAGGCGTCATGCGTCAATATTTGGGTGTACTCAGCACAGGTTCACTGACTGCTGAAGATGCAAAAATTAAAGTCCCCACTGTTGTATTGCATGGCAGTCTTGATCGGTTGTTGCCACCATCGCACGGTCGTGCAACAGCAAAAGCAATTAAAGGTTCGACGTTTCATTTGATCAGTGGCATGGCACATGACATTCCTGAATCGTTTACACCTTTGTTAGTTAAACTGTTTACTCAAAACATGAAAGCTGCGGCGAAGGCATAACGATGTCAGCCTTACCTTCATTACGTCAACTGTCTTATTTAGTAACACTTGCAGAAACATTGCATTTCACTGAAGCCGCTAAGCGATCTTTTGTCACTCAATCGACTTTGTCAGGTGGAATCATTGAGCTCGAACGTGTTTTGGGTGGTTCTTTGGTTGAGCGCAGTCGCCAAACGGTACGCTTGACACCACTTGGTGCAGAAGTTGTTGAGCGTGCGCGCTTGATTCTGGCAGATGCAGGTGACTTGCTTAAACTCAGTCGTGAAATGGGTGAACCTTTAACAGGCGATTTGCACCTCGGCGTGATTCCAACGATTGCACCGTTTGTTTTGTCTAAGCTATTAGATTCGGTTCGTCAGCAATATCCAAAACTCAATCTACGTATTCATGAAGCGCAAAGCCAAACACTAGTTCAGAATCTGGAAAATGGTGATTTGGATGTCGTTTTATTAGCACTACCCTTTTTGACTGAAAATCTACAAGTAGTTGCTTTGCAAACTGAACCTTTGCTTTTGGTTTGTCATAAAGATGATCCAATTGCTAAGAAATCAAACCAACAAATTAGCCAGTTGCCTTTAGAACACTTATTGTTATTAGAAGAGGGTCACTGCTTACGCGAACATGCGCTCAGTGTATGTAGTCTGGGTGATCGTGCGAATCTAGGCGATTTAGAAGCGACAAGCCTACCGACTTTAGTGGAAATGGTTTCAGCGCAATTGGGCTTTACCTTAATGCCGAAGATGGCGGTGGATTCTGGTTTCTTACAAGGTTATCCATCATTGGTTTGCCAATCTTTGGTTGAACCACCGATGCGGACATTAGCGCTTTTAGCAAGAAAAAGTACGACACAGCAAGCGGAGTTGATGGCTTTGGCTGAGGTTGTTAAGTCTCTCTAGTTTCTCGTAATTCATAAAAAGAAAACCGCCCATTTGATTAAGCTCAATGGGCGGTTTTCTTTGATTAAGATGAGCTTTAAATTAAGCGTCTTCTTTCACACCAGTCATGTCGACAGACGTATCGTCCATCACTTCAATATTACTGCGACTGCTCGTTTTCTTTGCTTGATCACTACGGCGATTTTCGAGTTTGTTCAAGTACGCTTCATCAATACCGCCTGTGACGTAACCGCCATCAAATACTGAACAATCAAAACGTTCAATATTTGGATTACCTTCACGAGCAGAATCAATCAGGTCATTCAAATCTTGGTAAATCAAACGATCAGCACCAATGATTTGGCGAACTTCTTCAACGCTATGACCTGATGCAATCAGTTCACTTTTTGCTGGCATATCAATACCATAAACGTTCGGGAACTTCACAGGTGGCGCAGCGGATGCGAAGAACACTTGGAGTGCGCCAGCTTCACGTGCCATTTGAATGATTTCATGGCAAGTTGTACCGCGAACGATCGAATCATCAACCAACAAAACATTCTTGCCTTTGAATTCTAGTTCAACAGGATTCAGCTTTTGACGAACTGATTTCTTACGCTGACTTTGTCCTGGCATGATGAACGTGCGACCGATGTAACGGTTCTTCATGAAGCCTTCGCGGTACTTCACACCCAAGATTGATGCGAGTTCGAGTGCTGCGGTACGACTGGTTTCAGGAATTGGAATGACCACATCGATTTGATGATCCATGCCCCATTCACGTTGGATTTTATAAGCGAGTTTTTCGCCCATACGCATACGTGATTTATAAACGGAGATGCCATCAATGGTCGAATCAGGACGCGCAAAGTACACGTATTCAAAAATACATGGATTGTAGACAGGATTTTTTGCACAAACTTTAGTGAAGATTTCACTGTTTGCATTAATGAAAATCGCTTCGCCCGGCTCAATATCACGTACAACGCGGAAACCCAGTGCAGTGATCGCAACGGATTCAGATGCAAGGATATATTCCATTTTGCCGTTTTCAGCTTCGCGTTCGCCATAGATCAGCGGACGAATACCATGCGGGTCGCGGAAACCTAATAAGCCGTAACCTGTGACCATTGCGATTGCGGCATAACCACCTTCACAGCGGCTATACACTTTGGTCAATGCATCAAAAATATCATTTTCGTTCGGATTTTCACGACCGAGGGCTTGTAGTTCGTGAGCAAACACGTTCAACAGCACTTCTGAGTCTGAGTCGGTATTGATATGGCGTAAATCTGAGCGGAATAACGTCGCTGAGATTTTATCCGCATTGGTCAAATTACCGTTGTGTGCCAAGGTAATACCGTATGGAGAGTTCACATAAAACGGCTGTGCTTCTGCGGCACTTGATGAGCCAGCAGTCGGATAACGCACGTGTCCCATGCCGAAATTACCGACTAAACGACGCATGTGACGCGTATGAAATACATCACGAACCATGCCGTTTTCTTTACGTAAAAATAAACGTCCATCCTGAAATGTGACCATACCCGCTGCATCTTGCCCACGATGCTGAAGCATCGTTAAAGCATCGTATAACATCTGATTAACTGGCGTTTGAGCGGCAATGCCTACGATTCCACACATAACAACCTCGCGGATGGCTAAGACTATAAAAAATAAAAACGTTCAATCTATTCCGTGAATCACGTAGGCCATAGCAAATATGAACACATCGCAACGCACAGTAAATCTAATACAACTAATTTTTTGCTTCAGTATCTTTTGCTGTTTCAGTCGATTTAGGATGTTTTTGCGCAAGCTGGTTTGGGTTTAATTCATCCCATGCTGTTGATGCTAAATCACGCCCGACAACCATCGCCAGTGGTGCATACGGCAAAAGTGCTTTTGCCAAAATAGAATTTTGCCACCAAGTAGTTTTACTTGCCCATGAACCCATAAAACTCATGATCACCAAGACAATAAGCACACCGCGTACTGCACCAAAAATTCCGCCAGCCAACTTTTCAATCGGTGTTAAAGCTAAAGCATCGATCAACGATTTAATGATTAAACTCGCGCCCCAGACAATGGTCAGCATGAGTAATACAATCACTAAAAACGCAAGAGCCGTTTGTAAAATGGGATCTTTCACCACACCTGAAAAGAAAAATCCCATCTGATGTGCGTAATGTGTGCCCACATAAAGTGTTGCAAACCATCCAGCCAGACCAACCAGCGACGCCACTAACCCTGCTTTAAAGCCGCGATACAGGCTAAACAGGACAATGACTGCAATGACAATATCTAAGCCTGAAAATTCATTCATGCAATGGCTCGCACACACTCATTAATGAGGTCAGGACCGCGATAAATCAATCCACTGTAAATCTGCACCAAGCTTGCGCCTGCGTCTATTTTAGCTTTTGCCTCAGAACCCTGACAAATGCCACCAACACCAATCAGTGGAATTTTTCCATCTAATTGCTCTGCAAATTCTTTCAAAATCGCGGTGCTGCGTTCAAATACAGGCTGACCTGATAAGCCGCCAGCCTCTGCACCAAATGGTAATGATTCAACGCCAACGCGAGCCAAAGTCGTATTGGTCGTAATCAAACCATCAATACCAAAATTCAGTAATTGTTGGCTAATAAACTCTACGTCACTTGACTCTAAATCAGGCGCAACTTTCAACACTAAAGGCACATAGCGTCCATGTTGTGTATGCAGTTGCGATTGGCGATTTTTAAGCGTTTCAAGCAAGGCGCTGAGTGCATCACCTGTTTGCAGTGAGCGTAGGCCTTGCGTATTAGGGGAAGAAATATTCACAGTGACATACGATGCGTGCGCGTAGACTTTATCTAAGCATTTCAAATAATCGTCAGCTGCCTGCTCGACTGGCGTATCGAAGTTTTTGCCAATGTTAATACCCAAAATGCCTTTGAATTTTGATTTTTCAACATTTTTTACTAACGCATCAACGCCGTGATTATTGAAACCCATACGGTTAATAATCGCGTTGGCTTGCGGCAAGCGGAACAAGCGTGGCTTTGGATTTCCTGCTTGTGCGCGTGGTGTAATAGTTCCAATTTCAATGGAGCCAAAACCAAGAGCAGCAAGTGCATCGATATATTCGCCGTTTTTATCTAAACCAGCGGCAAGACCGACTGGATTATCAAAGTTAAGTCCCATGCATTGCACAGGTTGCGAAATCTTAGGGAATAAAACGGGAAGTACGCCAAGGCGTGCAGCACACCCGATTGAACTTAACGTCACATGGTGAGCGTTTTCTGGATCGAGCGCAAAAAGTGCGGGGCGAGTCAACGCATATAACATAGGTTAAAAACTATATGGCGGCAGCGAACCGCGATTATACGCTGACTCCCTGCATGTTGCACAGTTTTGAATAGCATGTTCGGTCATATTTACTGAGCATTTTAGTGTTTGTTGTTTAATTTCCAAACATTAGTTGTGACATTCATGCAATCAACGGTTTTTAAAAAGGTTGTTCATGCTAGCTTAATAATTGTAAATACAACATTGAACTGTACTGATAAATGGCTCAAAATCCAGCGTCTTGTTGAATCATGGTTCTATGCCGTTCATGTCATCCTCTGTCGCTGCACAACACCGCTCACATATTTTGTTTGGTTCGCTTTGCGTCCTGATGTCAGCTTTTCTATTTGCAATCAAAGCGATTTTCATTAAAAAAGCCTATGGACTCGATCCGACATTAAGCGCACCAACCTTGCTGGCATTACGGATGTTGAGCGCACTGCCCTTTTTCTTATTAATTGCCTACTTTTCTCCGAAACCCTTAGAAAAAACCGCGACAAAAGATTGGTGTATTTTGCTAATTGCAGGTTTGGTTGGCTATTATTTAGCGAGTATTTTGGATTTTATTGGGTTGACGTTTATTTCTGCGTCGCTTGAGCGGATTATTTTGTTTTTATATCCGACATTAACCGTGTTAATGATGGCTGTTTTGTATAAACGCCCAATTCATATGCGCGTCATCATGGCGATTATTTTGAGTTACGGCGGCACACTGACCGTGATGCTCGGCGAAGGTGCACAAACCAATCCAAACGGTGTATTGGCAGGCAGTTTATTTGTGTTTGCCAGCGCGTTTGCTTATGCGTTGTATTTGGTGATGACGCCGACCTTGATTCGTCGGTTTGGTAGTTGGCGATTCACGGGTTTAGCGATGAGTGTGGCGTGTATTGCGTCGATTATTCATTATCTGATTGTGCAGCCTACTCCTATTGCACACTTGACTCATCTTGCGCCGACTATTATTGGTTATGGCGTGGCGCTTGGGATTTTTTCAACCGTTTTGCCTGCGACTTTTCTCATGCAAGGCATAGCGCGTGTTGGTCCTGCTCAAGCGGCCATGTTGAGTGCTGGTGGGCCAATTTTGACTGTCGTGCTTGCTGTGTTGTTTTTAGGTGAATCGTTGTCTTGGGTGCAATGGATTGGTTGTGCACTGAATATTGTGGGTGTGTTGATGATTACGTTGAGGCCTGCAAAATAAGTAAATGTGCGAAAATTACCATCAACTTATAAGTTTATTTGTATAACGTTAGAAATAATCCGCCCGGATTCTCGGTCGGCTGTATTGGCTTGTTAGCGCTGGCATTTATTTGTGCGGGGCCTAGAGATACACGTCATTGACGTTGGAATAAGACGAATCTTATTTTTCCTATTATTACAGACTGGTTTTCGCTTGCATGATGATCTAGCTAAATTCCGTGGTTTTTTATTAATAAGAAGGTGCTCAAAATCTTTGGTATTAATCCATCGATGAAGAATTGATAAAGCTTCTTTCTGCTCAGTTGGACTGATAGCTGAGAAAAGGAATCTAGAGCCACAGCTATATAATCGGTTTGCTAGATTTGGGGCAAGGTCATAAAGATATGGCCCTTTTTCCTCATAAAGTCTGAAGTTTCTTTGTTTAAAGATTACAAGAGGGCCTCTGGGATCAATTTTGCAATACCTTTTTGATGGCTTGATTCCGACCCAGTTTATTTTTCGCGATAGCCCTTGATCTCTAGGTTGACTGCTAATCCCACCAATCCCAATTACAGCATCAAAATTGAAGCCCCTTACTCTGCCCATACACCCCTCAATGCCAAATTCTCCATGGATATTAGGGTCGCCAGTGTGAGTTCGCTTATAGATCAGTATTTTCATGGGTCTTTGAAATAACAGTTAGTTTCAATTAGGGGCTAACTACCTGCGTAAGGCGAATAGCATACAACAAATTAATAGAAAACTCAGTAATCATTGAATTCTAAAGCAGCCCCATAATTGACTAGGGGCTTGTTGCAATTGACTAAAATTAGCAATGTCACTATTCAGAAAGTGCCTCACGCAAAAACAATGGATACATATTACATGGACATCGCTCAATACCGTTTTTATTTAAATAATTAACCATATTATCTTCACCAAAAATGTTGGAGCAAACTTGATAAGCGAGTAAATCACTATCTATTTCATTTTTACACATACGTGAAGCAGGTAGGCTTTTAAATTTTTCTTGTCTTCGAAGCTCACTAAATTTATTACCATTTGGTTGTCTCTCTTTTGTATTCTGAAAAACATGACCAAACTCATGCGCAAGAATCCATGCAAATTTTATGTCATTACTCTTGTATGATTTACTAGATAACCAAACTATATGTGAATGTTCGAACTGGTTCTTTAAACTATCAATTTGTTGCGACACTTCTTTTGATTCAATTTTGTTTTCAGGTGAGAAATAAATACCATAGTCTCGAGAGCCGCTAATCAAACCAATATTTTCGGTATCAATTGATTCAATAACGCAATACCCATTTATATGATCTATGGCTGTAATTTGAATAATTTTTTCAGCTAAAGCTATTCGTTTCTCGTCGGGAAAGCATGCATTTATGATTAATTCCATACTACCAACCTATACCTAAACTACTCTTATAAGGCATATCGTGACACATAAGATGGTTGTTTGATTAAAAGTTAAACAAAGTTTATTAACTCATTCTATCTAAAAACTTTCTGCCAATGAGACACCACCTCTCTACCCAAAGGATATAATATTCTCTCGTTATCAATGCTTATATTGCGTCGGGCAATATCCTCGACTCACTTCAGGATTACGCATTTTCAAATGCTTTGTAGCGCGCCCGCTCACTCTTTTCCGCCATAATTTAAAACTTTGTGGCTTCAAGTAACTCCGCATGAGTTTGATAACAAGAGACTCATTTAAACCAAATTGGAGCTCAATCGCCTCAAAAGGGGTTCTGTCTTCCCATGCCATTTCTATGACTCTTGAAGCGTCTTCGCTAGATAACTGCATCAATACTCACCTTAAATTTACTCTAAAAAAATTAGCAACTTAATGTGTTAAATAAACATTCAATAGATCTGTTGTCAACTAAAATATAACCAAATAGTTTTTGGAAAAAAATGACGACCATCTACAAGAGTTTCAATAAGAACATGATGACTTAATAAATTATATTCTATTAAGTCAATTATTTATATTGATCAGAAAGTGAAATTAGCATTGCCATCATAGTATATCAAAGAGTGCGATGCACCCGTAGGCTGAGGACTTTCCACCGCTTAATTATGTAGGACTCCTGCCTATTATTATCACACAAAAAACAAAAAAGCCCCGCCGACTTACATCGGCAGAGCTTTAGTTTGAGCTGCATTACAATTCACGAAGATATCTAATTTCATCAAATATACTTCGTAAACACAATGCTAGCCTTATCCTCAAGAACAATTATTTCTGACGCCAGAGTTTCATTTCCTTGGGTAGGGCTATCATTGATGGAATAGCCTGCGAGCGCAATGCGCTAGCTACTGGTGTAAACGTGGAGGTAGGATCAGTTGTTGGCAAGAAATTCACTGGAATCGGTGCAACGATGAATTTCTTGGCCCCAGCAAAGAATATTGTCCGATCATCCTCAGACAATGTCATCACCATTTTGAAACTACAGTTTGTATTGTAGAAAGTACGGCAACCACCGTAATTTTTCAGATCAAAAAACCCTAATTGAGGAAATTGTGTCTGAGCCGCAGACAATTGACTAGTATTGAACACAAATATGCGTGGCATGTCAGTTGTAGTAGATTCGTAATTGGGATTGTTGTAATTGAGGCTGATTGAATTTTCTCGATACGCCTAAATATAAGCCCGCTTGCCGTCACGGGACAACATAGTCCCGCTCGTAAACCAGCCGCTTGGGATGCTGAATGTGCCTAAACGAAGGAAACCAGAATCATAAATTCCATAGTCTCCAAGTGCCCAATATTGGCCAGTGCGGTTGCTTACAGCATCATAAAAATAACTGTTTATACCGTCATCTGGCAATGTAGAAAATTGACTATTCAATTGATCACGAAACAACGCCCTTGGATGTGGTGAACTAGTGCCATCCGAGCTAAAAATCTGACGACGACCATCGCGTGAACCAAAGGCGATACGTCCGTAGACATCATTAATTTCAGACTGCGAAAGGTTGGTATCCAGATTAAAGTTATTTGTACCTACCCAGAAACGGTTGTTGCCATCTATCACCAAGGGCGTCCAACTACTGTCCGTTCCGCCACTGGTAGGAGCACTGGTAGAAGACAGTTGAGCTAACGTGAATGGGTCGTAACGATTGACCAGAGAATTACCTGTAATGAGCACCAATGACTTTTGATCACGATCCATCGCCAATTTAGAAGGCTTGCTCACAGTAGCAACTGAGTTGACAAAAGTACTGCCATTCCAACCAAACTTATGGATGCGCGACAAAGTCAAGTCAACAGCAAACGCTGTTTTGCTGACAGGATCCCAGACCAATGAGGTTTTTGTACCTGCTGTATCAATCGCTTGATAGTCAAAACTCTGACGTTCCAAGACTCGCAATGTGTTGGTGTGTGTTGGAGCACCAAGCGCAGTTGTCAATGTTATGGCGTAGCTACCAGCAGGCACGTTTAGTAAAGTCACTTTAGCGAGTTTGTCGCTCATGATAGTCGCACTTTGAAGGGTCAGACCACTTCCCAACTGCAAGCGTTCAGTAAAATCACTGAGGCTGGCAAAGCCATTACCATAGAGCAACACATCGCCAGACTCACCTGCGAGAAGCGCAAGCGTATCAATGTGTTCAATTTCAGTGAATTGTTTTGTGATGGTTAATTGCTTGGTCACACTGCTCAGGTTTGTACCGCTGATTGTGATGGTCGCCGTATGATTCGTATTATTGATGAATGCACCAAACAAATCTTTATCAACATGCCATTTCAACGCGCCGCCAATCGCACCATTCGAAGCATCAAGTACCAGCCAAGGCTGATTACTGGTTGCTGACCATTGGGACGTGGAAACACCAGACACAGCTTGTACAGTAAACATACCTGTTCCTGGGCTATCTGATTTGATCGTGGTGGTTTCACTTGTCGGGGCAACCAGTCCTTTGTTGACAACAAAATTCACTGGAATAGAAAGACTTTCACTTCCATGAGTCACAGCAAGGTTAGCTGTATAGCTGCCTGGCGTCAGACCTGCTGTAACAGCCGTTAAAACAAGATTGTTACCGTTATTTTTGACCTGTAACCAACCGCTATTACCTGCACCGTAACTTACACCAGTGGTTGAAAAACCACCGCCAGGAACGTTCAGTTGTAAGGTTTGTCCCGTCACTATTTGCGATTCAACGCCTGTAAACGCAAGCGAATTGCTATTGGCAAATAAATGTTGAAGTGCGTCATAAGACACACTCAATGTGATCGGCACAAACAAGCTCTCAGTGCCAGCACTCACCTTCAGAGTTGCGCTGTATTTTCCAGCCGCCAAACCTTTAGTGCTTGCAGTTAGAACGAGATTGCTTCCAGTATTATTTACCTGCAACCAGCCGCTTCCTGTTCCATAGCTCACTTGTGTGCTTGCTGTTGTACCAGTAGGCACATTTAATTTCACGGTTTGTGTTGGCAGTACGATGGCTTCAGGGCCTGTAAAATCAACAGAATTTCGATCAGCAGACAAGTGTGCAAGTGGATCACGGACTACAGTCAGATTGACAGTTACGGATGCTGTTTGCTGGCTAGCTCCATTGGTTTTCAACAGCACAGTCGCTGTGTAATTGCCAGGAGTTAGACCCGTTACATTTGGTGTCAACAATAACTTGCTGCCATTGTTTTGTATTTGCAACCAACCACTTGCGCCAGCTCCATAACTGACTGTAGATGTTGTGCTAGAAGCATCATCAGGCAGTGTCACCAGCAAAGTCTGGGCAGTCCCCGCTTGTTTCTCAGCCATACTAAAATTAAGTTCAGTCTGCGCAACTTGCAGACGTGGATGGACAATGATGGAGTACTTCACCGCGTGTGGCGAGCCAGAAAATTGCTTGCTGCATCTGTCATCGCTACAGGCTAGAAAATTGATGGTGCCGGAATAAGTGCCAGGCAAAAGACCCGTCATAGGCTGAATTTGAGCTGAGGCTGTCCCCGCATTTTCATCAACATTGATCTGAATTGGTTGTTGAATGCCTGTGCCTTCGATTGTTGCACCAATAAACACGCCAGTTTCAGGCTGGTCGCCATGATCTTTGGCTGTCACGAATTGTGGCGCAGCGCTGGTGCCTTCCAAATAATCGAAACTTAATGCGCTCGTATTAAATGTGATGCTGTAGTTTTGTTTAGGATTCCCACTGCTACTACCTCCACTACTGCTTCCACCCCCACCGCCACCGCCACCACAACCGCTGAGTACGAACGTACTCAAAAGCGCAACCCCATAGGTCCGCAATCTGTTCTGATAATGCATGATTTCCCCGATATATTGATTAAAAATACTACAAATATGATTGATTTATTTTTAATGAAAACTATTGTTAAATTAAAGACCTATTAATGATAATTAAAAGTCTGTTCAATTTCAAAATTTTTTGATTTTTAGGCTGTGTATACATTGGTAGACTCTGGACTTTAACTGAACAGGCAAATTATAGATGGTTAATGTGGACAAATTAAGACCAACCAAAGAACATCAAAGGAGAAAAAATACACGTGCATATAATTCTGGCAATATTTAGAAAATGTCATAGTCATCAATCCACTATTACAGTATTCTCTGCTCCAACTCGTTTAAGTAAATAACGAATTACAAACAGATAAATCATTATTTAAGTTGATAATATTGCGATACAAAAATGAGATCAGCAAAACAGGATCAAATCACATGCAAGGATTTAGCTTCGATACCGTGCGGCAAATTATTTGTGCTGTTGGAAGCCGCCATCAGCTTGGTGCAACATGCACGAGCTTAGGTATGACGCATGTTTTATTTGTCACTGATCCTGGCATTCTCGAATTTAATCTGCATCTCGATGCGATCCAAAGTATTCAAAACAGTGGCTTAAAAGTCACGATTTATTCCGATGTACAAGCCGACCCACCTGAAGCAGTTATCCTCGCTGCCACTGCCTCGGCAAAAAAATCACAAATCAACGGTGTGGTGGGCTACGGCGGCGGCAGTTCAATGGATGTTGCAAAGCTTATTGCCCTACTTGCGAATCCTGCCCAAAGTCAAAATATCACTGAAATTTATGGCGTCAATAACGTCACTGGTAAACGTTTACCATTGATTCAAGTGCCAACGACTGCAGGTACTGGCTCGGAAGTCACTGCGGTTGCAATCGTCACCACAGGTGAAACCACTAAGATGGGCGTTGTGTCGCCAATTTTACTGGCTGATGCTGCGATATTGGATGCTGAACTCACGATAGGTTTACCTTCGCATGTCACTGCAGCAACGGGAATCGATGCGATGGTTCATGCGATTGAATCGTTTACCAGTGCAATTAAGAAAAATCCTTATTCAGATATGCTCGCGCGTGAAGGGCTTCGTTTGTTAGATCAGAATTTGCAAACGGCTATTCATGATAAGAAGAATTTAATCGCACGTGAAAATATGCTGCTCGGTGCAATGATGGCGGGTCAAGCCTTCGCGAACTCACCTGTTGCGGCGGTTCATGCGTTGGCTTATCCGTTGGGTGGACATTTTCATATTCCTCATGGACTATCGAACTCTCTTGTTTTAATTGAAGTAATGCGATTTAATTTGTTACATGCAACAGACTTGTACGCGGAACTTTTTAAAACGCTTGAACCCAATGGTGCTGGTAATAATACAGAACTTGCAATGAAACTCATCGCGCGTTTAGAAAGACATATCATTGACAGTGGTTTACCTAGAAAACTGAATGAAATCAAATTTCAAGATCATAGAGGCGAATCACAATTCATTCAAAAAGAGCATTTACCTGCACTTGCAGCTGATGCAATGAAACAAACCCGCTTACTCATGAACAACCCACGACCGCTCCTTGAGGCGGATGCACTAGCAATTTATCAGGCAGCTTATTCATGACACGTCCAGCCCCGCACATCCGCGCCGATTATGTTTGGTACACCGATATTACAACCCGTTGGGCGGATAACGACATTTATGGTCATGTAAATAATGTGATGTATTACAGTTACTTCGATACGATTGTAAATCGTTATTTGATTGAAATTGGTGGGCTTGATATTCATCAGGGCAACGTGATTGGTTTGGTGGTAGATTCGGGTTGTAGCTATTTCTCTCCTATTGCCTTCCCTGATCGTTTAGATGGTGGACTTCGAGTTGCTCATCTTGGACATTCGTCTGTTTATTATGAAATTGGCGTGTTTAAAGAAGGCGCAGAAGCGACAACGGCGCAGGGTCAATTTGTTCATGTCTTTGTCGATCGCGAAACGCGTAAACCTGTCGCAATTCCTGCTGATTTACGTGAGAAACTGGCTTTATTGTCGCTGGTTCGCGATTAATGGGAAAAAAAGAATGTGCTACATGACTGTTTTGAGCACTACAACAAAAGAAGATTTATCTATCTATAACAACGAATTTTTTCAATTCTCAAAAGAATATGAGTTTATTCCAGAAGCAAAATACTTAGCTTTTCAGAATAAATGGTTGTTAACAGCAGAGTTTGGTTGCAGTTGTGGTTTCAGACATTTGTGTGGCGGAAGCGTCGAACTTGGTTTCGGTGAGCCTGAAGAATGGTTTCCTGAAGAGACTTCTACCATTGAAGCTACGCGACAAGCTATTGAAGTTATTAGGTCTCTTGTTGAAAAAGCTGAGCAAGTCGATTGTGTCGATGCGTGGTGCAGCAATCAAGAGGAAGCTGAGCCATTAGAAGGTGATTTAGACGTTAATCTTGCGAGTACAGAGAATCTTTCTTTTCGTTTTTTTGAGAATTACCGCTTTAATTTTATAAAGCAGTAACTCTTTGATTAGAAAATCTAAAATAAAATTATGTCAGACTTTCCTTCATCACCAGTTCCACGACTTCACCTTCAAACAAAGTCATCAAAGGCTCAATTGCTGGATCCGTCACGAGCAGTTCATGCGCCTTAATCTGCGCTTGTTTTAAGCGTTTTTCTTTACGTTGAACGGGCGTGATTTCTGTTGGTGTTGATTGAATGATTTGAAGTTGTGTTTGTGGCCAATCAGCCTTTAACGCAGTTAATAAGCCATCTAGCATTTGCGAAACGAGAACATGATGTTCTCTTGCAATCATAAATTCGCTTTCACCACCAATAGCGCCGCGCATCATTCCATGCTGCCCTAAACTCAATACGCCGCCAGATAACTCACCCTTCGAAGCATGCTCACGCAACCAGAACTCCCATTTCTCTGGTGTCCATTCACCTGATAATTCAGCAACTGGATGTGCGAGGATTTCAAAAGGCGTTTGTGTTGATGGACTTGATGTAGAGTTTTTAGACTCATTACCATAAGCAATCGTTGTACTTTGAACTTCGGCTGATACTTTTTCTTCGATAAGCTCTTTGACTGGTGAAATGACTAGGTGTTCAGGTTCAGTATGCATTTCTTCATCAGCAAACAATCCGCCTTGATTACTTTCAACTTCTTCAATGACTACTTCTTCGATTTGAACTTCAACAATCGGTTCTTCAGCAACAACAGCTGCTTCTATCTCTGGTGGTATTTCATCGAAGATTTCTGTAGTTTCTTCAATTTGATTGACCACTAATTCATTAGTAATGACTGCAGGCTCTGGTTGAATTTCTTCAACTGGCGATTCTAATTGCGCAACTTCTTCAACAGTTTTTTCAATAACTGGCGCAATAAACGTTTCAGTAACGTTTCGGGAGACTTCTAAAGTTTTAGAGTTTTTTTTAGACTCAATCTCTGTTAATTCAGTAGATTGACTGCTTGTATCCACTTCGAAATAAGCGATTTCAGCAGGTTCAATTGCTGTCGAAATGACATTAATGGTTTCATGTAACCTTAATGGTCTAAACGCCAAAAGTCTTAGTACACACATCTCAAACCCTTGCTGTGCGGTTACGGCAAGTTTCAAGTCGGTACGACCTTGTAAGGCGATTTGATAATACAACTGCACATCTTGACGATCAAAACTGGTCGCCATTTTCTTCAAAATCGCCGCTTCAGTTGGCGTACCTATATCAGTTTGTTGTGGTAATAACTGCGCAAGCGCTACTTGATGTAGCAACGTGATGAGCTGATCTAAAACAGCACTTACATCCACCGCTTGTTGCGACAAATCAAATAAGATTTTTGCAACTTGTGCGCTTTGACCTTGATGAATCGCTAGCAGTAGATTCGCCACTTGGCTACGATCTAAAAGTCCCAGCATCGCTTGTACATCCGCGCCTTGTACGCTCCCTTGACCATAAGCAATTGCTTGATCGGTCAATGACATCGCATCACGCAGTGAACCTTGCGCAGATTCAGCAAGTAACCAAAGCGCAGCATCATCAAATGCAATATTTTCTTTTTTAAGAACTTCTGCAAGGTGATCATGGATTTCTTGACGTGGCAAAGGACGCAAAGTGAATTGCAAACAACGAGATAACACCGTTACAGGTAACTTTTGTGGGTCAGTTGTTGCGAGCAAAAACTTTACATGCTCTGGTGGCTCTTCTAATGTTTTGAGTAACGCATTAAAACTATGTGTAGACAGCATGTGTACTTCGTCAATCAGATAAACCTTATAGCGACCTTGGGTTGGTGCGTAAGGGACATTATCCAAAAGCTCACGTGTATCTTCGACCTTCGTCCGTGACGCCGCATCAATCTCAATCAAATCAATGAATCGACCTTCATCAATCGCACGACAAGTGCCACAAACACCACATGGCGTAGCGGTAATACCTGTTTCACAGTTAAGGCATTTCGACAGAATTCGCGCGATGGTGGTTTTTCCCACGCCGCGTGTGCCTGTAAATAAGTAAGCATGATGCAAGCGTCCACGCTCAAGCGCACTGCCCAGCGCAAGCGAAACGTGCGTCTGCCCGACCAACTCAGCAAAATTGCGAGGGCGATATTTACGTGCTAAAACTTGATACATGCCGACTTCCTGAAACTCATAATAAAAGCTATGAAACTTTTGATAAAAATTTAAAACGATTTAAATACATTGACATGTTTATTTGCCACTAATCAGATCATCTACCACTTGCAGTGTGCGCTGACTCAACCACCATAGTCGAGGATCGCCTGTCATAGATTCTGTGCTAAATGAGGTGACAAAAGCAAAGCTCAGTTGCCGCGTTGGATCACACCAAGCGCCAGAACCATTGTAGCCGATATGACCGAAGCCATTGGGTACGCGCTTACCCATCGTAATGATGCGATGATAACCCAAACGCCAATGCATCGGTATTGGCATTACACGATCTCGACGACGATTTTGGATTTTTGACAGTTTACGAAAAACGGGCGCAGTAATATAACGCTTACCGTCAAACTCACCGCCAGATGCGAGCATGGCATAAATTTTTGCCAGCGCACGCGCAGTAAACACACCATTCACTGCTGGAATTGGTACTTGCAGTGCTTCTGGACTAAAGAAATCAAACTTGCCGATCCCGTAAGGATTAAACGCATCACGCGCATCCGCAGGATCTTGTCCTGTCATTTTCATGACTTTTTGCATGAGTGATAGAGAACGGGAGGCTTTGTTGGGACGTGGTTTAGAATCAGTGAGCGGTTGATCGCGATATGGATGTGCAACTCGTCCTAGCTCAGATTTGGGTAAACCAAAATAGGCCTCACCATCAATTCCGAGTGGATGCACAAGCTCACGTTTTAAAGTCGTCGCTAGCGGTTCTTTCATCACTTTTTCAATGACACCGCCGACAAGCCAGCCAAAACTTAATGCTTGATAAGCACTTGCAGCATCAGGTTCAAATCGTGGAATGGCTTTCTCATACGCTTCTAGCATCGCGTTCCAATCGAGCATGACACTAGCAGATTCAATAAGATGACGAATATCGTGCAGTCCTGATGAATGAGACAGCAGATGCCTGAGTGTAATTTTTTCTTTACCACTCCCCTTAAATTCAGGCCAATATTCACAGACTGGACGATCATATTCAAGTAAACCTTTACTCGCCAAAATATGAACGAGCGTTGATAGCACGCCTTTGCCCGTTGAATAAGACAGACTCAAGGTATCTTCTTTCCAAAGCGTCGCGCCTTGCTGTAAACCCATCCACAGATCAACTACTTTTTCACCTCGAAAATAGACAGCGAGCGCTACGCCACCCTTAGTCTCAGGCGGTACAGTTTGGCGGAGTGCTTGGATGAGAGGCTCGAATTCAGGTGTACATGTACCCTGCACCTCAAAATCAGCTTTACCTTGTAACTGACGTATTAACCTTAAAAAATCCATTTAAAAAATCCTTTTCATGCTCAAGATGAGCCGATGTCATACGCTTATAGAATGATGAATGAAAGATACCACATTCAAAAGTTGAACTTTGTGTCATAAAAAAACACTCATAGAATTTTCATTGCTATGAGTGTTTTTACCGCTTACAGAACGATGGTAACTTACGAATATCTCATCATTTCCTGCGCGCGTTTTGCTGCTGGTGAATTATTCAAATAAGCCAGAGCTTCTTCTGTCGAACCTTCTTTCACAGGGTTATACCAAGGACTAAAGTACGAAGCTTGTTGAGCAATTAACCACAAAGGATGTGGTAAATGGCCAGTTTTACTTTCTTTCGCCCACTGTAGCCATACCCAAGGTTTAAACACACTTGGTTTTTTAGCCGCATACAGCGGATCTTGTCCCATAAAGTTAGCGGCACCATCGACCCAAATACCTAAAATAGCAGGCACAGCAATGAGTGATAAATAGTAGCGCGACAGATAATCTCCACCTAAATGTTGATATAAATCAAAAGCTACACTGCGATGCTCTACTTCTTCCGCGCCATGCCAACGCAGCAAATCAAGTAATACTGGATCAGCCCCGACTTCATCCCATGTTTTATTTCTTAAAACATAATTACCCAAAACACAGGTCATATGTTCAATGGTTGCAACCACGCCTAGACGCGCAAGTAACCAGCGTTTTTCCAATAGCTTAGGAACTTTCAGACCCAACGGTTCGTCTGCTAATAATTTATCGAATAACAAATCCATGATCTTGCTATTACGATCGGTATCGACGTTATGCGCTTTTAAATATTCAGCAATTGCACTGCCATGAGCACGAGCATGCATCGCTTCTTGGCGGATAAACATTTGCACGTCTTCTCGCAATTTTTCATCAGTCACTAGTGGCAATGCTTTGTTATACAAACGACAAAACCAAAATTCACCAGCTGGAAGAATCGTATTGATTTCATTGATGAAGTGACTGGCGAACGGTTGACCTGGAATCCATTCAAGCGGTGTATTCATCCAATCAAACTTGA
Organism: Moraxellaceae bacterium; assembly: GCA_025363155.1. Taxonomy (GTDB): domain Bacteria; phylum Pseudomonadota; class Gammaproteobacteria; order Pseudomonadales; family Moraxellaceae; genus Aquirhabdus. The sequence continues at coordinate 28,284 of JANYEL010000020.1, forward strand.
CCTTACGAGGAATCAGGCTGTTGACTGTATGAGAAGCCTGTTTGCTTTTCCCTGTAAATTTGCTAACTGATAAAGTACTCATCATGACACTCCTACTTATAACTGAATAAAACGGTGTTCAATTTGCATCTAATAAGTTTTTACGTAACTCACTCGGTGTATATCCTTTCACTCGTTTAAACGCTCGAGAGAATGCAGAAATATCACTGTAACCAAGCTGCTGTGACATTTTAATGAGCGGTAAATCACTGCTGGTTAACAGTAAATCCGCCCGCTCAATTCGCACTTCTTCGATGAGTGAGGATAATGAAACGCCATCATCACCCAGTCTACGACTTAAAGTTCGTACAGACATCGCCAACTCACTTGCGATTTCTGTTGCACTCAACACATGACCATTCAATAAAGCCTGTTTCAACATTGCACGCACACGACGGCTCATCAAAAACTGCTGTGGTCGCGCTTGCATCTGCTGATCCAGCAATGCCTCAAGAGTCATTCTTGTTGCTGCATTGCTGGTCAGTACGGGCTGATCCAAGACTTCACGTGACACTATAAATTTATTTTCCAGACTATCAAACATCACTGGAAAACCAAAGTGCGCGGCAAATCCATCTAAACTTTCCGTGGATGGATGAGAGAATTGAATTTTCATCCTAAACTTCACCGCGCCTTGCAAATTCAATTTGGTACCACTTGCAAACTGAGCCATTCGTCCGATACTGCCCACGATTAATTCAGTTAATAACTCATTTGCCGGTGATCCAAAATCATGATTACGTTTGATATTAATATGCGCTTCATGACTTAAATCTTCACGCGATAACTCAAACGCTGGCAACAATAATGGAAAATATCGTAGCGCCATATCCAGCGCATCGCCCATCGTATCCGCAGTCATGCAGGCCATACCAATCAAGCCGTGTGCCGTCACTGGTAAATAGTGCAATATCTGTTCAAAACGCAATTCGCCATTTAAGCGAAGATTATCAATACAGAGCGAAATCAAGTTTTTAAACTGACTGAGCGTCAGTAAACGATCTGGTTGTTGCTGGATCACTTCACGGGTCAAACCAATAGTGGTATAGACCTGTGAAGTATCACCCTGTCGAGCTGAAATCATTGACTCGACAAGGTCGATGTAGTGCAAAGGGAACAACCAACGCTCAGATTCCGTATCCACACTCATTCTACAACCCTTACCGTAAATCGATGCTGATGTAGTACAAGATATACCTACCTACTGTACTGTCAACAGCATAAACTGACGTCTATGATCACTTTTTTAGCTTGCTACACTCTTTTTGAAAGTGAAGTTTCTAAAATTTGGCGTGCGCGTTTTCATCCAATAGCGCCATGTGAATCCAGGCCAAATCGTGACGTTTTTACCTTCGCTATCGAGATACCAACTTTTACAGCCGCCTTCACTCCACACCATACGCTTCAATTCTTCTTGAATCTTATCGTTGTAGGCATCTTGAGCGGCAGGTTTTACTTCAATCGCAACGGCGTTATGGCGATCCATTTCATCTAAGCACTGAATCACATACTTAATCTGCGACTCAATCATAAAAATAATCGAGTTATGACCTAGTGCCGTATTAGGACCCAGTAACATGAATAGGTTTGGTAAACCTTTCAGTGTTGTTCCCAAGTATGCACTTAAACCACCAGTACGCTGACGTACTTCAATGCCTTCACGATCATAAATATGCAAAGGTCCTAGTGGATCATGCACATCAAATCCAGTGCCACAAATAATTGCATCAACTTCATGCTCTTCGCCATTCGCATCGATCACACTGTGAGCGCGAACTTCTTGGACGCCAGCCGCAACCACTTGAACATTCTCGCGGCTCAGCGCTGGGTAATAGTTATTCGAGAATAAAACACGCTTACAACCGATCGTGTAATTCGGTGTTAATTTTTCACGTAACACGGGATCTTTGACTTGATTAGCCAAATGCCAGCGCGCCAGTTTTTCAATCACGCCCATCAATTTTGGATTGATGAAGCCCAATGCAAAACCTTCAGCTTGCCAATAAATACTGCTACGAAACATGCGCTGCGTGACTGGAATGAATTTGAATAGCTTTTTTACATTGTCATGAATCAGACCATCTGGTTTTGGCACTAACCAAGGTGGTGTGCGTTGAAACAGCACTAACTTGCCAACTTTTCCAGCAATTTGCGGTACAAACTGGATTGAACTTGCACCAGTTCCAATCACAGCTACACGCTTGCCTGTTAAATCATAATCATGATTCCATTGCGCAGAATGGAATGTCGTTCCTTCAAAGCTTTCCAGCCCTTTTACATTCGGTAAGGCTGGACGACTTAAACCGCCAATGCCAGAAACCACGACACGCGCAGTCAGCTTACTGCCATCAGCCGTTGTGAGGTGCCAAATATGATTGGTCTCATCCCAACGTGACTCAACCAGCTCGCTATTCACACGGACATTTGGCATGAGGTCATATTTTTTAGCACAGGTTTTCATGTAGGCTAAAATTTCTGCCTGACCTGAATAAAAACGTGACCAATTCGGATTTTGTTCGAACGAATAAGAATACATATGTGACGGAACATCACATGCTGCGCCAGGGTAATGATTATCGCGCCAAGTTCCGCCAATATCGCCTGCTTTTTCTAGAATCACAAAATCATGGCGTCCTGCTTTCTTCAGGAAAATGCCCATACCAAGACCAGAAAAACCGCTACCCACAATCACGACATCGTGATGAGTGGTTTTTGCTACTGCATTTGGAGATACTTTTTTCACTAACCATTCACCTTATCTATTTCACTGAATCAGAATCTTTCTATTACATACACGAAACGAGATGGAACGCCCTGTGGACTTCCATATCATCAGACTCCGTGATTTGTTGTTTTGCATCGAATAAAAACTTTCATTAAAAGTTCATCAAGATGCACAGATGTCAGTATTAGAAACTATCAACGCTTGTCTTTGGGTGCCAATATCTGTCTTTAGAAGTCAATATTGCCTATAAATGGGCAATAACATGCCTATAAACCTCTAGATCGAATTTCCCAGATGAAAAAAATCCACTCGGTATGAGTGGATTTTTGGCGATGGTTATCGCGATTGCTTAATCATTCATCACTGCTTAATCACTAATACTCGTTCTTCCATCATGTCTGCAATTGCATAACGAATGCCTTCACGCCCCAAACCACTGTCTTTGACACCGCCATAGGGCATGTTATCGACGCGGAAAGTCGGCACATCATTGATAATCACACCGCCGACATGGAGTTCATCCCATGCTTTGAGCATCTTAGTGAGATTTTGGGTGTAGACACCTGCTTGTAAACCAAAACGACTTTGATTGACTAACTCTACGGCTTCTTCAAATGTTGAATATTTTTCTAAAATCACGACTGGGCCAAAAGCTTCATTTTGATAAACATCAGATGCGTCAGGTACATTCTCAAGCACTGTTGCTTCCAGCATGACGCCATTTAAATGACCGCCTGCTAAAAGCGTTGCGCCTTGTTTGATGGCATCATCAATCCAACCTTTAAGTCGTAGTGCTTCTTTTTCTTTAATCATTGGTCCAATCACGGTATCCGCTAAATGCGGATCGGCTGGTTTGAGTTTGCTCGCGCGCGCCACGAATTTTGTCTTCAACTCATCGTAAATGTCTTGATGTGCCAAAATGCGTTGAACGCTAATGCACACCTGACCAGATTGAATAAACGCACCCGTTATTAAACGATCAAGCGCGGCATCAATATCCGTGTCTGGTTCGACAATCACAGCAGCATTGCCGCCTAACTCAAGTACGACTTTCTTACGCCCTGCTCGCGCTTTCATATCCCAGCCGACTTGATCGGAACCTGTGAAGCTGAGTAATTTAAAACGATCATCCGTCACCAATGAATCAGCACCTTCTCGATGACATGGCAAAATCGAAAATGCCCCAATCGGCAAATCGGTCTCTGCCAAAACTTCCGCCATAATCAGTGCACTGACAGGTGTTAAGCTCGCTGGTTTCAATACAAATGGACAACCTGCCGCAATCGCGGGTGCAATCTTATGTGCTGTAAGATTGAGTGGAAAATTAAATGGACTAATAAGCGACACAGCACCCACAGGCACACGCTGCGTCATCCCGCGGTATGCGCCTGCAGTTGGTGTCACATCTAGTGGCATCACAGAACCTTTATCGAGCTGCGTGACGGCATCGGCTGCAAGTTGAAATGTGCTAATCAGACGTAACACTTCACCTTTTGCTGAATTGAGCGATTTACCACCTTCAACAATCAGTACTTCCACCAATTCATCGTAGCGTTCAGTAAACCTTTTAACGCAATGCAACAAAATCGCTTGTTTTTGGTAAGTCTTTAGCTGAGCCATTGGCTTTTCAGCTTTCACCGCCGCTGCAATAGCTTGTGCAATAATCGCATCATCAGCCAACGCAACTTGGGTCACAGTTTGATGAGTATATTTATCTGTAACGTAGAGCCATTCGCTGGAAGTTACTGGGCGATTTGCCAAATAAAGCGGATATTGTTTAGGAAAATTAAAGCTTGCTTTGATAGTCGTCATGAGCGTTATTTTGTGGCAATGAGTATGGGTATAATCCTAGCCCAAATAAGCTCAGCACGTAAGAAGTGAAACGTTATGATTTGAATGGAAATATCAATAAGTAAATTGAGCGTGTCGAAGTGAGGGTTTCTAGACCTGCATATATCGACAAGCTAAATGAGGTTACTTGAAATAACCTCTAAATTAGCGAGTCGAGACGCTTTAGGCTTGTACGCTCAGATAAACTTGTCCATCTTGTTCACTGACGTTGTAGTGTTTCAGACCGCAGGGTTTTTTGCCCATGGCGAGCATGTCGTGGGTGAATTTAGGTAATGACAGGCCAAGGAAGGAGTCAACCCACTTAACATTATTACCAGTGGCTAGGTCGAATTCTGCACCGTGAAATTTACAGGTAAGCGTACCGCTTTCAACTTTGCCTTTACTAAGTGGCAGACCCATATGAGGGCATTTGGCTGAGTAGGCTTTCAGTTCATTATTGACGCGAGTGACAATGATCGCTTCATTATCGATTTTGGTACTAAATAATTGACCTTCTACAATGGCTGATGATTCGGCAATGGCTTGTGTAGACATGATTTTTCCTTTTTTTAGTGGTGGCGTCAGAAGACATTGCTTGTGTCTATTGACGATTTTAGTAACTTAATGAAATAAGATGACAATCTCGTAAAATGTACAGCTCCAAGTCATTTTTAGGAAACGAAAAATATAACTTAATTGTTTATTTTCGTCCTATTGACCGCGATTCACTTTGCGATTCAGTGCCATCAGCAGATAACCTGTTGCGAATGTAAGCGCTGGCGCTGTAAAACTAGCTGCTTCAAAAGCCCCATACGAGCTTGTAAAGTAACAGAGGATTTGCCAGAAGACTAAAAAAACGATTGGTGAAATAAAGTAAGCGAGGATATGAATCCGCCACTCCTTCACGGCAATCTCATTTTTAGCACGAATCGATGCAATCAATGCCGCAAAATAAGCTAAAAATGTACCCGTTGCGATAATAATCAGACACAGAGTAACCGCAGTCACAACGCCGATATCTATCGCATATTTTACGCCAACGAGCACTGTAGCCAAAATACCCACTGCCATAATCAGTCGATCAATCGCTTTAAAAACAGTGAAATCCGCGGGCAATGAAGTCGATTTTCTAAAGTCTGTGATTCGCGTTGCGGCAATTGCGGAAGGAACCGCCAAATAGCCGAATATCAACGCGCTAAAAAAGTTGGAGACTTGGTGGGTAACATGTGTGAATCCGCCAATAAACAACCATTCGACTCTTAACACTGGCGCAGAAAGCAGCAGCGTAAAACAAAATATCATCGCTGCTTGATGCATTTTTATCTGTTTTTTACTAATTGCAATCGCGCCCAAGGTGATAGAAAACAATGTTCCCAGTGCTAGTAACCATAGTTGCAAATAGAATGGTAAGCCATCGAATGATTTCTGCGGCCCTGTCGCAATTAAAAACGACATACTTCCCATCATGGAAATGAACACAATGGTGAACAAGACTTTGCCTATAGTGCGGTGTATATCTGGATATTTTTTACGAAATGGCGTATAAAATTGTAATGCAAACAATATAATAGCAGTTACACCTGCAACTGTGTGAATAAGCATAGACACCCGCGAATTCATATAGACTGTATGCTGTAAGACTTCCTCCGAACCTGGCCCCATGGTGTGGTGTTCGCCTGCCACCCAAGTGAAGAGATGGAGCCAAAGTCTAGGTGCATCTGCTGTGAAAAAATGTACAAAATTTTCCATAGCCAAAGGGCCGAATACCAAGCAGAGCAATAGAATCAATAGCCAAGAAAACTTAGCAAGGTTGCGTTTAAGTATTAGATTCATACAAAGGTGCCTTTGATCATATTTTCCGCACTATAACATATGTTATAACTACTGTTATTATTATTATTATTATTATTTTAAAATCTAGAGGACATATGACTACAGCGCCATCAGATCAAACAATGAAAAACAGGCTTTTAGATGCCGCTGCACGATTACTTGCAGAGGAAGGTATTGGTAGCTTAACGACAAGAAAAATTGCTACAGCGGCAGGCACAACCACGATGTCGGTTTATACCCGCTTTGGATCAATAGAAAACTTAGTGAATGAATTGGTGTTATCTGGTTTCAGCTTACTCTGGGAAGAAATGAAGCAAGTTGAAAGTTCAGATCACGCACTGGTGCATCTTGCGGGTTTAACGGATGCATATTTGCGGAATGCAAGAAAACATCCTGCCTTATATAAAATTATGTTTGGTGCAATTACATTGGGAGAATTTAGACCCATTCAGCCAGATAATTTGAACGCTGGTAAATACACGCTTGATTTGGTGGTTCAAACACTACAGCGACTCATTGATGAATGCACTATTCATCAGGGCAATGCGTTCCACCTTGCGAATGAATGGTGGGTACTGGTTCATGGTTATGTCTTGCTTGAGTTAGCTGGATATTTTGAAATACAGAGCAGCATTCCTAAAGTTTTTGTTCCACTGTTATATCGTTTTTTTGTTGGGCTTGGCGCTGAACAAAATCAAGTATCGTTAGCGTTGGTGTCAGTATTTCAAAGTTAACCTGAATTTTACAGGTACTATTAAGTGAGTGATTCAGTTCACAGAGCTTGTCAAAGTGAGTTTTTAGCCTCACTCATTTCGATATTTCGACAAGCTCTATAACCCTTCAATCTGCTATTCAGTTAAACATCCATACGCTCAGGCAATTTCCGCCACGTATACAACCAAATCAACGCACCGATCCCCATTGCAATTGGCACAAGCTGTAGGGCCATTTGCAAGCCAATAAAGTCAGATGCCAAACCGACAATCGTTGGGCTGATCGCATCACCAAGTAAGTGGATGGACAAAATCGTAAACGCAAAAGCACGCACACGTAGGCTACTCGGAACACAATTGGCAAGCGTTGCATTGACGGGGCCGTTATAAAACCATAAGAAGAACTGGGCACCAAACAGCATGACGATTGCCGCCATCGGATCATGTAAGGTCAGCGCAAAGAAACCAAAGATTGTCGCCAGCAGCATCGACCAGCCCGATAACGCCATATAGGATTGGCGTGTGTATTTCTTTAAATAATCCGCGAGAAAACCACCCGCAACCGTTCCAAGCAAACCACCGACAACCGCTGACATCCCGACGTAATGCCCAGAGGCTTCAATTGACATTCCACGATGACGTTGTAAGAACGTTGGGAACCAATCTGCCAGTGCGCCTGCTGCAAATGTCACTGCTGTATAGCCCGCGACAATCAGCATGTATTCACGATTGCGTAACAGTAATCCAAGTGCTTCAGCCCATTTCGGTGGCGTCACCGCTGCATCGTTGTCATAGCGACCTCGACCAGGATCTTTAATCCATAGCGCAAGCAGCGCCATTAAAATCCCTGGAATACCGCAAATAAGGAACGCCGCACGCCAGCCGTAAGTTTGCCCCAACATACCACCGAGAATAAAACCCATTGCCGAACCAACGGGAATCGCCACATAAAAAATCGTCAGAATTTTATTGCGTTTTTCAGGTGGGAAAAAGTCACTGAGCAATGCGGGAGCAATCGTTGCGTAAGCCGCTTCACCAACTCCGACAAGTGCTCGCGCAAGCATAAACGTCCAAAATCCAGTCGCAAAAGCTGCAAGTGCAGTTGCAATCGACCAAATGACAACACCCGCAGCAATTAAATATTTACGAGGAAAACGATCTGCCATCGCACCAAAAATGATGCTCGAAATCATATAAACAATGACAAAACCCGTTATCGGTAAGCTCGTCTGGAAATCGGTTAGATGTAGATCATGTTTAAAGAGATCTTTAACTACGCTGGGGACGTAACGATCTAAGTAATTGAGCAAATTCATTATAGTGAGAACAATGATTGCGTAACTTGCGCCACGCGTTGCGGGATTCGCCAGCATTATGATTCCTTGGTCTTTTTTCTATTTGCGATGATATATGGAAATGAGGACGTTGAGTGAAGTTGCTTAAATTTTTCTTGATTGAAAGAATGAGTGAAAGCAATCGAGCTCTTCTTCTAGTTTTGCTGATGATTTATATTTTTTAAAGATATTTTTTTGTATTTAATATCTTTTAAGAGGTAATTAATAAGTATATTAATTTCATATTAATTTATAATAGCTACATTAATAAAAAAGGGTCTTAGGAAGTTAAGCACAATTTAAAGTGTGGTAACTTCCTAAGATGGAAACGAAAAATAGGTACTATCGCCGTTCAAGAATCACAGAAGCCAAATTTAGACAACTTGTTCGATGTTTTGCTCTCGATTTTACGGCATCTAGCACAGCAGAGTTGATCGGAGTTTCTGTCCGATCAACGA
>JANYEL010000115.1 GCA_025363155.1 Moraxellaceae bacterium
ACAATATGGTGCCCAGAGCGGGACTTGAACCCGCACACCCGAAGGCGAGGGATTTTAAATCCCTTGTGTCTACCGATTTCACCATCTGGGCAGATGGGTTTTTTACAGCTAATCCTCGTTAAAAACTTTCGTTTAAAACCAGAATCCTAAAATTATGGAGGCTGGAGCCGGAATCGAACCGGCGTCAGCGGATTTGCAATCCGCGGCATAACCATTTTGCTATCCAGCCAAGGAGGCACATATTAGCAGGTGGTCTTAAAAAAACAAGCGTAGAAAGCTTGAAATAGCCCAAAAAAACAACCTTCAGACGCGAATTGCACTCTAAGCCCTGCTGCATGCGGTATTATACGTGCCAAATTTTGATCTTCTTGGAGCATTTTCATGGCAACGTTATTGAATGGTCGCGCACTTGCACAACAAATAGAAGCTGATTTACAGGTTCGTGTTTCGGCACTCAAAGAAAAATCAGGTCGTACACCGATTTTAGCGACGATTTTGGTTGGCGATGATGGCGCTTCCGCAACATACGTACGCATGAAAGGAAATGCCTGTGCTCGCGTGGGTATGCAGTCATTAAAATTAGAATTACCAGAATCGACAACGACTGAACAATTACTTGCCGAAATTGCGAAGCTGAATGCCAATCCAGACGTGCATGGGATTCTGTTACAACATCCTGTGCCTGAGCAGATTGATGAACGCGCGTGTTTTGATGCGATTGCGTTGGCTAAAGACGTAGATGGTGTGACCTGCTTAGGTTTTGGTCGTATGAGCATGGAAGAATCTGCTTATGGCTCAGCGACGCCACAAGGGATCATGACGTTATTAACCGAGAATGGTATTCAAATCGAAGGCAAACATGCGGTTGTGGTCGGTCGTAGCGCGATTTTGGGTAAACCAATGGCGATGATGCTGCTTGCTGCCAATGCTACTGTCTCGATTTGCCACTCACGGACTAAGAACCTTTCCGAATTGGTAAAACAAGCCGATATTGTGGTTGGTGCAGTCGGTAAAGCAGAATTGATTAAGAAAGATTGGATTAAACAAGGCGCTGTGGTCGTTGATGCAGGTTTCCATCCACGCGAAGGTGGTGGTGTTGGTGATATTGAGCTAGTGGGTATTGAGCAGATCGCGAGCGCGTATACGCCAGTACCAGGTGGTGTAGGACCGATGACCATTACCACGCTGATTCGTCAGACTGTGGAAGCTGCAGAAAAAGCATTGGGTTAATCGTTGATGTCTGATTTGCAAGAATTGTCACTAGCACCACAGCATTTGCTTGATGCGTTACATCAGGTGATTCCCGATTCGAGTTTGCTACGGCAGACTTTGCCGAATACGTCGATTGATCTATGGCTGATTCCACCTGATCTGCCGACAGAACGGATGGATGATGAGGTCATTCGACGGATTTGGAGTGATACGCCTTATTGGATCTTTTGCTGGGCGTCGGGGTTGTCGATGGCGCAGTGGTTGCTCGCTGAGCCTGAGCGCGTGCGAGGCAAGACGGTTTTAGATTTTGGTGCAGGTTCTGGTGTGGTTGCGATTGCGGCAAAATTGGCAGGCGCGGCGCGGGTGATTGCTTGTGATATTGATTTGGTGTCTTTGGCATCTTGTCGTGAAAATGCCGAACTCAATAACGTCACTTTGGAATATTTAGCTGACCTGTATCAGCTGGATGAGCAGGTTGATGTGTTGCTTGCCGCAGACGTGTTGTATGACCAAAGCAATCGCTTTTTCTTGGATGAGTTTTTGCGGTTTGGAAAAGAAGTCTGGGTGGCAGATTCGCGGGTGAAGAACTTTAGTCATCCGCAGTATGTCAAAGAAGGCGAGCGTAGTGCATCGACATGGCCTGATCTCGATGAGGCGAATGAGTTTAGAAATGTGAGCTTTTATCGGACGTTGTAGTTTTTATTATTAATAAAAAAGAGATCAAATTCGACGTGCAAATCGTCGAATTAAGGCGCAGCTAGAATCACCACACTGCTTGGACAATTTGATTTGACGTATGCTGGGCAAGAGTCGTATTGACCTTGTGTGTTGTAGCATGAGCGCAATTCAGTGAGTACGGGCAAATCGCGGCCAGGTTCTACAGTACAGCGGAGCAATAAACTTTTCTCTGTGAGACCAGGATTGAGCTGTTGTAGCTTGCTAATGATATGACTTTTGGTCAGTACGGTATCGCGCGGCGAGGCTAATTCTGAAGGAATTTTCAAGCGCTGTGCATAGGTCGCAATGGTTCGAAAGTAGACATTAGGGGTCATGCCTGTGCATGAGCCATTACGTTGCCAATCTTCATCCCGAAGTTGTTTGTCGGGCATCACACGTTCGACAACACGCTCTTGTAATGGCGAAAGATTAGTTTGATCGCGACTACAGTTCTCTAAACGTTTACCACTTGCACGTTCGGCTTGCAGGCTTGAAATCGTGAGGGTGAAACCATCTTGGCATTGACGTAACTTTTGCAGCGCTGGGTCAAGCGCACAGGCTGCAGGCGTCATGCGAATAATCAAGGTAAAGCTAGACGGTGGACTTGCCGTTTCATCCGCATAGACGGTGATACTGAACAGTCCACATAACGTACCGACAATCAGACTCATCGTCATTTGGTTGAATAATGATTTTCGCGATGCAAGTGAAGCCTGCGTTTGTGTAAGCGCGGGATGTTGGGTATGAAAGTTGACCTGAACTGATGGGGATGCGTTGGTTTTGGATACATCAGCAATAGAACGACTTTTCGCGATTGAATTCTCATTCCGCAAAATTTTGCCCATCACTTGACGTGTACAAGCTCGCATAAGTCGCCGCATATTATTACACCCATCACGCATAGTACGCAGACTTCCTTGTCGCGTTCTGGTCGTTCTGTTAGGTACTGGATTCATACTTATATTCTAGGGCGTGTGATTGTTAAACAGTAGCAAGTGTTTGTTGGGGAACAGTATAGATTTCCGTGAACTGTGCCCCTAAAACCTGACTCAAAATGCTATAAACCGACAATTATTGCTAAGGACCGACAATAACTTCACTCGTCGGCATCGGAATGATCCCCATACGCTTCTTGAGTGACTGTGACCCTTGATTGAAGATCAGTCCGTAATGCACGGCATTGGTCATCACTTGCTTGACATAATCGCGCGTCTCCAAGAATGGAATCGTTTCAGCATATTGATCTGCCGCAAGTGGTGCGTTAGTCGGTTGCCAGCGTTTTGCGCGCAACGGTCCTGCGTTATATCCCGCAGTGGCTAAAACTGGCTGATTGCCCAACTGTCCATATATGTGATTTAAATAAAACGTGCCGTAACGGATGTTGGTATCCATGTCGGATAGTTGCGACTGTTGGAAGGGTTCTCCCATTCGGTTAGCAACCCAACGTGCCGTAGAAGGCATGACTTGCATGAGGCCGCCTGCACCCACGTTTGATTTGGCTTTAATCACAAAACGACTTTCTTGACGAATCAAGCCATACACCCATGCTGGATCGAGTCCCACTTGCAGGCTATAACGTTCGGTTAAATCACGGAACGGCGTGAGATAACGCAGTTTGTCATTGTGCAGATTGACGGTGCGTTCGGCAGCGTAGATGGCACGGTCAAACCAACTCATTTGATTCGCCTGTTCAGCCGCCGCGAGAATCATGCCGTCATCTTGATTGAGATAGGCTTGGCGAACAGCCCAATTCCATTCGCGATTCGAATATTCCGCATCGGCATTGATACTACGTAATGTAAATGCACGTTGAAAATTAACGTCGTTTTTCATGCGTTGATAATCAGCTGAACTCGGCAGATAAGTCTGTTTGAGTTGATTGAAGGCAATACCCAATCGATCTCGAGCCAACAGTCCGTAATAATCATCATCTGCTGCAAGCGCGGTATAAAATGTGCGAACGACTTGTTTGGCTTGTGCATCTTCACGTGATTCGGTTGCGCGAGCAAACCAGTAGCGCCAGATGCGTTCGTTTTGTTTTTCGATACTCATGGCATCTAAGGCGCGCAGCAAACTATTCCATTGGCTGAAACGAATCGCCGTACGGGCGTAAGCATCCGCCTCTTCATCGCTAAACGCTGTCCCTAGACTGCGATCAAACCACGTCACCACGCGTTGATCAAAGCCATACTTGGTGATGTTGGTTGCGTAGTTCATCGCGAGAATACGATAGCCATATTGCAGCGTTGCGGCGGGTAGGCGATCTTTATCACGAGTCAGTTGGTCGTTTGCGGCATCTGGATTTTCTGCTGCTAAACGTCCCACTGCATAGATGTAATACATCTGATCTTGCAAGTTCGCGGTCGGCGCATCGGCTAAATAAAACGAGGGTGACGCGGCGATGCTCGATAATTTTGATGAATCTAAAGGGAGATTTAAACGGCTAGCTACTGACAATGCGCGACCGGTTTGCCCAGCACGCAATAAGGTTTTTAAGCGTTGTACTCGATCATCATCGGTCATCAGTGGACTGATTAAGAGTTGATCGGCAACTGCCGCGCAGAGATCAGTGATTTTACCCGTTTTCAGCCATACATCGGTACGCAGCGCAGAGAGCGCCAATACGTCACCATTGGCTGAGTTGGCGAGTGCAACCGCACAAGTTTCATTATCATCAGGATTGGTGAGGCGCGTAACGAGGGGTTTAATCGCTGTAAAATCACCCGCACGTGCTTTGGCTTCAATATAGTCGCCGAGGAGTTTTTCACTAATGGCAGAGTTTGGGTAGCGTTCTAGAAATGTGTTAATTGCTTGGGGTGGTTGCTGCACCAGATTGGTGTTTAATTGCCAGTATTCAGGGTAGGGCGCAAGGAGATTGGTGTGCATTTGCTCCCGATAGATATCAAGTGCTTGCCAATCGCGTGATCGCGCAGCGCGTTGGGCATCGATAAAATCGCCATCTGCTGCTTGAGCAGGCATAGCAACGCCAATCGCCACTGAAAGCGAAGAGCACATTGCAAATGCACGCATTGCCAACTCGAGAGTAGAGATTCGATTGCTTTGATTAATGGGCATTGCCGCTCAACTTGTAGATGTAAAAATAGAAAATATTCAAATGAATAAAATGTTAACGCTAAAGTATTTCAAATCCATCTCTGCGTGTTTGCCAGCAACTAGACCAGCATAAAAGGCACGCGGATAAATTCATGCATAAATTAGTTTGATTGTAAAAGGTTAGCGTCCTCGATAAAAAGATTGCTTGTGTAACTTTGGTAATAAAAATTCAAAAAATGATGTTTAAATGAGCTTATTAAAAATAACCATCTTTCAATGTCCTTGCCGCCTTCGATAAGGTGCGTTGCGGATGCCAAACCATGCCCAGTGTACGGTGTAGAATCACATGATCAATATCCAAAACCGTCAAATCCGCATCAACCAATGT
>JANYEL010000088.1 GCA_025363155.1 Moraxellaceae bacterium
TAACGGTTTCCGTTATCATGGCGATTACCGCGATCATTGTTGTCATTGCGGTTACCACGGTCATTGTCATGGCGGTTGCCATTATCATTGCCACGGTTATCGGTTTGTTGATTCTGGTTGTTTTGTCCACGCCATTGTGGATCTGCTTGCGCAGTCGAGATTCCTGCAATAGAGAGTACAAGTGCACTTATAATCATGATGTTTTTCATGAGGAACTCCTTGGATAAAACAGTTTTAAAACAAAATTGAAAAATTGGTTTTCTGCATTTATTTCCGTACTTCACTTGTCATGGTTTTACCATTCTTAAGAGATTTAGCGCTGTCATTCAGTTAATATATACAGCAGCACGGGCATATCTGGCTTGTGTTCAGTATTGGCTTAGAAACTGTTTAAATGATGGACGTTATGTTCGTTGTTCGTGTTGCTAATGTGTGTTTAAGTGTGTGAATGCGTGATTACGTAACCATAAGCTTAAAGATCAGTCGTTTAGGCTTTGTCGTTAATGTTTAGTCATTTAGGATCATTATGTTTACTGGAATTATAGAATCTGTGGGATTAGTCCGAGCCATTACGCCACAAGGTGGTGATGTGCGCGTGACAATCCAGACGACAAGCCCTCAGAGCAAAGGCACTGCATTATCAATGCATGACGTACATCTCGGTGATTCGATCGCAACCAATGGTATTTGTCTGACCGTCGTAGAGATGGGTACTGATTATTACGTGGCGGATGTGTCGGGTGAGACTTTGCGTCGCACGACCTTGGGTCAATGGAAAGCGGGTACGCGGGTTAATTTAGAAAAAGCATTATTACCAACCACGCGTTTAGGTGGTCATATCGTCAGTGGTCATGTGGATGGCATGGGTGAGATTGTTGTCCAGCGGAATGATGCGCGGTCGTTGTATTTTGAAGTGCGTGCGCCACGTGAATTAGCGCGATATTTGTCTGAGAAAGGCTCGGTGACGGTGGATGGCATTAGTCTGACCATTAACCAACTGAGCGGCGCAACCTTGAGCTTGAATCTCGTCCCACATACTGCAAATCACACGACGATCGATGATTGGAAAGTCGGTAGTTTAGTGAATTTGGAAGTGGACGTTTTGGCACGTTATTTAGAGCGTCTGATGTTGGGTGATCGCGCTGCGGATACTGTTGGCAATGGCGGGCTATCTGAAGGTGGCGTGACAATGTCCTTGTTGCAAGATAGTGGCTTTCTCAATCGTCGCTAATTGATATGCAATCATTCGTTTTAGCAATCATTCGTTTTTTATGAACCATACGAGGAGCACGACATGTTAATACAGCGTGGTGGCTTAAAAGTTGTCGCTGGATTAGGCAAGACTGGTGTATCGGTTGTGCACTATTTGGTTAAGCAAGGCTATAAAGTTGCAGTGACAGATACCCGACTTGATCCGCCAGGGTTGGTGGATTTGCCTGATGGCGTTGCGTGTCATTTGGGTGGTTTAGACCAAGCGCTGTTATGTCATGCCGATGAAATTATTTTAAGTCCTGGTTTGGCGTTGTCTGAACCTGCGATTCAAGCCGCGATTGAAAAAGGCGTTTCAGTGATTGGAGATATTCAATTGCTACGCCGCGCAACTGCTGTGCCGATTGTAGCTATTACCGGTTCAAATGCTAAAAGCACAGTCACGACTTTAGTCGGTGAAATGGCGGTCAAAGCTGGGTTACGTGTTGCAGTGGGCGGTAATCTCGGGACGCCTTCGTTAGAGCTTCTGAATAATGACCCAGAATTAATCGTATTAGAGTTATCCAGTTTTCAGTTGGAAACGACCTCAAATCTTGCTGCGGCGGTCGCCGTCGTACTGAATATTAGCGAAGATCATATGGATCGCTATGACGATATGCTGGGTTATCATGCGGCAAAACACCGTGTGTTCCAACAATGTCAGAGCTATGTGGTTAATCGCGATGACAATCTGACGCGTCCATTGATTGCCGATAATACGCCAATGCGTAGCTTCGGTTTAAACGCGCCTGATATGAATGATTTTGGTATATTGCGTGATCTTGATGGCACGGTATGGTTGGCAAAAGGTCGCAAACGTTTGCTGGCGACGCGCGAGATGAAAATTCAGGGCAGTCATAATGCCGCTAATGCCTTAGCTGCATTAGCACTAGGTGAAGCCGTTGGCTTGCCAATGGATGCGATGCTCCAAACTTTACGTGAGTTTGCTGGTTTGGCGCATCGTTGCCAATTTGTCGCTGAACAACAAGGCATTCGTTTTTATAATGATTCCAAAGGCACAAACGTCGGTGCAACATTGGCTGCAATCGAAGGTCTAGGCGCTGCACTGACATCGACAGTGGCTAGTAAGCCAAGTGGTAAATTGGCGGTGATTCTGGGTGGTGTGGGTAAAGGGCAGGACTTTAAACCTTTGGCATTGCCGTTAGGTAAGTTTGCGCGAGTCGTGGTGTCGATTGGTGAAGATGCGCCGATTATTGAGGCGGCATTGAAAGCGACGTTAGCAGAGCATCATGTAGCGTTGGTTCATGCAAAAACACTGGAAGATGCTTTACGTTTAAGTCGTGAAGCATGTGAATCGGGCGATGCGGTATTGTTGTCGCCAGCCTGTGCAAGTTTTGATATGTTCTTAAATTATGAAGATCGCGGTACGCAGTTTGAACAACTGGTTTTATCAAATTAGGCTTTATTAAATTATCAATTAGTGGTTACGTTAAGCAGGATGAAGTAGGGATGGGACATGGTTTCTAAAGCAGTAACAGACGTTCAATCTCGATTAGGTGCTTTTTGGAAAGGTCTTATTTCGATCCCTTCACTTGCGGATGAGTTGACAGCTCGCCGTGTGTTGATGTTTAGCGTGATTACGCTGATTTGCATCGGCACAACGATGATTGGTTCGGCATCAATTCCGTATGGTGATTATAGGTTTAACGCACCGTTTTATTTTATTGATCGGCAATTGATTTATTTGTTCCTCGGTGTGATTACCGTCTTTTTTTCGATGCGAGTGCCGCTGAAATTTTGGTTGAATCAAACCTTCCTCTTGTGGGCAGTTGTGCTTGTTTTACTAATTATCGTACTCATTCCAGGCATTGGCGCGAACGTCAATGGTTCAAAACGCTGGATTCGATTAATTGGCTTTACCTTCCAGCCGTCGGAACTTGCGAAGTTCGTCATGGTGCTGTTTACCGCAGATTATGTCGTGCGCCGTGAAGATGAAATTCGCTTTAGCTGGACTGGTTTTTTCCGCCTTCTAGTACCGATGTCGACCGTATTGTTCTTGCTGCTTCTTGAACCCGATTTGGGTGCAAGCGTGGTCGTGGTCGCGAGTATGATGACGGTGTTCTTCCTCGCAGGTGCGCCGTTACGTCAGTTTGGGATCATGTTGATTGCTGCATTCTCTGCACTTGCCGCGGCTATCTTTTTTGAACCTTATCGACTCAAGCGAATGACCTCGTTTATGAACCCTTGGGACGATGAGCTGGGTGCTGATTACCAATTAAAACAAAGCTTGATTGCGTTTGGCCGAGGTGAAATTACTGGGGCAGGATTGGGGCATAGTGTCCAAAAACTGTCTTATTTACCTGAAGCGCATACTGACTTTTTGTTGGCAATTATTGGTGAAGAGTTGGGTTTTGTTGGTATTGCCTGTTTGTTTACTTTGCTCATCGTCATGGTCGTGTCGTGTATGCGAATTGGGCATCGCGCGTTGGTTAATCAATATGCTTCAGCGGGTTATTTGGCGTATGGTATTGCTACGATTTTCTTATTGCAGATTCTGGTGAATGGCGGCATGAACATGGGTTTGTTACCGACTAAAGGTCTGACACTGCCGTTTATTAGTTATGGCGGCACGTCATTGATCATGTCATTAATGATGATCGGTGTATTACTACGAATCGATCAAGAAACGCAAAAACCGAAACCTCGTAGTGCGCGCGATGCGTATCTGAGCGGTTGATATTGAGCTAGATCATTTGCATGTAAAAGCCCATTGAGCAAATTGTTTGATGGGCTTTTTTATTATGAATCGTTGGTGATCGTTGAAATATATTTGTGTGGTAGGGGCAGACCTATGTGTCTGCCCTCAAAGGCGGAAGAACACTTAGGTTTTCCCCTACAAAAAAATCCCCATCAATTGGCTGTGCCTAGGAGCACGCGACAAATCCCAATGTTCGACTGCACGCTGTAAAAACTCCTCTGGCGTATCTGCTTCAACCCAATCTTGCCCCAACGCCACAAATGCTTTTTGCAGCGTCGCAACGATTTCTGTCTCCTCTAACGGCATGGCTAGGTTTTGTTTGGAGAGCTTCTGACCATGTGCATTCATTGCCAGTGGAATATGGCAATAGGCTGGCTCAATCGACGAGAGATGGGGGAGTTGAAGTGTATTGAGGCATTTACGTAGCCAAATTTGTCGAATGGTGTTATCTAGCAAATCCGCACCACGCACAATATCTGTGACGCCTTGTCGCATATCGTCCACGACGACAGCTAATTGATAGCTAATAATCCTATCACGCCGCCGCAACACAAAATCGCCCGTTGTTTGTCTCAAATTTTCGCAGACTTGTCCTTGGATGCGATCCGTGAAGCAGATGATTTCATCAGGTGTTTTTAAGCGAATGGCGTTACCTTCAAAAGGTAAGTCTTTATTGCGGCATGTATTTGGATACGCGGTGAGTCCAGTCAGCTGTTTGCGGCTACAAGAACACGCGTAAATGAGGTTTTGAGCTTTGAGTGCTTCAATTATGTGATTGTAGTTTACGAGATGATCTTGCTGGCGTTCTATGGCGCTATCTGCATGTAAACCATATGCATTGAGTGCGGAGAGAATACTTTCTTCCGCACCGATTTGATTGCGGGGAATATCAGTATCTTCAATTCGCACCAGCCAACGGCCATGGTGAGCGCGAGCTTCACACCAGCTGGCGAGTGCGGTAACCAGTGAGCCAAAATGCAACGGGCCGGTTGGCGATGGCGCAAACCGACCCGTATAGGCAGTGAATTGAGACAAGATGAGCTCACCTCACAACATTAAGATCAACCGTTGTTTTGCTTTTCTTTGATTTCAGCCAAAGTTTTGCAATCGATACATTGAGTTGCCGTTGGGCGAGCCTCAAGGCGACGTAGACCAATCTCGATGCCGCAAGTTTGGCAATAGCCATAATCTTCGTCGTCGATGTCTTTCAGTGATTTTTCAATTTTACGAATCAATTTACGTTCACGATCACGTGTACGTAATTCAATTGCAAACTCTTCTTCTTGAGTCGCACGATCGTTCACATCTGCCATGACGTTAGATTCGTCTTGCATATGCGTCATTGTGCGATCAACTTCTTGCATGAGTTCCGCACGCCAAGCGTTGAGGATACGTTTGAAGTGATCCAACTGTCCCTCAGACATATACTCTTCACCAGTCGCAAGGACATAGGGCTCTATGCCATATAAACTGGCAGCTGTGCCACCGAGTGTGGAGCCAGCTTTAGTTTTTGGTTTTGCAGAGCTTTTGCGTGGAGTCTTGATCGAGTCGGTCATATTTTGGTTACCGTTGCTGGTGTTGCTTCATGGACGGTGTTGATTTCACCGTCTTGAAGTGCGATGTCAGAATGTTTTTCAGCGCGTCTTTTATCATGATTTTTGGCACTAAGCAAGATTTTGCGTAAAATCATTTACAACTTCTATATTGAGCGTGTTCTATGGAGTTTTTGGTAACGACCTGAGTGAGATTAGTAACCAAGAGAGTCGAAATCAACGCCAGCTGGCATTTGCGCTATCCGCGATACGCCGCTGTCGATTTGACCATTGTGGTGTAAATCAAACCAGCGATAGCCTGAGGGTAAATTATCGACGGTAAATTTTTCACATAGCGGTTTAAATTGAATGCATGTTGAAGGACATGACCAAATTTTGACCGAGCCGCGTGTTGATTCAAACACTTGATGCACATGCCCATGCACGACCGCTCTAACTTGAGGCGCTTGATCGATAATCGCCCAGAAGTCATATGCATTCGACAGTCCGCATTGATCAATCCATTCGGATTGAATCTTCATTGGGTTATGGTGCAGTGCAACGATAATGTGCCGATTTGGATAGGCTTTAAGTTGTGCAGTGAGCCAATTAAGCTCTTCAGTTGAGAACCGTCCTTCAATTTCATGATCATTGCTGGAGTTCAGCATAATGATTAGCCAATGATCACCTAATTCGATGAGATTCATGTTGGCTTGGAGATTGGGTGTTTCAAGCAGTAAGTGATTTAAATCATGATTGCCTTGCAGCCAGACACAAGGCTGATCAAACGTGCTCATGCGTTCTAGGAATCGCGTATAGGTTGCTGGGGATGGTGTTTGTGCGATATCGCCAGTCGCAATAAATAAGGACACGGCATTGTCTGTCGATGCTTGCTCGGTAAGGCGTTGCAGCGGTTGTTCTTTTTTGATTAATTCTATGACCGATTGGAAGCTGTCCTCAGTATTCATACCAAGAAACCGTGCGTCGGGATCTTCAAATAAATGACAATCCGAAATTTGCACCATACGAATTGGTTTTGTCTGATCGGTTGTGGCGATGGACAACACGTTTGTCAGCAAGTGTATGCTCCCATCAATTATTTTTATCTGTCTTTAATATAAGTTGATTGAAATGAGGTTTAACACGGGGATTATGCCCTGTGAATAGATGCTAAAAATACCACAACTGCATTGGAATGGCACGCAATCCACGCACATTATCAGTGTTGCACTAAAAGTGATCTTTTTCTGTTTCAAATTGGTGCATTTGAGTTAAATTTAACGGTGTGCGCTTTTATTGAGCATATTTTTATAAGAAATTTAGGGGTTCGCTGCAAAACTTGATAACTTCATGATGCTCGAACGTATCAAAATACAGGTGTCTTGTGAACTTGGCATGACATTTGTATTAAGTATTATGACGACAAAAGATGTCTCACGCCTTTAACGATGGTTTTAATTAAAGGATTAGTGATTTCCATAGTGATGCACATAAATGTTCTTGGGGAGCATGAAATATGAAAATAGCAATTGTGAAAACTGCAACATTAACGGCTTTAGTTTCCTCATTAACCATGTTGGGAGCTGTTGCTCATGCGGATACCGCACCTGCACTGCCAACATTCCCTGCGGTCAGTGGTCCACTGACAACCAATGCTAAACCATTTAGCTTTGATGCGGGTCCAGTTGGTAATGTTTTCGTCACTGGCGTAGTCAGTGGCGTTGTACAAGCGCAAAGCAATCCAGTTGCTGGCGTTGCGAGCTCACAAACCGATATTAGCAATGCTCAAGTCTTTATTAATAAGACTGATGGCCTCATTCAGTTCGCTGGTCAGTTTGGTAGCTACTCATTACCAGCACTCGGCGTACCTTACTTGAAAGCTGAAAAAATTCCACAAGCAACTTACGGTGTGTTCTCACAAGGCTATGTGAAGATTGTTCCATCTGACAGCTTCAACGTGATGGTTGGTAAATTGCCAACATTGATCGGTGATGAATATACGTTCTCGTTTGAAAACATGAACATTCAACGTGGTCTACTCTGGGGCCAAGAGCCAGCAGTGAGCCGTGGTATTCAAGCAAACTACACCACTGGTCCAGTCGCTGTATCTGTATCGTTTAATGATGGTTATTACTCGAACAAGTACGACACTGTGTCACTTGCTGCGACTTATACCTTAGATAGCTCAAATATTTTTGTATTCTCAGGTAGCGGTCATAC
Organism: Moraxellaceae bacterium; assembly: GCA_025363155.1. GTDB lineage: Bacteria > Pseudomonadota > Gammaproteobacteria > Pseudomonadales > Moraxellaceae > Aquirhabdus. The sequence goes on from JANYEL010000088.1 coordinate 7,720, forward strand.
GGGCGGAAAAAGCGATGTTTCAACTTTCGCAACTTCACCGTACTTAAACAATGGTCAGATCTACAACTTGATCTATACGCATACTACTGGTCCATGGACATTCCAACCATACCTGCAATATAACACTGTGCCTGATCTGACTTCTTTGGGTTTATCAACCAAAGAAACTTCAACAACGGGTGCAGCTGTATTAGCAAGTTATAAGTTTAATGACAATGTGAGCTTACCAGTACGTGCGGAATACATCCGTTCTTCAGGTAATGCGACTGATGGCTCAGCAAACTTGTTAGGTTATGGTGCGGGTAGCAAGGCTTGGTCTTTGACAGTGACGCCTACTTACCAATACAAAATCTTCTTTGCTCGCGCTGAATTATCTTATGTCGGCGTTGATAGCGCAGCATTTGGTAAGAATGCAGACAAGAAGAACCAAGTTACTGGTCTGTTAGAAACTGGCTTCATGTTCTAAGAGCTTAGAAACCTATTTCATCTAAAAACCACAGTTAGAGCAATCAAACTGTGGTTTTTTTATTGCCTCATCTAAATGTGCCTATAACACCGTTGATCACATACTCTGCAGCACATGAGTAGGATTCATGCTAAAATGAGCGGTTTTCATCCAATTGGCGCTCTGCGCCGCTCATTACGCATTGATGACTCTAAACTATGTCTGTTCCTAATATGATTTCTGGCGCTACGCCTACGCCTTTGTTTGATTACGATAAACATTGGGCGTCGTGCTTTGAACCTGCGCCGTTTTTGCCGATGAGTCGTGCGGAAATGGACGTATTGGGTTGGGACGCCTGTGATGTGATCATCATTAGTGGTGACGCATATGTCGATCATCCTTCGTTTGGGATGGCGATTATTGGTCGATTGCTGGAAGCGCAAGGTTTCCGTGTCGGGATTATTGCCCAGCCAGACTGGCATTCAGCAGATGCGTTTAAAGAATTGGGTAAACCTGTTTATTGCTTCGGTGTGACTGCGGGCAATATGGATTCAATGATTAACCGTTATACGGCTGATCGTAAAATTCGCTCGGATGATGCCTATTCCCCAAATAATGCACCTGATAAACGTCCTGATCGTGCGGCTGTGGTGTATTCACAGCGTTGCCGTGAAGCGTATTCGGATGTGCCGATTATTTTGGGTGGAATTGAAGCGAGTTTACGCCGTATCGCCCATTATGATTATTGGCAAGATAAAGTGCGTCGTTCGATTATTACCGACGCAAAAGCCGATATCTTGCTTTATGGCAATGCCGAACGCGCGATCGTAGATGTGGTACATCGTCTGGCTAAAGGCGATCGTGTGGATCAAATTACTGATTTACGCGGCACCAGTTTTATCCTGAATGAAGCACGGAAAGTGGCTAAAGCGGGTTATTTTGAAGTCGCTAGTAACGATGTTGATAGTCCGGGTCGTGTCGATGCGATTATCAATCCGTATGTAATGACCGAAGATTTACCAAGTTGTGATGTTGAAAAGAATAATCCGAAAAATCCAAATCCTTCGACTTATGAAGGCTTTGTCAAAGAAGTTGTGCCGAATCCGATTGTGAACGCGGATATCATCGATAGTCGGAAAGTGGATGAAGATACGCAAGTCGTATCGCTGCGTCCTGCGCCAAGCAAGGCGATTAAACATCGCATGCCAGCGCGTGAGAACTCGGTAATTCGTTTGCCAGATTACGATCAAGTCATTGATGATCCTGTGCTATATGCCCATGCCAACCGAATTTTGCATTTAGAAACCAATCCGGGCAATGCGCGCGCGATGGTTCAGCGTCACGGTGATCGTGATGTGTGGCTGAATGCGCCACCAATTCCATTGTCGACTGAAGAAATGGATTATGTGTTTGATTTGCCTTACGCACGGATTCCACATCCAGCCTATGGTGATGCGCGGATTCCTGCGTACGACATGATCAAATTTTCGGTCAATATCATGCGCGGTTGTTTTGGCGGTTGCACGTTTTGTTCGATTACCGAACACGAAGGACGCATTATCCAGAACCGTTCGGAAGAATCGATTCTGCGCGAAGTGGAAAGCATTCGTGATACGACACCAGGTTTCACAGGCATTATTTCTGACCTCGGGGGGCCAACGGCGAATATGTATCGTCTGGCGTGTAAAGATCCTGAAATTGAAAAGAACTGCCGTAAACCGTCGTGTGTGTATCCAGGTGTTTGTGAGAATCTGGAAACCGATCATAGTCATCTGACGCAGCTTTATCGCAAAGCGCGTGAGCTGAAAGGTGTGAAGAAGATTCTGATTAGTTCTGGTCTGCGCTACGACTTAGCTGTGCTGAATCCAGAATACGTCAAAGAATTGGTGACGCATCACGTTGGCGGTTATTTGAAAATCGCGCCTGAACATACCGAAGGCGGCCCGTTGTCGAAGATGATGAAGCCGGGCATTGGTGCGTATGATCGATTCAAGCAACTGTTTGATCGCTTTAGTAAAGAAGCGGGCAAAGAGCAGTATTTGATTCCGTATTTCATCGCGGCACATCCAGGTACGACCGATCAAGACATGATGAATTTGGCCATGTGGCTGAAGAAAAATGGCTTCCGTGCCGATCAAGTGCAAACGTTCTATCCATCACCGATGGCGACCGCAACAACGATGTATCACACAGCCAAGAATCCACTGCGTAAAGTGAGTCGTGGTAGTGAGACGGTTGATATTGTGAAGGGCGATAAACGTCGTCGTTTGCATAAAGCCTTCTTGCGCTACCATGATCCAAATAACTGGCCGCTGCTGCGTGAAGCGCTGAAGAGTATGGGGCGTGCTGATTTGATTGGTAATGCCAAGCATCAGTTGATTCCAACTAATCAGCCGCTGAATAAAGAGTCTGGCGAATACAGTACTGCGCGAAAGAAAAATTCGTCAGTTGCTGGTGATTCACGCAAACGTTCTGGTTCGTCACAGCAGCCGACGCCGCAGCCAAAGAAAGGTCAGATTTTGACGCAGCATACAGGCTTGCCGCCGCGTGTGACAGGAGCGAAGAAACAGAAGGCTTAGTCTTTCATAATTCATTTGAATTGAATGTTAGCGCTCTTGCTTTGAAGTCTTCTCCTGAGGGGGATGAGCGGGGAAATAACAAGGCACTGCCTTGTCCCCGCGCAAGACGAAGCGATAACGTAGTGTTAGAAGGGGGCGCTTTTCTTTATGAAAATCAAAAGCACCCCTATCCCAACCTTCCCCCTCAGGGGAAGGAGCTAAGAGCGATTAAGTCTCATCAATCAGATCAAAGAAATCTGAACCAGTAATTGCACGCAATAAATCATCAGGCACTAGTCCAACATCCAATCCGCGCTTTCCACCGCTAACATAAATTTTTTCGAGTGATTTTGCCGACGCATCCAAAGCGGTTTTCAACATTTTCTTTTGCCCAATTGGACTAATCCCACCGACGAGATAACCTGTAATACGTTCAGCCTCATCAGGTTTTGCCATTCGTACTTTTTTTAGTCCAAAAGCATGAGCTGCTTTTTTCAAACTCATCGTATGAGTAACAGGAATGATCGCAACGAAAAACTCTTTTTCATCGGTAATGAGCAAAGTTTTGAAAACAGATTCCATCGGCAGATTTAATTTTTCAGCAGCTTCCAAACCTAAATTTGTGCACGCTGGATCATGTTCATATTCATGAATACTAAATGGAATTTTTAGTTTCTTTAGCAAGTTGCATGCGGGAGTCATTTTAAATCTCTATTTTCTAGACTTAAGCATTTCGCGCATGGCAATCGATTTCATGATCATTCACCATACCAGTTGCTTGCATGAAGGCGTAGCAAGTCGTTTCTCCGACAAAGCGAAAGCCTGCTTTTTTTAAGGCTTTGGATAAGGCGAGACTTTGTGGAGTTTTAGTCTGACCTTCGCGATAGTTTTTTAATTGATTCATAACGGTTTTACCGCCCACAAAACTCCAAGTCCATTCCGTAAAATCGATGCCTTGTGCTTGCATGGCTAAATAAGCTTTAGCATTATCTCGAATCGCCGAAAGCTTTCCGATATGACGAATCAGTCCTGCATCCGTGACAAGTTCAGCTAAATCTTCATCGGTGAGCGCAGCAATTTTAACGGGATCAAAATTAAAGAACCGTTTGCGGTAATGTTGGCGTTTTCTTAGCACCGTAATCCAAGACAATCCTGCTTGCTGACCTTCAAGGCATATTTTTTCAAACAGCCGAATCGGATCATGTTGAGGGCGACCCCACTCCTGATCATGGTAGGCTTGATAGAGTGGATCGTCGCTACACCAACCACAACGATGGATGGCGAGGGGTGGATTAGTTGTTGGCATTATTTTCTCAATGATTTTTGATCAAGGCTCGTGGTTTTAGGCATTTTGCAATTATACTGATGCCAGAATTCGATTTTAGCGACTATTTGTTTTGATTGAGTCGCATTTATTAAGCCGTTATTAAAGGGATAACATACCGCATGTCAACGTCAAAAAGTCCATTTATATTATTTCAGCACATTGTGCCGCAACGTGGTTTAAGTCGTTTAGTTGGCGCGCTGGCAGCAAGCGAAATAGGTTTTGTGAAGAATGCCTTTATCAAAACCTTTGCACATCACTACAACATTGATATGTCGTTGGCAGCGGAAGAAAATTTGACGGCGTACAGCAGTTTTAATGACTTCTTCACGCGCTCATTAAAAGACGGCGTTCGTGCGATTGATTCCGAGCCAAATTCAGTGGTTTCACCAGCTGATGGTGCAATTTCACAACTGGGTAAAATCGTTGGTGATGATGTATTTCAGGCGAAAGGGCAGTCCTTTTCAGTTGAGAAACTGGTTGGCAATGCCGCGCTTGCCGCTCCTTTTAAAGATGGTGAGTTTGCTACGGTGTATTTGTCACCACGTGATTATCATCGCGTGCATATGCCTTTTGCAGGGCGTTTGACGGATACGTTGTATATTCCCGGTGAGCTGTTTTCTGTGAATGTCGAAACCGCACAGAATGTCGAAGGTTTATTCGCACGTAATGAGCGCATGGTCTGTTTGTTTGATACTTCTGTTGGTCGTATGGCAGTTGTATTGGTTGGCGCGATGATCGTGGCAGGTATTGAAACTGTTGCGACTGGGAAGGCAAACCCAACGGGTAAAATCGAACATGTGAAGCACGATTTGCAACTCGATAAAGGCGCAGAACTTGGACGCTTTTATTTAGGTTCAACGGCTGTGGTTTTGTTTGAACCAAACAAAATGAATTGGCTTGATTCATTTACGGCTGAAAGTGCAGTGGTGATGGGTGGGAAGATGGGTGTGACGGTTTAATAGAAAATTTTCATAGTTTATTGAGCTTGTCGAAATGTGTGCTTTACGTATCGCCTCACTTCGACAGGCTCAGTGATCTTTAGGTTTTTCAATCTATAAGTGCAGCGGTCACAATAATTTCTACTAGCAACGATGAATCGGCGAGTGTGGCTTCGCTGGTTGCACGAGTAGGTGCATAGCCTTCGGGTACCCAAGCATCATAAACCACATTCATCGCATCAAAATCAGAGATGTCTTTGAGCCAAATAATCACTTGCAAGACATGTTTCCGCGATGAGCCAGCTTCGCTGAGTAGACGATCAACGTGCGCCAAGGCTTCAGCGGTTTGGTCGGCAATGGTCTGAGTCGTTTCACCGACTTGTCCAGCAAGATATACCGTATTGCCATGAATGACGATTTCACTCATGCGACGACCCGTGTGGATACGCTTTATTGACATGCTTTATTCCTTTGAACAATTAAAAAGTTGTTTACTGATCACCTCACTTTGACAGGCTCAGTGATCTGAATGCTTAAGTGAGCTACTCTTCCTTTTTTGGACGAGTGACATTGAGACGCTCATTGTCACCTTGAAGGTTTTTTTCTTGTCTACGTACCGCATGATGATCGCTATCAAATAATCCTTCCAACTCAATCATCGCGGCGCGGGAAGATTCGACAAATTTCACATCATCATCAAACACAGCATGTTGTCGTTCGAGCAGCGATTCATCGTAATCTCTAAATACATCAATACTT
>JANYEL010000102.1 GCA_025363155.1 Moraxellaceae bacterium
CACGCTCACCAGCTGCACACCAACGGGTTTAATGACGATCTCTTCACGGGATCCAATCAATTGGTCAACTTGGATGGCAAAACGCTGTCCTTCGTATTTCACCAACAACAATGGCGAAGGAATATTCTGACCTTGGCCGTACAAGGTTGGTGTGTGTGAACCACCGACTAACTCACCTAAATAACGTAAGCGATATTGTTGTCCATCAATCGCATACGTTTCTTTATTTGACTGATAGAAATTTTCAAGTTCTGCATTACCAACTCGAACAATACGTTCAATTTGCGACAAAGATACTGCAAATATGCGATCGCCCACGCGTACACGTAGTGCATCAGTCACCGCTACTGTGAGCGGTAAACGTAAGGTAAAGCACGTCCCTTGACCCGCAACCGAACTCACGGAAACCACACCGCCCAATTGGCGAATTTCACTTTGCACAACGTCCATACCCACGCCGCGACCTGAAATCTGGGTCACTTGCGCAGCAGTAGACAAGCCTGCATGGAAAATTAACTGCATGATTTCAGAATCAGTCAGCTCAGCAGAAGATTCAATGATGCCACGCTCAATCGCTTTACGACGAACTGCATCAACGTTAATCCCGCGTCCATCATCTTGCAGCGTGATAATGACTTCACTCCCTTCGCGTAATACAGATAAAGTAATCGAACCTTTTTCTGATTTCTTATGCGAAATACGATCTGCAGGTGATTCCATACCATGGTCAACCGCATTGCGCAGCATATGCTCGAGTGGTGCAACCATACGCTCTAGGACGCTACGATCCAACTCGCCTTCCGCATTGAGAATATTCAATTCGACAGGTTTGCCCAATTCCGTTGCTGTCTGACGAACTACACGTTGTAAGCGCGGAACCAAACGTGAGAATGGAACCAAACGAGAACTCATCAGACCTTCTTGTAGTTCTGATTGAATCCGTGACTGTTGAAGCAATAGGCTTTCTGAATCACGCGCCTTTTCAACCAATGTATTTTTAAAATCTAATAAGTCAGACACCGACTCAGCTAAAGATTTAGATAATTGGTTAATCGATGAATATTGATCCATCTCCAGCGGATCAAAGTCCTGATATTGACCATTATCATGCTGACTGACTTCATCATGGTGACGCGCGATGATTTGTGACTCAAGTTCACCATCCATACGGCGTAACTGCTCAGAAATCTTCTGAATCGCTGTTCCCATTTCATCAACGGTCACCGCAAAACCAGTCAACTCCATCTCAATCCGCGCGCGGCTAATTGCATTTTCACCGGCAAGGTTGATCATCTTTTCCATCATCGTTGCCGAGACGCGCACCATTTCTGATGAAGATACATCTAACTCATGCGATTTCGGGAATGATCCTGTCATCGGCGGTAAGCCCGATGGATCAGTGATGACTTGAGCAGGCTTGGTCGTCGGTAATGCTTTTGCTGCTGGTTTAACAGCACTGACTGGGGTCGCAACAGACTCGGCTTTAGTAATCTCTACCGTAGTTGATTTCGCTTGTGTAGCCGCCAACAACGCTGGATCCTTACGGAACAAACGCAATGCATCAATTAACGCTTGCGGCATTTGTGGACGTTCGCCGCGGTCAAGTACCGCAATGGAGTCAGCTAACCAATCATGACTTTGGTTCAGCAATACACCAATTTCCGGAGTCACAGGGCGTTTGCCTAAGGCGAGATCTTCGTAAACGAACTCCATCTCATGCGATAAATCACCCAAAGAATCCACACCCGCCATACGAGCACCGCCTTTAAAGGTGTGCAGATTGCGCTGTAAATCCTGTAATAATTTTTTAGTGCTTGGATCATTCGATTCATGTGAACCTTTCAACCATTTGGACAGTTGTACACTGGTCGAATCAACAATTTCACCGGCTTCATCCAAAAAGATTTCCAAAACATCAGGATCAGGCGCACTTCCCTCATCCCATGCTTCAGCCAATACCTGCATCTGACCTAATTTTGGAAGTTCTGGCTCTGCATCAGGGATAGCAACGGGTTGCTGAACGATAGGTTTCTGGACAATGGGTTCAGGCACGACGACAGCTGCTGGTGCTGCAACTGGCTCAACCTTAGCAGTCACTGGCGCAGCTGGTGTGGTCCTTTTATTGTCAATTAAATCAAAGTAACCTTGAATAACCTGAATATCTCGTGACTTAATGTATTGCTGTAATGTCAACGTTTCAGTCGGCGTAAAGAATGATTTTTGTGACTGTCCGAGCTGCTCAACCTGCTGTGCAACTTGATCTTGCGCATGACGTAAGAATCGAACGAGGACTTCTGGCGTATTTTTACAATCGACAACTAAGCGCTCATAAACGGTTTCAAGTTCATGGGTATAGTCCCCCAAGCTTTCAACACGTGCCATACGCGCACCGCCTTTCAGCGTATGCAAATGACGTTGCAATGCTTTAAGAGGTTCATTGCTACTGGTTTCTGCAGCCCAAGCGGTAAAGCTTTGGTCAATCTCTTGAACCAACTCTTCAGCTTCTTCCATGAATACTTCAAGTAACTCAGCATCATTTTCACTATCGACTGGATAATTTAAATGAACCACTTCGGCCTGATCAGACTGAACTGCTGGCGTAACAATCTCAGGAGTATTCACTTCGCGAACAACTTTTTGCGCTGGTGTTTGTTTTTGCCAATCTTGTAAACGATCAATCACTGCTTGAACAGGTTGCACTTGTAAACTTGCCGCAAGCTCATCAAACATCCGCGTTAACGCGGTATGCGCTTCTAACAAATCATCCGCCAAAGCTGCATGATCCGCATCGAGGAGTGCTGGGTAATTGACAACATGTTGATAGGTCTGTTGCATTGATGCCGCTAAAGCCGCTAACGGTGCAATCGGCACATGAACCACAGCTTCCGATAGCTTAACCATCTGAGCATTTAATGTTTCGACATGAGCCAGTGCATTCGGGCTAGAGAGCTGTTCTTTCAGTGTCCACTCTGCATCCAACACATCATCAATCCCAATATCCATAAGCTCAGTCACAAGCCCTGTGAAAACTGGTTCTGGAGTATCTTGACCTTCAGCATCTTTCTTCTTCGGTACTAATGCTTCAACGCGATCAATGAATGCATAGCAGGCAGAATCTAAAGTCGGCATCTGACCCACTTTCAGTTGGTTCACTTGCAGTGTCGCTAAGCGATCCAACTCAACCAAAGCGTCCAGATGGTCGTTTTTCATTGCTACATGCTCACGCATCAAGCGTTTGCACTCATGCTCCATCACATGTGCAAGCTGATAGATAGACTCAATGCCGGTCATTCCCGCACTACCACGCAAGGTATGTAATGCGCGAAGCAAGACATCACTCGTCATTACCGTATTATTTTCTGCAGAGAGGTTGCTACTCACAAAGGTGCGAATATTGTCTAAATACCCTTCGGCTTCGCTCACGAAAATCTCAAGCAACTGAGGATCCAACTCATCAATCGACATTTCTTCTTTTGCGACGACGGGTGCAGCTACGACTGGAACAGGCGCTTTTACTGCTGGCTTCGGTGCAATATCCGTTTCATCATTATTGAATGCATCGGCTAACGCATCAAAGTCTTCAAGTAAAAACTGTTCATCATCTAGAACAGGAATATCAGAATCGCCACCGACCGCTTTTTGCATCACATTTTGAATCTGCGCCGCACTGATATCATGTCCACCCTGTAACAACCACGCAGTATGAATAATCGATAAAAGATCTATTCGGGGTGCACGCGCTGCAGAAAAGTCTTCAATTAAGCTTGGCAAAATTGAAATGACTTCACCCAGTAACTGCACAATATTTTGTGTCGGAACAACAGTATGCTCAAGCACACCATTTAACAAACGCTCATTCGACCATGCAAGTTCAGCAAAAGCATGTGCGCCAATCATGCGACCAGAACCTTTTAAGGTATGGAAATTACGGCGGATAACTTTTAGTGCAGCTTCATTCTCAAAATTCACCGCCCATTGTGGAAAGTGCTCATTAAGCTCTTGTACCACTTCCTCGGCTTCTTCTAAGAAGATTTCCAGAATGGAATCGTCATCACCAAAATAACTGACGAAATCATCTACTGGCATGACTTTCGGAGCTTGTTCACTCAGTAAATGAATCGGTAGTGCTTGGCTTGAGCTCGCTTGCTGAGCTTTTTTTGGCACTTCTTTTTGCGTAGGTACTTCAACAGCACTTTCAACCACATTATCTTCTGCATCGTTTGCAGATGATTCAATCACATCTACAATTCGCGTATGCATCAGCGAATTGGCACTAGAAATCCAAGCGGCAACTTGTTGATTCACTGCCGCTGTGCTTGCACTTTTATCTTTATAGCTGCCAATTAAATTGGGAATACCTGCAAAGACTTCATCTATCAGCGCGGTCATCGACTTGCTTGGCTGAACACTATGATCCAACACTCGATTCAATAAATTTTCAATTGACCAAGACAACTCACCGACCGTACGCGCACCGACCATCCGTCCAGAACCCTTCAGCGTATGGAAAGCGCGACGCATTTCTTTTAAAGAGGCTTCATCAGCAAAGTTAGCTTTCCACTTTGGATAATAGTCAGCAATTGTTTCAAGAACCTCTTCAGCTTCTTCGATGAAAATCTCACGAATCTCATCATCCTGTTCAAAGTCATCATTGTATGGATTTTCATTCACATCAGACTGAGCAAGCGTGTTATCAAAGACCGCTTCTTTATTCACTGACACTGCAGGTTCAATGACGACATCCACGTTTTGTTCATCAATATGATCAATCACTGTCGCGACTGTTTCATCATGATAAAGTTTTTCACCGCCAGCTGGAACCGGCTCTGATTCTTTGAGAGGTTGCTTAAACTCAACCAAGGTACGTTCCGCTAAAGCGAGAATGTTATCGTCCTGATACTGTCCAGCCAATTGATCTAGATAATACTCAATCGATGAAATCAGCTGCGCTAATAGATCTGTTTGCTTCCAATGCGGCACATATTTAGCTTTTAATATCGTTGATTTAATTGCAGATGTTGTATTTGACAACAACTTAGCTGCACGCGGCAAATCAAGCATTGTAAACGCGCCGCTGACCATTTTTAACAAGTCAGGAACAGCCGCTAACGCCGCTACATCACCACGACTCTGATGGTATTTTGCCAAGGCTGCTTTAATTTTTTCTAGCGCAGTTCTAGACTCACGCACAGCAGCATGACGCGCATCTTGTACCAAACCACCATCCGCTGCTTGATCTGATTTTGATGTTAATACAATCGTTTGCTTCACTTTATCGGCAAACTGAACTAAATCAGTACTGAGTCGCGCAATAACTTTAGAATCAACATCATATTCCGCCACTAGGTGCTGAAGTTGAGTTTCCCCCTCTTTCGCTAAAGGATGCCAGCCAGAAACATCAAGCAATCGTACGGCTTCACGCAAAGCGATCGCCGCGGTATCTCGACTAACTGCCAAACCTTCGCGTGCGGCATTGACTTGCTGTAGCGCTGAGTCAAGTAGACGACTGGAAACATTCACCCCTTCAGGTAAATCCATGCCATAAAATTGACGTACTTTTGAAACTTCTGGATCTGCAACCACATGTGGATCTAACGCACGAAGTAAATCACCCAATAAAGCATTATGGCTATCTGCACTCGTATGGTCTTTGGTGACTAAAGATCGTTCAAGTCGAATGAGTAAAGGACGAATCGTTTCAGCTTCAGTCAAATATCCGTTTGCTATTGAACGTTGAAATACACGTGCAACTTGCCAAAGTGCAAAATCTTGACGCGTTTGAGCCGTCGCATGGAGTAAGTCCGCTACACGCGTCAAATCTAATAAGGTCTGCTGTGAATTGCTATCACGGAGCCATGCAGCAAGTAAATATTGATAGGCTTGCGTCAATTTTTCTTGTTGCGTTTCCGTGCGAGCTGGAACCGAATACTTTTCATCCAACAAAGAAAAATCAGGAACAAATACTACTTTTGGCTCGGCTGAATCATTGAGTAGCAAAGCATTTAATGCATCCACTTGTTCATAGACCAAAGAAGTCCGACTGCTTTTTGTTCTTTGTAGATGATCCAACTCTTCAATCAGTATCTCTAGCGCCTGCCGTATCTCGGTCTGGATACTTGAAAAATGTAGGCGGCCGACAGCAACAGCTTGTACCACTTTTTCCAACACTTCTGAGAGCGTCAAAATGTCAGCAAGCTGCGCAATATGTAAGGTACCACTGACTTGATGCAAACTCTCATAGGCAGATTGCAAAGACAGTGGGGTTTGCTCTTGCAACTGTGCCTGAACCTTTTGCAAGGTTTCATCGAGGGCATCTTTGACCCAATCTAAGGCGATATAAGACTGTTGGAGACTCATAATAGTTTGCTCTGAATACGATTGCCCGTCCGTAGAAACCAAGTAATGCTTGGGCTCAACAGATGCTTATATATATATTTCGGTAATTGAACAGCTGTGCTTTTCAGCCATGATTGGCCAACATGAATACCTGGCTTAGTCTTGAACAAACCATCCATTTTTTTATGCCGTAAAACTGACGAAATCAGACGACTCAAAGATTTGTCATCCAATTCATCGCTCTGACTATACTTTGACTCGCTCATATGCCAACGTCCCTGCGTGCTTAACTCTTTTCATGGCAGGATGATCCCAATCCACCATTTCCCCAGGCCCTAAAACCAGCAACCCGCCGATATCCAACCGCTGTACCAATGCATCTAAGATATCTCGACGATCAAACTGCCGAAAATAAATCAGTACATTTTGACAAAAAATAATCTGTAAACGCCTAAACGGTACATCAGCACTATCCATCAAATTAAAGCGATGGAAAAAAACATGCTGACGTAACACGTCACTCACCTGCCAATCTTGCGTCGTCATTGAGGACGCATGAGCAGCATGCTTGGCATGCCCGACGGGCAATTCAATACAATTCTCACGATATTTTTCAGGAATTTTCTCGGCCTTACGCCATGAATATAGACCGCTTCGTGCAATATTGAGAACAGACTCACTAATGTCACTCGCCATGACACTAAAACCATGCACAGCATGTGAATGCGCAGTCATGGCCAACGACCATGTTTCTTCACCTGTTGAGCAACCCACACTCCAGATATGTACAGGTGTTTTAAACAAAGATAAACGATGCTCAAGCAACTCGTAAGATGGCAAATGACGAAAAAATGCGGTTTCATGTACAACCAAATCTTCAACCAATTGTTGCCATTCAGGTGAGTGAATTTGCACCAACTGATAATAAGACATCACATCTAAACCACACAACTTCATTCGTTCTTTTACACGTCGCTCAAACAGACTACGCTGAATCTCTGGCAATATCATCCCAATCCGCGACTCGATGAGAGAGTGCCAGAGTGCTGACTGCTCTTCATCGAATGCTTCATTGGACGGTGCAACACCTGCAATAGATGTTGGAACTGACGCCGAATTGACTGATAATTTCACAATATAACCAACCAACTAAACATTAATTAGCAGTCATTTCTTCGGGAAGTTTAAAGCCCGAAACTGATTCACGTAGATTCGCCGCCATGTCCGCAAGATTACCAACTGAGTGCGCTGTCGCCATCGTACCTGCTGTTGTTTTGGTTGTAATCTCTTGAATAACATTCATCGTATTCGAAATATGACCTGCTGATGCTGCCTGTTGACGTGCTTCTGATGAAATGTTTTGAATCAAGTCCGCCAAGTTTCTCGAAACCTTTTGAACTTCATCCAACGCAACACCCGCATCCTGCGCCAAGCCAGCACCACGAATAACTTCACTGGTGGTTTGTTCCATTGAAATAACCGCTTCGTTGGTATCACTTTGAATCGCTTTAACCAAACCTTCAATCTGTTTCGTCGCACTTGCAGAGCGTTCCGCCAAACGTTGAACTTCGTCCGCAACCACCGCGAATCCACGACCCGCCTCACCCGCCATCGACGCTTGAATTGCCGCGTTTAACGCCAGAATGTTTGTTTGGTCAGCAATGTCGTTAATCAACGAAACGATGTCACCAATTTCTTGCGAAGATTCACCCAAACGCTTAATACGTTTCGCAGTCTCTTGAATCTGATCGCGAATGATGTTCATACCTTCAATTGAACGTTGAACAACATCACCACCATTGACCGCAATTCCTACTGAACGTTCCGCAACCGCAGCTGATTCAATCGCGTTCATCGAAACTTGATCAATCGATACTGCAATTTCATTTACCGCAGCCGACGCACCCGCAATTTCTTGCGCTTGATGTTCAGACGCATCTGCCAAATGCATTGCCGTCATCTGTGTTTCTTGTGATGAACCTGCAACTTGTAATGCCGTGGTATTAATCGCAGAAACCAACAGACGCAACTGGTCAATCGCGAAATTAACAGAGTCAGCAATCGCACCAGTGAAGTCTTCAGATACCGTGGCGTTAACAGTCAAGTCACCATCCGCGAGGTCGCCCAACTCATCGAGTAGACGCAAAATCGCAGTCTGATTACGTTCACTTTCCGCTTGAATTTCACGTGCACGTTCTGCTTCTTTATGTGCTTCAGCCATCGCACGCTCTTGGTCAATACGTGAACGCATCATAAACAAACGTGCCAATGCGTAACTCAAACCCAGCAAGCCTAAAAGAAGCAATGTACTTGGGAAAATTGAGCGGTATTTGTTTTGCACCGCAGTTGAAAGAACAACCAGCTGACTCTGCAATTGTGCAGATGCAGAGTACAACTGCTTCGCTGAATCACGAACCTGTGTAATTTGCGGTGAACTAATAAACATTTTTGCAGCAGATGGTTTTAAGACATCATCATAAGATTTTTCGATTTGTACGAGCGACTTACGCGCAGCTGGATTCGTGATCGCAGCGACACCAAGGTCAGCATCCCCTTTAAGCTGTCCATTTAGAATACGACCGAACTCTTGTGTATCGTCAGAGAACCCTGATGCTGAAGAAATTGCTGTTTCATCGCCCGAGAGCACTTCAGTAATAGCTTTTAGAATACGTTCAGACAATAACACCTGATTTCGAGCAAAAACAACTTGGCTCGCTGGTGTATTGCTCGCAACCATACGCGTAGTAATATTGTTATAGCTTTCTTGAACCAATGGTACAACATCACGAATTTGCACACCGACATCATGCAAATCATTAACCAACTCTTTATTACTCAACATATCCGTTACAGCTTGGTCAGTTTTTTTCCAAGCATTCAAAACTGTCGCCGCCTCGTCACTTTTAGTTCCAAAGTTTGAGGTCAAACTATCCAAACGCTGACCGAACAATTTCTGTGATGTAGCCAAACGATCAAAAGCCTGTCCGCCACGTCCAGTTGATGCCTCACTCGCATTCTTTGCAATTTGCTCAGAAAGTACGCGCAGATCACCCATGTCGCGAACCATTTGATTACTCTTAGGAACGGTATAAACCAAATAGACCAGTGACAAGAGGAACAATAACAATGATACAGCCGCCAAAAACAACCATGGCTTCACTTTCTGTGCATCGCCAAAAGTTCCCGAGAAGCGGCTATAAAAATCACTTAAACGCTTCTTAAGTTCAGAGAACTTAACAACCACGGCATTATTCTTTATTTTCGACACTACTGCATTAGAACTCATTGTTACCACTCCATATTTATCGAATTGAGTTTATATCCATGCCTCAATCGACGTGAACTCAAGAGCATTGTGATCAAATCTAATGATTCGATCGACTACTCAAATTTTGAATCACTACTCGGCACAACTAAACCATTTACATCCATATCTTTCAAAAGCAACCACATACAATGACAACAAAACACAAGCGCTTATAAACTTGCGCTTAAATAACGAGGGTCAGCAGCAAGCTTACTCAACATAAAAATGTGCCAAAACTGATCCGCCCGATTAAATCCGCCTTGCAAATAAGGCTGAATTCCTGAAGGTGAATTTGAAATCTGAGATTCATACGATTGCTTACTAAAATGTTGAATCCCCAACACCTCGTCGACCAACAGCCCACTGAACAAATCACCATGATCAAGTACCATGATCTTGCGTTTAGCAGAATCAATACTGAGCTCATGAATTACGCTAGTAAATTCAGCCAAATCGATTAAAGGCAAAAGACGACCACGCACATTAGACAAGCCAAAAAGCCAATGATGCACGCCGTGCACAGGAGTAAATTCTGGCACGCGAAGCACCTCAGCAACTTCACCAAGTGGGGCAATATATCGCTGTCCAGCCAACATAAAGCCTACACCCGACCACCGTTCTTCTTGACTTTCCTGTCCTTGCTGAATCCGCTGCCGTCCTCGTTCCGAAAGACGTAACAGCTGAATAAACCCTCTGGCAGCCATAGCTCACTATCCCAAGTTTCAACCACATGCTTATTATTCACAATAAGGCTTAAAAAAGCTTTATTCAACGACTACGGCAAGAGCTTCCCTATCACTTGCATTAACTCAACCTCATCCACAGGCTTCGTTAAATAATCTTTTGCACCTTGACGACGACCCCAAACACGATCCGTCTCTTGATCTTTGGTACTCACAATCACTACAGGGATATGTGCTGTATCTGCGCCACGTGTAATCTGACGTGTTGCCTGAAAACCATTCATACCCGGCATGACAACATCCATCAGCACTAAATCAGGTTTTTCAGCCAATGTCATTGCTACGCCATCAGCGCCGTTAGTCGCCTCTAGCACAGCATGACCATTGCGCTGCAGCATTTCGCGAAATCGAAACGTTTCGGTTGGAGAATCATCGACCACTAAAATTTTTGCCATCACAAGATCCTTCTCGATTTTCTATTCCGCAGTTGCAGAAACATGCTGACGAATTGCGCTAAATAGCTCTTCTTTACTAAAAGGTTTCGTCAAATAATCATCTGCACCAACGATTCTTCCTTTCGCCTTATCAAACAGACCATCTTTTGAAGACAGCATAATGACTGGTGTTTTCTGATATGCAGGATTGTTTTTAATGAGGGCACAGGCCTGATAGCCATCGAGACGTGGCATCATGATATCCACAAAAATGACATCTGGACGTGTATCAGCAATCTTTGCCAATGCATCAAATCCATCTACTGCGGTATGAACAGTGCAACCTGCTTTTTGTAGAAGGGTCTCAGCAGTGCGACGAATCGTTTTCGAGTCATCAATCACCATCACCTTCAACCCATCAAAATTTTCTTCCATTTTGTTCATCTTCCTGATAATACGAAGTCATAAAATGATGTCTATGGAGTATGCATTATTTAGAGTTATGCATTCTTCCATCTGCTATCTCCGCCTAGCATAAAACGTTCAGCGCTACTAAACCAGCATTTCAGCTATTTTTATTTTCACAAATATCAAACCAGTTCACACAATATGTGAAATTAATACAGTTTTCAACGAAAACTAACACTTGTAGATATGCTTTCACCATACTATTCTTACGCAATGGATCTCATAATTCTCACCATGGCGTGAATTATGCTACAGAATACAAAACAACAGGATGAGAAGGCGACAGATGTTTACTCAAACGAAACACGCCAAACAAGCTAAATCAACGACATACACCAATGATACTTTGATGCTAAACCGTGCGCGCTTATCCTGTGGCAAATCTGATTTTTTCGTTAGCACCTCATCTTCTGCGCGCACTTTAATGATGAAAATTAGTGGCTCTTGCGTGGGTGTCTTATTGTTCGTATTGACAACATTACCCTCTGCTTTTGCTGACAATAGCACGACAACACCACGCTGGTACCGATACTACAACAGTCAGGGAATTCCAACTCTCAGCAGCACGATCAGTGAACAGCACCTGCAATATGGTTATGATTCTCTCGACAAAAATATGCACCTCATTCGACATTTCTCACCGTTCTCCGGCCAAAAGTACGCTCAAGAGGAAGTTCAGCGCGAACAAGCAATCGCGAGAAGAATTAGCGAACGTCATCTACAAGAAACTTATATTTCCTCAGACCGCGCAATCAGCCAGCGTGATCGGGAGCTAGGCGATATTGATGGCCAAATCAAACGCAGTCAAACGCAGTCAATGACACTGTCCACATCACTGAATGAAAGTATTACGCTTGCAGCCAATCTTGAACGCCAAAATAAACCCATTCCTACATTTTTAAAAAATCAACTCAGTACCAATAAAGACCTACTCAACCAATCAATGGCCAATATTGCCGCATTGAAAGCCAAACGCGAACAAACCAGCAAGCAATTTAATGATGCAATCGCGTCCTTGAAGAGTATTGAGCAGCGTGGATCTCGATCAAGTCCTAGCAACAAACCGTAAACATGCAAATGACCGATTGATGTCATTGATATAAACCATCATGGTTTGTGCTGTTCTCACATCAATGACACACCACAGACCACTCCGCTACGGTATAATTCGCTCAAGCTTTAACTCACCTCATTTGTCTCATTAACTAGGATATCCCTATGAATAGCGTCGCCAAAAAAACGCGTCATGTTCGTTTACTCATTCTCGGTTCAGGCCCAGCAGGCTACAGTGCAGCGGTTTACGCAGCGCGCGCAAACCTCAAACCTGTTCTGGTTGCTGGCATGCAAATCGGTGGACAGCTCACCACGACCGTCGAAGTAGATAACTGGCCAGGTGACGCACATGGTTTAACTGGGCCAGCGTTGATGGAGCGTATGCAAGAACATGCAGAACGTTATGGTACCGAAATCATTTATGACCATATTAATGAAGTTGACCTGTCAGAGCGCCCTTTCCAACTGAAAGGCGATATGGAAGATTTCACATGTGACGCGCTCATCATTGCAACAGGCGCAACCGCACAATACCTCGGTCTAGAATCGGAACAAGAGTTTGCGGGTCGTGGCGTTAGTGCTTGCGCAACGTGTGATGGCTTCTTTTATAAAAACCAACCTGTGATGGTTGTCGGTGGTGGTAACACCGCTGTTGAAGAAGCCTTGTATCTCTCGAATATCGCCAGTCACGTGACATTGGTTCACCGCCGTGACAAAGTGAAATCAGAGAAAATTCTGCAAGACTTGTTATTCCAACGTGAAAAAGAAGGCAAAATTTCGATTCTTTGGAATAACCAAGTTGATGAGATTCAAGGCAACGATGCGGGCGTCACCAATGTACAACTCAAAAGTACACTTGATGGCTCAGCAAAAAATGTCGATGTGCAAGGGGTCTTTATTGCGATTGGACATAAACCTAATACAGCGATGTTTGAAGGTCAACTCGAATTGCATAACGGCTACATCACCGTGAATAGCGGCACGAAGGGCAATGCGACACAAACCAGCATTCCGGGTGTATTCGCTGCAGGTGATGTTGCAGATCATATCTACCGCCAAGCGATTACTTCAGCTGGTTCAGGCTGTATGGCCGCATTGGATGCTGAACGGTTCTTGGACGGGCTGTAATTCATATGCCTATGTGTCATTTATTCACACTGTCTATTTGACTTGATGAGTGAGTAGACATGACGGCAAGACTTCCGCAAACACGCTGGCAATTCCCCGACCCAATCCAAGCTGATCCATTAGGAGAAGGCTTGGTTGCGGTCGGTGCGGATCTTGCGCCTGAAACGATCTTAGCCGCGTATCAGCTTGGAATTTTCCCTTGGTTCAGTGGAGACGATCCGATTTGTTGGTGGAGTCCAGAACCGCGCTGCATCATCTTACCTGAATCATTTAAACCCTCGAAAACGCTCATTCGTAGCATTAAGAAAAATCAGTACACACTCACCATCGATCAGAACTTTGCCGCCGTGATGCAAGCTTGTGCCGATGCACGGGCACTCGCCGAAGGCACGTGGATTAGCCAAGATATTATTCAAGGCTATTGCGGATTACACGCAGTGGGTCTCGCACACAGTATTGAAGTCTGGGAAAACCATGAACAAGAGCCCCCGTTATTAGTCGGCGGTTTATACGGCGTGCAACTTGGTCGAGCTTTTTTCGGTGAATCGATGTTTAGTCAGCGCACCGATGTGTCAAAAATGGCATTTACCTTTTTAATGAAACTTTGTGCTGCATCCCACTTCCCGTTTGTCGACTGCCAATTACCCAATGATCACCTGATGAGCCTTGGCGCAATCACTATGCCTCGGCAACAATTCTTAAGCGAGTTACAAGACATTCTCGCTCAGCCTGCACCCGACTGGAAATTGTTACAGAATCGTCACTTCAACTGTGCCGAACTGTTGACCAATGACCTTTTTTCAGGCCTTATTGAAGCGTAAGATTAAAATGTTCGATCATGATTCAGACTCATAGTGTTCAGAGTGAGATTTCATGTCCAATATGAAGAATATTCGGTTCTATATCACCCCGCCTCATCCATGTAGCTATTTGGATGATCGTTCAGCACGCATGGTGTTTATTGATCCGATCCGGACACTGGATACTGCAACGCTGTCAGAACTTTCACGCCAAGGTTTTCGACGTAGTGGCGACTTCATTTATAAACCTGAATGTCAAAGCTGTCGCCAATGCCTCTCGTCACGAATCCCGACCGAACGCTTTGAACCCGATAGTGGTCAACGTCGTGCACTTATTCGCAATAAAGATCTGCGCATGGCCATCCGCTCTACGCGTCATGCGACCGAAGTGCATTATCAACTTTATGCACGCTATATTGAGAAACGCCACTCCGATGGCGACATGTACCCACCGACTCGCGACCAATTCGAAAAGTTCTTAGTCACGGGTGGTATTGATAGCTTTTTTCTAGAATTTTGGCTCAATGACCAACTCATGGTTGTCGCCACCTGCGATCCGCTTGATGATGGGATCTCTGCGGTATACACCTTTTTTGACCCTGATGAAAATCGTCGTAGCCTTGGTACATTTTCAATCATGAAACAAATCGAATGGGCGCGTGACAATGATTTGGCTTATGTCTATTTAGGTTATTGGGTGCCACAAGCTGAGAAGATGCGTTATAAATCTAATTTCCTACCACTAGAAGTCTTGCTGGATGGGCACTGGCAACGTTTATCGCGGCCAATGACAGAAACAGAAATGGCGCATCTCATTAAAAGACTGTCGCGCGATGAAAACATTCAAGATTATAAACGACTCCGTTAAATCGAAAACGGTTCAAGCAAATGGATTACCGCGGGTTAATGCCATCAACACGGCATCTTCCTTACCACTCGCAAATACGGCGCGATCCGCTGGATAGTAGTTTTTGCGAATGCCCATTTGGTGAAAACCGACTTTTTGATAGAGCGAAATCGCGGGAGTATTACTACCGCGTACTTCTAAAAACGCCATCACACAACCATCGCCCAATAACGCCAAAGACTCCTCCAATAGCGCCGAACCACAACCCTGCCCTTGGAATTTCGGGTCGATTGCCATCAGCAATAGATTTGCTTCATCGAGCACTGGCTGCAAGATACAAAACCCAATGACTTGCTCGCCATCAACGATCACGGTACAACGCTGACCAGCCTCAAGACTCCCCTGAAACTGCCGCTCGCTCCAAGGATGATATTCAACTTGGCGTTCAATGGCAGCGACTTGCGCAGTATCAGTTAACAGCATTGATCGAATGACATATCTAGGCATGAAGAGAATCGCAGCAGAGTAAGAACAAAGGCTGATTATACGTTGAAAACCATCTGATATAGAGAACTTACACGCTCCCTAATCTAATAGATCAAGCACGTTCGTCAAAGGACTTTTTACCACCCCAAGAGAAGTATGAAACGCCATTCGAACCTTTCTGCGCGCCTTGACCCCATGTAATTGTCGGCAAGACCTGAAGGGAGTTCAGCATTGAATGTCACGGCACTGGCTGTGGTTACTTGATTTAATGCAGCCAATGAATTTTGGTCATACTTATGTTCAGATGCCATATTAACTAATCAGAAAAATGCATTGACCGATGCCGAGCCTAGAGCAACAACTACACCGTATAAGTTTCCCCGAAATTTTCGTCAAAAAAAAGAGACTCACGAGAGTCTCTTTTTTTTATTCAATACTAAATGCTAAATAATCGTCTTAAAAATTACGATTATCACCTTGGTCGCGCATTGTTTCGTAAGTTTGTGCACGAATGCGATCTTCAGGTGAGCTGAATGTTTGATTACGCAATGTCGCAATCGCTTGTTGACGATTTACTTCATCGCTCACACTGGCTTTGATCTGCGCACGGGCTTTCAGATAACTATTCAAATCTTGCTGCCAACTTGCATTTTCTACATCGAGTTTATCCAAACGACCTGCGGCTTCTGGACCGACTAAACTTTGACGCATCTGATGCAACTCTTCTGCGGAACCGCCACGGGCTTGAATTGCTTTGGTTAACTTTTGCAGTTCAGCATATTGCATCAGCGGACGCATGCTTTCTGCCAAAGAAGCTGGCAATTGATCCATCAATGCCGCAATTTTTGCCGCTTTCTGATCTTCGCTTAAGCTCTTATCTGCATTGATTTTCATAATATTAATATTATATTGATCATAGGCTGCTTCATTACCAAAGAATACTTCCGCCTCAACTGGCGTGAAATACTTCATCCGTAAATTTTTCATCGCCAATACAATTTCTTGCAGCGAATCTGGGGTTTGCGTTTTGACCTGTGCCGATGGCTGAATTTCGGTCTGTGCGTGACGATAGGCAATATATTGATCGAGCAATTTCAACGCATACGGCAATGCAGTACTTGGCAATGTCGTGGTTAAATATTGACGAATATCGGTAATGAGCTGCGCTTCTGTTTTCTCACCTAAACTCGATAGAAAATAATCAAAACAGTTACGAATACCAATCGTCAGCACCAATTGACCTTTACCATCAACTTGCAATGGACAATCAATTTCCGTTCCGCGCAATGACGGTGCCAAGGTTGGCATTGGACCTGGCACCATATTTTTCGCAGGTGTCGCCACCGTTGAGTGAGCAAGATCAGCTTGAGTCTGGATTGTCGATTGTGTTGTTACGTTAGAGGCAGCTTTCAAACTTTTGGGTTTCAGCACCAAGATCGCCCATAAAACCAGAAGTGCAAAAACAATTATACCAATAATCAGAATTTTCTTTTTAGCAGAAGTGAGCATGCATTAAATCCTTTAATGTTGTTATCTGCAGATCGTCCATCTGCGCCACCGTACAATAACAGAACGAGCAAGCCTAGCGATCATTGATTCTTTTTTCAACACAAAATTTGAAATCTATTTCAATTTCAATTTGTTCACTCACATTTAAAAATCTTGCGCCCCTATTCAACCTCTGGAGCGCAACTCTACCAAACTCACACTAAACGCGATCAAAACACACGTACAGCACAACTCCTTAAAATAAATAAATTTAAAATAAACATAATATTAATAAATTAAATTCGCTTAATTATGCCTATAAAATTCACGACAAGAAAAATATGACAAACTGAAAAAAGAGGAAGATAATTGGTTATAAGGTTTTTTTAAATGAATGCGACCGCGATAAAAAATTCAATGACGGTTGATCTATAGAATTTACCACTCCTGGTTTGTCAGTCGCATACTGGAGAACTAAAATGGGCTTAGAAATTGTAATCCTTGTTCTAGCATTAATGATTATGACCGCAGCGTTACCTGCTTGGCCTTACAGCCGAAAATGGGGCTACGGACCCAGTTGCTTAATTGGTATCGTTGTTCTCATTTTTGTGGTGTTGTTCGTTGGTCATTCTTAAATTTCACTAGAACGACAATGCACCCTCAATGAACATGCTCTTACGATTGGAATCCTGCACACGATGTGCAGTTTTAGACCATGGAGCAAAATAAAATGAGTGACAGACCATTAGATATTGATTGCAAAGAACGCGTTGCCTACGACCTGATGCAACTCATTGGTTCGCGTAGCGTAGATGAGGAAAATCACGAGAAACCCAACGTAAAGGACTATTACTTAAAACTTTATGCGGAGTGTCTGCGTGTGGTGAATCATGACAACCCTTCGCTTGCGATTGATTAGCGACATTGGCTTTTTAACCATCAATTCTTTTACTGGCTAACCAATCCCAAAAAAGAAGCGCTGTGTTTCATCATTTCGTCATCTAAAGTGACTATTCTATTGTCATACAAGGACGCGGTGTAACACTGTGGAAGTTAAAATCAAAAGTCGACTTAACAAAACTCAAGCCCATTTCAGCAGATTTGGGCTTTTTTGTTGTTTAGCTTTCCATTCAAAATTTTATTTAAAGTTTTAATCCAAAGAGCCCGAATCAACTGATTCGTTTTCAAATCATGCCGTTAGTCCAATAATGGATGAATATCAAGACTCTTGTATTTCTTCAACTTGGTGCAGCGGAACAGGTTTGGACTGCACAGGGTTCAAACGCGACATGTCTGCCTTCAAGAAACCCGTCGCCAATTGTGCGAATGTCTCAACATGATCTGTCAGATTGTTCGCACCTTCAAAGTAAATCACTCGGAAAATCTGCCCTTCGATCGCAGAGATCACAGCCAGCGCATGTATTTCGCTGATCGCACTTGCGGCAGACTGACGACGAGACACGTCGATACTTAATGATGTTAATAACTGTGCAAGTTGACGAACTACTTCTAAGCGTCTGTTGATCGCGTTTGGACCTACCGCCCAGACTTCAACAAAACTTGTACGCGCATAAGAAGGATGATTTTGTAGTGTTTGCAACAAACTGCGGATTGTTGCTTCAGCGCGATAGTATAGATTCATATCGGGATCATGGGGAATAACGATTGCTTCTGAGACCTTAGCCGCCAAGTATTCACCCGCAGCCATAAAGCAGGCTTCTTTATCGGCAAAATACTCATAAAACGTGCGCTTTGCCACGCCACCACGACTGACAATATCGCCAATGGTAACAGCGGTATAGCCTTTTTCAGCCGTCAGATCTGCCATCGCATCCAATAGACGAGTGCGTTGAGAGGTACGAACCAAGTCGCGGCTCAAACCATGCCGCCCTCGAGGAAGGCTTTGTGGAATTTTTGGATTTGTTTGTGCTTTATTTTTCATAGATTTGATTTTAGCACAGCCTACACACGTCTAAGAAAGGAACTTTACAGATCAGATATTAGAAGTCATCTAGACAACAGAAAACTCTGATTCTTTCACCAAATAGCTCTACGCGTTGATTGAAAAGAAAATCTTGACGCTTGAATTACATATATTTTTTACTACTTCAGACTATGAAAAATATCCATAATCAATTCATAAATTTCATGTTTAGGCAAATCGGCTCTTACTTCAGAAAAAGCCAATTCGGAACAGCCAAGAGGATGCACACCTAAAATGTTTGAATGCGTTGGACGAGCTTCAATTTCCACAGCGAATCCTAACCCTGCGATTGCCGTTTTTACCTTCTGTTCAAACTCGATCGGTGAGATGTTGTGATCAACACATGATTTAATATCAATAGCTATTTGTACGTCTGACATCATGTCTGCTCTTTTAGTTGATATACCCAAAGATATTGCCAGACTTCATCAGATTAGAAAATATATTTCTTTGGTCTTCTTGTTGCTTAAAACGTCTAAAACAACAAAAAAGCCCTTAAGCATTTTGCTTAAGGGCTTTTTGAGTTCTTTCGAACTAGAATCTTGGTGCCGAGGGTCGGACTCGAACCGACACGTCATCTCTGACAGTGGATTTTGAATCCACCGCGTCTACCAATTTCACCACCCCGGCAAGAATGATGTTGCAGGCGCACATCATAGCGCCAAACAATTTTGTGTCAACCCCTTCTCCTGTTCGGATGCAAAATTTGTTATGATATGGCGCCTTTATTGAACTGTTTGTCTATTTCGTATGCAACTTGCTGATTTTCACTACCATCTCCCCGAAGAATTGATTGCGCGCTACCCGTTAGCAGGTCGCAGTGATTCACGTCTCCTTTGTCTATCTTCGGATGGAAATACAACTGATCGTCTGATGATTGATTTGCCAGATTTACTCAATACAGGCGATTTATTGGTTTTGAATGATACGCGGGTGATTAAAGCGCGCTTGCATGGTGTGCGTCCAAGTGGTGGCACGGTGGAAGTTTTGGTGGAGCGCGTGGTTGATACGCATACTGCTCTCGCCCATGTTCGTGCGAGTAATTCACCGAAGACGGGAACCGTGTTGAGTTTGGCAAAGGGTCAAATCAAGGCGACGGTTCAAGGGCGGCAAGAGAACTTATATAAGCTCACCTTTGATCAGCCCGTTTTAGCTGCGCTTGAACAATTTGGCGCGTTACCAATTCCGCCGTATTTTAATCGTCCTGCGGATGAGTCAGATGAGACGCGTTATCAAACGGTTTTCCATGATCCTGCAAAATCAGCCAGCGTTGCGGCGCCAACTGCAGGTTTGCATATTGATGAAGCATTGCTTGAGCGATTGCATGCGCGTGGTGTGAAAACAGCGTTTGTGACTTTGCATGTCGGCGCTGGAACATTCCAACCCGTACGCACGGAAAATATTAAAGAACACATCATGCACGCGGAATGGGGCGAAGTTCCTGAAGCGACAGTGCAAGCGGTGAATGAGACCAAGCAAAATGGCGGCAAAGTCATTGCTGTGGGGACAACGGCGACTCGCGCTTTAGAAAGTGCCGCGCGCGCGCATCATGGCGTATTGCAGGCATGGTCAGGCGAGACGGATATTTTCATTTATCCGGGATATCGTTTTGCGGTGATTGATCGACTGATGACAAACTTTCATTTACCTGAATCAACCTTGCTGATGCTGGTTTCGGCACTAGCTGGACGTGACCGCATGATGGCGGCTTATCAACATGCCATTGAACAGAAATATCGCTTCTTTAGTTATGGCGATGCCATGCTGATTGATCGTGTTGATCAATAAACTCGCCCTTAAAGCATACTTTTTTAGTTTTACCAATTTTTAGATGATGGAAAAGAAATTCATGACTGCTGAAGCCAACACACCCAACAGTTCATCAACCAACGGTATCTTTGAGAAAATCGCTCAAGATGGGCTGGCACGTCGTGGACGTGTGACATTGGCACATGGTGTCGTTGAAACGCCTGCGTTTATGCCTGTTGGTACGTATGGCACGGTCAAAGGCATGTTGCCGCGTGACATTGAAGACATTGGCGCGCATATCATTTTGGGCAATACCTTTCATTTGTATTTACGCCCAGGTCTGGAAGTGATTCAAGCGCATGGCGGTTTGCACAAGTTTATGAAATGGGACAAACCAATTCTGACCGATTCGGGTGGTTTTCAAGTGTTTAGCTTGGGCGCGAAGATTAAAGAAGAAGGCGTGACCTTCCGCTCTCCAATTGATGGTTCAAAAGTGTTTTTGTCGCCTGAAAAGTCGATGGAAATTCAGAAAGTATTGAACTCTGACATTGTCATGATTTTTGATGAATGTACGCCTTATCCAGCGACTTACAGCGAAGCACGCATGTCATTGCAGTTGTCTTTGCGCTGGGCGAAGCGTTGCAAAATTGCGCACGAAGGCAACCCGAATGCGTTATTTGGCATCGTACAAGGTGGCATGTATCCAGAGTTGCGTGAAGAATCACTGATTGGACTGACGGATATTGGTTTTGATGGTTATGCGATTGGGGGTTTGTCGGTGGGTGAGCCAAAAGAAGAGATGATTAAGATTCTCGACTATTTGCCGCGCCGTCTGCCTGCGGATAAACCACGCTATTTAATGGGCGTAGGAAAGCCAGAAGATATCGTTGAAGCAGTGCGTCGTGGCATTGATATGTTTGACTGCGTAATGCCGACGCGTAATGCGCGTAATGGTCATTACTTTATTCACGAAGGCATAGTTCGTATTCGCAACAGCCAATATCGCCATGATATGCGCCCACTGGATGCACATTGTGATTGCTACACCTGTCAGAACTTTACCCGCTCGTATTTGTATCATTTGGATAAAACAGGCGAAATGTTGGGCGCGATGCTGGGAACGATTCATAACTTGGCGTATTACCAAACACTGATGCAAGGCTTGCGCGGTGCGATTGAGCAAGGTCAGCTTGAGCAATTTGTTGCGGAGTTTTATGCAGCGAAGAACTTGCCAGTGCCTGAGATGATTGCTGGTTAAAACATTGTCGTCGTAGGGGCAGACCTGTGTGTCTGCCCTAATCCGATCTGCGTCTACCCTAAAGAGCTGGCGAACACTTAGGTTAGCCCCTACAAAACAATTATCAGTTTCGAAATTAAGAGGTCTTCATATTGAAACGTCAAAATGCCTTCGTTTTTCCTGTCGAATAAAACCAACGAAAAACCAAAACCGCAGCAACTGCACCCACTATTTGCACCACAATAAATCCAAGCGAATCACACGGACGAACTCCTGCAAATGTATCCGTCAATGTCCGCGCCAAAGTCACAGCAGGATTAGCAAATGAAGTTGAAGACGTAAACCAATATGCCGCCGTAATATATGCAGCGACTGCCGCAGGTGTCGTTTCGTGATTGCTACGCGACGTGGAAATAATCACAGCCAGCAGCCCAAATGTTGCGACAAACTCACTCCACCATTGTGCTCCGCCCGTTCTCACATGCTGCGACAAATCAACAATAGGCGCAGCAAACATCAAGTGTGCAACAATCACCCCTAAAACAGCACCGATGATCTGAACCACAACATACAGCCCCGCTTCACGCCAGCTGATGTGCTTTTCCATCGCCGCGTATAGGCTCACGACAGGGTTGAAATGCGCACCTGAAATTGGCGCAAAAATTAAGATGAGTGCAAACAGTCCAGCACCTGTAGCGAGTGAATTGGCGAGCAAGGCTATGCCGATATTACCGCCTGCCAGCGTCTCACCCATAATGCCAGATCCAACAACAACGGCTAATAGAAAAGCAGTGCCTAGCAGTTCAGCACCCAAACGACGATTGAGTGAAATGTGATGCATTATTCAGCACTCTCACCAATACGACTCAATGCTTCAGTCAACTCTTCTTGGTTTAACGTCTCAATTGGTAGATCGACCAATTGTTGAATCTTTTGGCGAATCAATCCAAAAGTATGCGCAAACGCTTGGCGCTTCTCTTGATCAGTGCCGTCTACATGGGATGGATCTTTAAAACCCCAATGTACTTTAATCGGCGTTCCGCGCCACAGCGGGCACGACTCGCCTGCCGCGCTATCACAGACAGTAATGACGATATCCATTTGTGGTGATTCAGGTTGCGCGAATTCATCCCAGCTTTTACTACGGACATTTTCCATTGGATAACCGATCGACTTTGCCAGTTCTGAGGCAAAAGGATTGACCTGACCCGTCGGTTGGCTGCCTGCACTGTAGGCATAAAAACGACCTGCGCCCAACACATTAATCAGTGCTTCACTCATGATGCTGCGTGCGGAATTTCCAGTGCAGAGGACGAGAACATTGGTCGTTTTTGGCGGAATTTGTTTGTGACTCATGCTTGACACTCAACTTTGGTTAATGGAGTACACGTCTGCGTCGTTACTTCACACGCCACGCCTTCACAACAATTTTCAGTCAGATACGCAAGCAAACTATGCATCGTTGGATAATTCGCCACGTAGATGACAAACCGTCCCTGCTGGGTCGCAGTCACTAAATCAGCATGCGCCAATTCTTTCAAATGAAAGGACAACGACGACGGCGCAATCTGCATCATCTCGCTGATCTTTCCTGCGGGTAATCCCGCCGCGCCAGCCTGTACCAACACGCGAAATATTGTCAGCCGCGACTCGTGAGCAAGCGCAGACAATGCAGCAATTGCAGGTTTCAGATTCATAGTCGTTTCAATTTTTATTTTCATATTTTAAATATAGTCGAAATAACAAATAAGTCCAATTATTTTCACTCATCATTGACGCATGAATTTATAAAGTGTATTTTAAATACATCTTATAAATTCATTGGAAATGACACGAACCTAAGATCCGTTGGTCGTAGGTTTTCATTTTCAAACTCGCTTTCTATCCCAAAAAGGAGTCGTTGTTATGTTGTCCGAATCGGTGCGTAATCTGGTTAAAGCCACTATTCCAGTTCTCAGAGAAAGTGGCGTTGCGCTGACCAGTCACTTTTATGCCCGTATGTTTAAGCACAACCCTGAACTGAAACAGATTTTTAACCAAGGTCACCAACAAGGCGGACATCAGCAAACTGCCTTGGCAATGGCTGTACTCGCCTACGCCGAACATATCGATGATCCGTCCGTGCTTGCGCCTGTGGTGCATTTGATTGCAAACAAACATGCCAGCCTAGGTATTCGTGCCGAACACTACCCGATCGTCGGTCATCATTTGCTTGAATCGATTAAAGAAGTGCTGGGCGACGCTGCAAACGATGAATTGATTAGCGCATGGGCTGAAGCCTATGGACAACTTGCCGATATTTTGATTGGTGCTGAACGTCAACTCTATGCGCAAGCAACTCAAACTAAAGGCGGCTGGAGTGGCTGGCGTAGTTTTCGCGTCAAGTCTAAACATGTGGAAAGTGAAGAAATTACATCATTTTATTTATATCCATTAGACGGCGGCGAAACGCCACATTACAAAGCTGGGCAATATATTTCTGTACGCGTGTATGCACCGACATTTGGCTTGATGCAACCACGCCAATACAGCTTGTCCGATGCACCGAATGGTGAGTGTTTCCGCATTTCCGTTAAACGTGAATCGGCACAGGAGACCAAACCTGCTGGCGCTGTATCGACGCTGTTACACCATGATATTCACGTCAATGACATCATTGATGTCGCACCGCCTATGGGTGATTTTCATTTACATAATGAACGTAAATCGCCTGCAGTGCTCATTAGTGGTGGCGTTGGGCTGACACCAATGATCGCGATGCTCAATCAATTAATCCAATCACATGACCTACGTCAGGTTCGTTTTGTGCATGGCTGTCGTCATGGCAAAGTTCACGCGATGAAGCACCACGTTCAAACGGTTACCAAACAACATGACAACGTCAAATCATTTGTGTTTTATGAAACTCCAAACGCCAATGATGTCCAAGGCAAAGACTATGATTATGCAGGTCGTATCGATTTGGCATTGATTAAAGACCAAATCTTGTTAGCAAATGCGGATTATTATCTGTGTGGACCACTTGAGTTTATGCGTGCGCAAAAGCAAGCATTGGTTGAACTCGGTGTCAGTGCAGATCATATCTTTGCTGAAGTTTTTGGTACTGGCGGATTCTTGCTTTAATGGTATGCTTTGACTCTATTATTTGAATAATGATTTAGTGGAGTCATCGCCTAGGTTATGCAGCTTACTCACTTTACCGATTTAGGACTTCGCGTTCTGATGTACACCTCGCAACCACAACGCATCACGCAGAGTGGTAAAGCCATCACAATTAGTGAAATCGCCGATAGTTTGCAAGTGTCGCGTAATCATTTAGTGAAAGTCGTACATTTTATGGCAGGTCAGCAATGGCTGACGACGGCGCGCGGTAAAGGTGGCGGTTTGGCACTAGCCAAGTCGCCTGAGCAATATAACCTAGGACAACTCATTCGCACCTTAGAAGGGACTATACAGCTGGTGAATTGCGCAGATCCACCATGTGCCTTACGCTTTGGTTGTGGATTAAAAACGATATTAAACGAAGCATTACAAGCATTTTATCAATCTTTAGATCAGTACACCCTTGCAGATATTATTCAAGGAAAAACCCAAGAAATTTTATTAGAATTGCAGCGTATTAACGTCGTACAGTTGGCAACGAAAGTTTAATCTCGCATGATGTCAGTTACAGCAATTGAATGTCTCATCATTAATGCATACGAAATATCGACAATGGAATGATCAGATCATGAAAAGAACAAAAACACGAACAAACATTCGCACTTATCACAAACTACTCCTCAGCACGGTGCTTTCATGCCTTACATTGTCAGGCTGTCAAGTCATGAGCGTAGGCGAATGCCAAACCGCTGACTGGTTTAAAATTGGTCAACAAGATGGCAATGCTGGTCAAGCCGATATGATTGGTAAACGCATCGATAGCTGCCGCGAGCAAAAGGTGGATATTGACCCTAATAACAGCGTCAACGCTTATCGCACTGGTTATAGGCAAGGCGTACGCAATTACTGCCAGCCTAATCGAATTCTAGATGAGGGTCTCGCGGGTCGCGATCGTGTCAACGTCTGTCCACTGGAAGTCCAAAATGGTCTGCGACCTTTCGCGCAAGCGGGAATGCGCGTCTACTCAGCAAGTCAGAATATTGATCAAATACACGCTGAACAAAGCCGCCTAGCCACCGAACTTCAGAACAAAGAAACCACTGACAAGCGTGCTTGGGAAATTAGACGGCAACAACGCCAACTACTTCGTGATCTGGATAATGCCGTGGTCGAGTTACAGCAAGCACGAATCATGTTGGGGGCGTTGTAAAAGTCACACGTTTTTTCTCTGCTCCCTAAGCCTGTCGAAGAGCCGTTTATTTGAAAATAGACTTCGACAGGCTCAGCCAACTGAAGCTTTCTATGATGAATAAACCCCTAAAAACACCCACAATCAAGTTTCATTATCAGTATTGATCATAAGACTTGTTCAAACAATCCATACTTTTTACGCCAAAATTGGACATTTTTCACCCTAATAACTTTCACCTTTCAGATATTAGGGCGTATGATCGGTGTAAGCGGTAAACCACTACACATTGTCAGGTCTTGCGTACAAATTGCATTTCCCAGCAGCCATGTTTAGAGAAATCAGAAGAATTTAAATCCTCTAATAGGCTGTTGAAATAGAAATTTTAATGGATTCTTAGCCTTGTAGAGGACGTTGTAATGGATGCTCTGATCCTGAGTCGGATTCAGTTTGCGTTGAATATGAGTTTTCATATTTTGTTCCCCACCATCTCCATTGCCCTATGTTGGGTACTGTTGTTTTTCCGCCACCGTTGGATTAAAACCCGCGATCAATCATGGCTCATCGCCTATCGTTTTTGGACTAAAGTCTTTGCGCTGACCTTTGCGCTTGGCGTGGTCAGCGGTATTACCATGAGCTTTCAGTTCGGCACCAATTGGCCTGGCTATATGGAGCGCGTCGGTAATATCGCGGGGCCATTGCTCGGTTATGAAGTGCTAACTGCATTCTTCTTGGAAGCGACTTTCCTTGGTGTCATGCTATTTGGGCATAACCGCGTCAGTGAACGCGTGCATTTATTTGCAACGTTTATGGTTGCGTTTGGTACGACATTGTCGGCGTTCTGGATTCTGGCATTAAACTCATGGATGCAGACACCGCAAGGTTATTCAATCGATGCGCAAGGCATTTACCACGTCGTCAGTTGGTTGGAAGTGATTTTTAATCCTTCATTTCCATACCGCTTCGTACACATGGTGACAGCGTCATTTCTAACCGTCGCGTTCTTACTCTGCGGTCTGGCGGCTTGGCAAATTATCAAAAAAACCGATGATGAAGCCACGCCAAAAGTCCTAAAAACAGGTCTGGTTTTGGCTGCTGTTTTAATTCCAATGCAAATCTTTGTGGGTGACATGCATGGCTTAAATACGTTGCATCATCAACCTGAAAAAATCGCGGCGATGGAAGCCATTTGGCATACCGAAAAAGGTGCGCCACTGGTTGGCTTTGCCATTCCGAACAAAGAAACCAAAAGTAATGATTACGCGATTGAAATTCCTTATGGCGCATCTCTCATTCTCAAACATGAGATGAATGGTGAACTCAAAGGTCTCAATGAATTTGCCGATCATCCGCCTGTTGCGCCGCTGTTTTTTGGCTTTCGTATCATGGTTGGAGTGGGCATGCTGATGTTGTTGGTCAGTTGGTTTGGCGTGTATCAAATTCGGAAAGTTAAAGACAATATTCGTGCTCTGCCACCTTATTTCTTGTGGGTGCTAGCGTCCATGACCTTTGCAGGTTGGCTGGCAACATTGGCGGGTTGGTATGTCACCGAGGTCGGTCGTCAGCCGTGGATTGTGCATGGTTTGATTAAGATCAGTGAAATCGTCACCCACACACCGCCGAGTAATATTGCCTTCACCTTGGTGCTCTATGCGGTGGTGTATATCGGGCTGATCATTTCTTATGTCAGTGTGCTGAAATACATGGCTGAACATCCAGCTAAAACCGAAGCTGAAGCACCCCCTACTTCTGGTGCGGCAGTAGCGATTGTTGCAACCGAAGGACTAGATGCATCAGGAGAACAAAAATGAGCTGGGATCAAATTGTTCCACTAATTTTTATGGGCTTACTGGGCTTCGCCTTGTTTGTGTATGTTGTGCTGGACGGCTTCGATTTGGGTGTCGGTATTCTGATGTCACGGGCTAATACTGAAGAACGCAATACGATGGTCGCGTCGATTGGGCCATTTTGGGATGCCAATGAAACATGGCTGGTGCTCGGCATTGGCCTACTGCTCGTCGCCTTCCCCAAAGCCAACAGCATCATTCTCGGCAATCTCTATCTGCCTGTTGCTTTTATGCTCATTGCATTGATCTTACGCGGCGTCGCCTTTGACTTTCGGGTTAAGGCGCGTGCTGAACATCAACTGACATGGAACTACCTGTTCATCTTTGGTTCAACTTTAGCCTCACTCATGCAAGGCTGGATGTTAGGTCGTTATGTCACAGGTTTTGCTGAAGGCGCTCAATACACATTGTTTGCGTTCGCCATCGCCCTTGCAGTTGCGTCTACTTACACCTTGCTCGGCGCCTGTTGGTTGATCATCAAAACCGAGGGTGAACTTCAAATTAAAGCTGTGCAATGGGCAAAAATCTCATGGTGGCCTGTGGTCATTGGGATGATTTTGATTTCTCTATCTACCCCTTGGGTCAGCCCTGTGGTGCGTGATCGTTGGTTCTCCTTGCCACAGTTTATTGGACTATTACCGATTCCTCTGGCAACAGCGGCATCACTCATCGCATTACGCTGGGTACTAAACTCATCGCGTATTCGTGGACATTTATGCTGGCTGCCGTTTGTTCTCCTGATCGGGGCATTAATCATGGGCGCACTTGGTTTGGCTTACAGCCTCTATCCATATGCGATTATTGGGCAAATGACCGTCTGGCAAGCGGCAAGTTCGACCGAAGCGCTGAATGTCTTACTCATCGGCGCATCAATTACCATTCCTGCAATCCTGTGTTATACCGCGTTCGCATTCTGGGTATTTCGCGGTAAGGTACGTGACCTCACTTATGGTTAATGCAGGTTTTAAAATGAATTGTTAATGCGTTATTTAGCACTAAAATTCACATTGAAAACGCTGAAATAAGCCTCATCAATAAAACGTCCCGACTGGTTCTAGAGCCTCTCGGGACGTTTTATTATCATGTCTTGATTTAATTGACGGTCTGTTAGATTTTCTGTGAGAGAAATCATTTTGGAAAAGTTAACTAAATGATACACAGCAAGTCATCCGTTGTTTGATTCATCATGGATAAAAAGGTACATTGCAACCCTGTTTTATGAATTCAACAATCGTTTGACCCTTAGATTTGCTGGTTATGCGAATGGTCTGATTAAAATCAACTCCGACCCTGAATACAGTAGATAAAAAATTTCGTTTAATTAGGAACTTGTACCATGAGTTTGTTTATTGCATCTGCTTACGCTGCGCCAGCCGCTGCGGGAACCCAATCGCCATTACCATCAATTCTAATGATGGTTGGTTTTGTTGCTGTATTTTATTTTCTAATTTGGCGTCCACAATCCAAACGTACCAAAGAACATCGCACGATGATTGACAGTGTGACTGTCGGCAGCGAAGTGGTATTTGCAGGTGGTTTGATGGGTCGCATCAAAAAAACTGAAGGCGAATACGCTGTCATTACCATCGGTACTGGCGTTGATGTCAAAGTTCAAAAATCTTCGATCGTTGCTGTTTTGCCAGAAGGCACAATCGCAAGTCTTTAAGATTCAGTTATATGCGTGACTCTTTGGTAAAAACCTGAGTGAAACACTTATATAGTAACAAGCTGATCGCATGAACGACTGGATCGTTGTTCGTGCGATCAGTTTCATTATTGATGGCTATCGGAATGGTTTGAATTAAATCATTCCGATAACCTCAAGTTTAAAAGAAACTAATTTTCAAGAAGAGCACAGATGCGTTATCCAGCATGGAAATATGTGGTAATTCTACTGGTTTTGGTCATTAGTACATTATATGCACTGCCAAACCTTTACCCTGATGAACCCGCAATTCAGATTACCGGCGCTAAAGCAGGCTCAACCATCGACGCAACCGTTCTTGGTCAAGCTGAGGCTGCACTCAAAGCAGCGAATGTAACCTCGCATGGCGATAGCTTCGATGGCAAAACTGCACTGATTCGCGTGAGAACCAGCGATGAACAGTTAAAAGCCCAAGATGTCGTGCGTCGCGCACTCGGTGACAACTTCGTTGTTGCGCTCAATCTGGCACAAACTACTCCAAATTGGCTACGTGCCATTGGTGCTGCGCCGATGAAACTCGGTCTGGACTTACGTGGTGGTGTGCACTTCTTGCTTGAAGTCGATATGTCTAAAGCGATTGAGCAGCGCCTCGATACCGCTGCAACGGACATTCGTCGCGAATTACGCACAGAAAATCTAACTTTCCGTACAGTACAACAAACCACCAACGGTATTAACGTGGTGTTTGATACCGCTGCTGATCGTGATGCCGCAACCAACAATCTGCGCCGTAAATTCCCAGATTTCGCACTGCAACAACTCGTGGTCGGTGATGGTTTTGTCGATGCACTGACTTATACCGAAGCGAAAGTACAAGAAATTAATCAATATGCTGTCGGTCAAAACTTAACAACGCTACGTAACCGTATCAATGAGCTAGGTGTGGCAGAAGCGATTGTACAAACCCAAGGTAGCAACCGTATTGTGGTTGATTTACCAGGTGTACAAGATACTGCGGAAGCGAAACGCGTGTTGGGTCGTACCGCAAATCTTGAATTCCGTATGGTTGCCGATGAAGCGGCAGGCTACACAGGCGGCCCAGTGCCAGCGGGAACAGAAAGCTTTGCGTTTGAAAAGCTAGACGGTCCTCCGATTCTACTGAAACGCCAACGTATCCTGACGGGTGAGCGCGTACAAAACGCACAATCTGGTTACGATCAAAATGGTTCAGCGTCGGTCAACATTACCTTGGACAGTGCTGGTGGCAAGCTGATGAACGATGCCACTCGCCCGGCTGTGGGTAAGCAAATGGCGGTTTTGTTTATTGAAAATAAACAAAAAATCACCTATGCCACCGATCCAGTGACCAAGAAAACCGTCGAAACACGTACCCCGTATACCGAAAAAGTCGTGATTAACCGCGCAACCGTTCAATCAGTTCTCGGCTCGCAATTCCAGATTACTGGTATTGGCAGTCCGCAAGAATCTGCTGAACTTGCATTGTTATTGCGTTCAGGTGCGCTTGCAGCGCCGATGTACTTCGTTGAAGAGCGTACGGTTGGTCCATCACTCGGTCAAGAAAACATTGATAAAGGCATGCTCTCAACGCAAGTTGGTTTTGCTTTGGTTGCGCTGTTTATGTTGGTGTTCTATCGCCTATTCGGGATCATTGCAAACTTCGCCCTGTTTATG
>JANYEL010000114.1 GCA_025363155.1 Moraxellaceae bacterium
GAACGGTCTTTTGCAGCAAGGACTTCGATTAGACTCATACCTGTTGCTTCTTCGGTACGTGTCGAAATCGTCACACCATCAATCATCTGTACAAACTGTACCGTACCACGTACTTCAGAAATCAGCGGATGTGTATGCGGATCCCATGTTGCAACGACTTGACCAGCATCAACCAATTGACCATCGGTCGCACTAATGGTTGCACCGTACGGTAAGCGGTAACGTTCACGTTCACGACCCAAGTCATCCGCCACACCA
The DNA here is from genome assembly GCA_025363155.1 of Moraxellaceae bacterium. Taxonomy (GTDB): domain Bacteria; phylum Pseudomonadota; class Gammaproteobacteria; order Pseudomonadales; family Moraxellaceae; genus Aquirhabdus. Next base: position 259 of record JANYEL010000114.1, read on the forward strand.
ATCTCGCCAGAGCGCGATACGGCAACCAGATGACCTTTGTCATGCTTAACTGTTTTGATATTGTGAAAGCGTACTGTACCTTTGTTACGTACTTGTACGCTATTGACCGCAGATGCTCGTGACGCCGCACCACCCACGTGGAACGTACGCATGGTAAGCTGTGTTCCTGGCTCACCAATCGACTGTGCTGCCATAACCCCAACAGATTCGCCTGCGTTGACCAAATGTCCACGCGCGAGATCGCGACCATAACATTTAGCACAAACACCGAACTTGGTATCACAGCTAATCACAGAACGAACGATGACTTCGTCAACGCCTTCCATTTCTAGAACATCAACCCATTTTTCATCCAACAACGTACCAGCAACCGCTAATACATCATCGCTACCCGGCTTGAGGAGATCAACTGCCACCACACGACCCAAGACACGGTCACGCAAGGCTTCGATCACGTCACCACCTTGAATAAGTGGCGTCATGGTTAAACCAGCACTTGTACCACAATCAGGCGTGGTAATCACCAAATCTTGCGCCACATCAACCAGACGACGGGTCAGATAACCCGAGTTCGCGGTTTTAAGCGCGGTATCTGCCAAACCTTTACGCGCACCATGCGTAGAAATAAAGTACTGGAGTACCGTCAGACCTTCGCGGAAGTTCGCTTTAATTGGTGTTTCGATAATGGAGCCGTCTGGTTTTGCCATCAAACCACGCATACCCGCAAGCTGACGAATCTGTGCCGCAGAACCACGCGCACCAGAATCCGACATCATGTAGATCGAGTTGAACGATTTTTGCTGTTCTTCCTGACCTTGCTTGTTGATCACGGTGTCAAATGACAAGTTGTCCATCATCGCCTTAGCGACTTGTTCATTGGTACGTGACCAAATATCGACAACCTTGTTATAACGTTCACCTTGCGTCACAAAACCTTGTTCGAACTGATGCTCAATTTCACGAACTTCAAGCTCAGCTTTACCAATAATCTCGTTTTTGCTCGGTGGAATCAGCATGTCTTCCATACCAACTGACACACCTGAACGCGTTGCTTGCGCAAAACCAAGGTACATCAACTGATCGGCGAACAATACTGTCGCTTTTAGACCCAATTTGCGATAACAAGAGTTGATGAGTTTAGACACGTTTTTCTTGGTCATGGTCTGATTGATTTGCTCGTATGGCAGACCATCAGGCACGATTTTCCACAAGATACAACGACCTGGTGTCGTGTCAGCGAGGAACGTACGCGTGGTACGCTCACCTGTGGCATCATCAATATTCACTTCAGAGACACGTACTTTAATACGGCTATGCGTTTGTACAACGCCATTCGCCAGTGCACGATTAACTTCGTCTGAGTCCGCAAAAATCATGCCTTCGCCCAAACCATTCACCGTATCACGGCTAATGTAGTACAAGCCAAGTACAACGTCCTGTGACGGTACGATGATTGGCTCACCGTTAGCAGGTGATAGGATATTGTTAGTCGACAACATGAGCGTACGCGCTTCAAGCTGTGCTTCAATCGTCAGTGGGACGTGAACCGCCATTTGGTCACCGTCAAAGTCGGCGTTAAATGCGGTACAGACCAGCGGATGCAACTGGATCGCTTTACCTTCAATCAAGATCGGTTCAAACGCTTGTAAACCCAAGCGATGGAGTGTTGGCGCGCGGTTGAGCATCACAGGATGCTGACGAATCACATGCGCAAGTACGTCCCACACCTCTGGCGTTTCGCGCTCGACCATTTTTTTCGCAGCTTTAATCGTCGTGGCTTGACCGCTAGACTGTAACTTGGCAAAAATAAACGGTTTAAAGAGTTCAAGTGCCATTTTCTTCGGCAGACCGCACTGATGCAGACGCAGCGTTGGTCCAACCACAATCACCGAACGACCAGAATAATCCACACGTTTACCGAGTAGATTCTGACGGAAACGACCTTGTTTACCCTTGATCATATCCGCAAGTGATTTTAGCGGACGCTTGTTGCTGCCCGTAATCGCACGACCACGACGACCATTGTCAAGTAGTGCATCGACAGACTCTTGCAACATGCGCTTTTCGTTACGCACGATAATATCGGGCGCAGACAAGTCTAACAAACGCTTGAGACGGTTGTTACGGTTGATCACGCGACGATACAGATCGTTCAAATCAGACGTTGCAAAACGACCGCCTTCAAGTGGTACAAGCGGGCGTAGATCTGGTGGCAATACTGGCAAAATCGTCATGACCATCCATTCTGGCTTATTGCTAGAATTGTGGAAGGCTTCCATTAGCTTGAGGCGCTTGGATGATTTTTTCAGCTTGGTTTCAGACGTCGTGGTTGGAATCTCTTCGCGCAGACGGGCAATCTCTTGCTCTAGGTCAATATCACGTAGCAAATCCTGTACCGCTTCCGCACCCATTTTTGCCGTGAACTCATCGCCATGCTCTTCAAGCGCAGCAAAGTACTCTTCATCAGTAAAGAGTTGGAATTTTTCATATGGTGTTAGACCTGGATCGGTCACAACGTATGAATCAAAATACAATACGCGTTCAATATCACGCAGTGTCATATCCAATAGCAAACCAATACGGCTAGGCAGTGATTTTAAAAACCAAATATGCGCCACAGGTGATGCAAGATCAATATGTCCCATGCGCTCACGACGTACTTTTGCGGTTGTGACTTCAACGCCACATTTTTCACAAATCACGCCTTTAAACTTCATGCGCTTATATTTGCCGCACAAGCACTCATAATCTTTCACTGGGCCAAAGATTTTAGAACAAAACAAGCCTTCACGTTCTGGCTTAAACGTACGATAGTTAATCGTTTCTGGTTTTTTAACTTCACCATGCGACCATGATTTGATCACGTCAGGTGATGCTAGACCGATCTTAATTCGGTCAAATTCAACCACACGCGAACCTTCACCGTCCGAGTTCTTACGCATAATATCGAGTAAATCTTTCAACGTCTTTCTCCTACTCTAAGACCGTGAATGTGTGCCGACACGCACACCATTCACGTCTAATTTATAAAAATCTTAAATAACAGCCCTGTTCACGACAGGAGTGAATTAAGAGTTCGAGTTTTTAAGTTCAATATTGATACCCAGTGAACGAATCTCTTTGGTCAATACATTGAAAGATTCAGGCATGCCTGGATCCATCTGGTGGTTACCATCGACGATGTTTTTGTAGATACGCGTACGTCCTTCCACATCATCCGACTTCACGGTCAACATTTCTTGCAGAGTATAAGTTGCACCGTATGCTTCAAGTGCCCACACCTCCATCTCCCCAAAACGCTGTCCACCAAACTGCGCTTTACCACCCAGCGGTTGCTGCGTAACCAGCGAGTAAGAACCCGTTGACCGCGCGTGCATTTTGTCGTCCACCAAGTGATTCAGCTTGAGCATATACATATAACCGACGGTAACAGGACGGTCAAATTGATTGCCCGTACGTCCGTCCCATAACAATTGTTGACCTGTTTCTGACAAGTCAGCCAATGCCAATAACTGTTTGATCTGTGTTTCATTCGCACCATCAAACACAGGCGTAGCAATTGGTACACCACCCTTAAGGTTGTGCGCGAGGCTCATCACTTCATCATCGGTCAGGGTAGACAAGGATTCTTGTGAACCACCGACTTTGTTGTAGATCTGATCCATAAACTTACGCAAATCAGCAGCTTTTTTCTGCTCATTTAGCATACGTTCAATTTTTTCACCCAAGCCTTTTGCAGCCCAGCCCATATGGGTTTCCAAAATCTGTCCCACGTTCATACGTGATGGAACACCCAGTGGATTGAGCACAATATCAACAGGATTACCATGAATATCATAAGGCATGTCTTCGATCGGCATAATTACCGATACCACCCCTTTGTTACCATGACGACCCGCCATTTTGTCACCCGGTTGGATGCGACGTTTCACAGCGAGATAAACTTTAACCACTTTAAGCACGCCATGTGCGAGTTCATCACCAGTAGACAGCTTGCGCTTTTTGTCCGCGTATTTGGCTTCGATATCGGCATCTTTCTCTTTCAAGAACTCTTGAATCTGCGTCAAACGATCCGCGATTTCTGTATCCGCAGGTTGCAGCTCTAACAGTTGCGTAATCGTCAGCGTCGCCAATACCTCAGCAGTCATGTCAGTACCACGTTTGATACCTGCACCGCCATTGACTTTTTGACCGAGTAACAACTTAGTCACACGTTCACGCGCAGCTTCTTCAAAAATACTAAACTCTTCTTTCAGATCCTTACGGAACGCATTGAGTTCAGCTTTTTCAATCGCTTGTGCACGTTCGTCTTTTTCCAAGCCTTCACGGGTAAAGACTTGTACGTCAATCACCGTACCTTTGGTACCCGAACCAACACGCAATGACGAGTCTTTGACATCGGCAGCTTTTTCACCAAAAATCGCACGGATCAACTTTTCTTCAGGCGTAAGCTGTGTTTCGCCTTTTGGTGTCACTTTACCTACCAAAATATCACCGGCATTGACTTCTGCGCCCACATAGACAATACCAGACGCATCTAGTTTTGACAGTGCAGCTTCGCCAACATTGGGAATATCACTGGTAATTTCTTCAATACCCAGCTTGGTATCACGCGCCACACAAGATAACTCTTGAATATGAATCGAGGTGAAACGATCTTCTTTCACCACGCGTTCTGATAACAAGATCGAATCTTCGTAGTTATAACCATTCCAC
>JANYEL010000117.1 GCA_025363155.1 Moraxellaceae bacterium
ATTGCGTCAATAAATGCGAATCAGACGAACTCATGACTTTTCGCTCACTTAACGAATTGACTTAAACAATTCCATCACGGATTTGTTGATCTAATTCATTTAAACGCTCAATCGTTCCAACATCAACCCAATGTGTTTGCAAGCATTCACCGCTAATCTGCCCTGTATCCATTGCTTGACGTAAAATTGGCGCTAATGGTGCTTTGCCAGCAGAAAGTGATTCAAACAATTTTGGTGATAATAGACTGATTCCAGCAAACGTTAACTTTTCTAAGCCTTCTTGTGCAATACGGCAATTAGCTAAAGCAAAATCACCTTTGGGATGTTGCGGCGGATTCTTGACCAAAACCAAGTGTCCTAGATCATCGCCCAATGATTTATTAGTCAAAGTTGAAAAATCAAACCGCGTCCAAACATCGCCATTCACTAGAAGAAATGGCTCAGAACCCAATAGAGGTAAGGCTTTTTGAATCCCACCGGCGGTTTCTAATGGCTCATCTTCATGAGACCAAGAGATTTCTACGCCAAATTGAGAACCATCATCTAAAGCTTCGACCAGTTTTTCAGCCAACCATGCGGTATTAATCACGATCTGCGTCACACCAGCGCGCGCCAGGGCTTCGATATGCCACACAATTAGAGGTTTGCCACCGACTTCCAGCAACGGCTTCGGGGTATGCAATGTGAGTGGTCGTAATCGTGTTCCCAAACCTGCCGCTAAAATCATCGCACGCATTAAACTTCTCTTTTTAAAGCTAAAAACAAATTACTTTTCAGATATAAAACCGATTACAAGAACTCTTGGAGTAATGGCATGCTTTCAGGCACTTCCACCAAGAAGGTCGGCAAAACGCGATCGCAAAGCCATTGATGGAACGTCGAAAGTTGTGGATGGTCTTTCGTTTCTGACAGTAAATAAAACAGTACTAAAGGCAAATCATTCAAATAACCATCTTTACCATCACGGAAATACAAGCGTGCAAAAATACCTAAAACTTTCAGATGACGCTGCGCACCCATCCAGTCAAACCATTGTTGTAATTCAGCAAATGATGTTTTACCCAAACGCCCATTGACACTTTGACGTTCCCAGTAGGTTTTTAACCACTCTTGAACTTTTTCAGCAGGCCATTGCACATAGGCATCACGGAGCAAAGATACAATGTCATACGTCACAGGGCCGATGACTGCATCCTGAAAATCAATCACACCAAGCTCTTCGGAGTCATTCAGCACCATTAAATTACGGCAATGATAATCACGATGAACCACAACTTGCGGCTGACGTAAGGCTTGATTTGCCAGGAAATCGTAAGTTCCCATCAGCAATGCATTTTCTTCTGGTGAAGGCTTAAGCATCAAAAATTTACGTAAGAACCATTCATCAAACAAACTCATTTCATCGACCAGCTTAATTTCACCATAAGCAGGTAATGGATAACGTTCAAGTGGAGGCGTTTGTTGCAACTCAATCAGTTGATTCATAGCTTGTGAATACAACGCATCAACATTTGCAGCGGTTAATACCTGAGACAATACTGTATCGCCAAAGTCTTCTAAGATAATAAAACCCAGTGTCACATCACTCGCGATGACTTTTGGTATGCGCACATTGTGACGACCGAGCATTTCACTAATAGCCAAGAATGGTCGGCAATCTTCACGCGGAGGCGGCGCATCCATCACAATTAAAGTTCGCTGTGACACGAGTGCAGGCAATTGGTCAGTTAAAATCTCAATACGATAATAACGACGGAAGCTTGCGTCACCCGTTAAAGAGTTGAAACTAATCTCGGGGGTTTCTAGTTTTTCTATTACCCAGCCTGTCAACGCAAGCAGACGTTCAGATGACATAAATGACCAATCCTTGACAAAAAAACAACGTTACCAAAAAAATGTGAGTGACATAGTGACAATCATAACGCGAGTGTAGCCGCTCGTCATATTTTTCTCTATGATGCAGACGAGCTTATATTTTGTTATAACGTAAATTTTTCTCATTTTCACACATTCTGATCCTCATCATGATCGTGATTGCGATAAACTTAACCATTCTGGTGTTAAACCTCTTTTAAGATGGATAATCTAAAATTGCGTCGATTTAAACTTCATAATTTAGCTTTTGCTATTAGTCTTGTCTCTGCATGTTTTGCGGAGCAAGTTTCTGCATATGCAGAAACTTCAAATAGCCCTAACAGCGATGTGACTGACAATCGCTCAGATTCGACGCAAGAGAATGCTGGCAACTCTATAGATGCTCCACTTGCCTTTGGTTTTTTTGATCGAAAAAACCTCGCTGAACTGCCAAAAGAAAAACAAATTCATGTCCCTGCAAGTTGTCGAGGTGTTTGGATTACGCCGATTCCGATGAGTAACAGCAAACAAAGCAACTCATCGATCAATGAGTCCAGTACAACGACACGCTCAGATTATGCGTATTACGACCCTGAACAAGGTTCAGTATTGACGGGCAATGTTCGTATTAGTCAGCCTAACCACTTGATGACGGCAGATAAAGCAACATTAGATCCAAGTCAAACAATTGCCACTGCTTCAGGCAATGTAAAGATTGCAAGTCCAGGATTCGTTAGTTATGGCGGCACAGCAGTCTATAACCTAGAAACTAAAACAGGCAGTATTAAGAACACTCAATACATTGCTGAAGATCGTCAAGCGCACGGCAGCGCTGGTGAAGTGATCCGTGAGTCAGATCATCTGACTCGGATTATTGACTCTGAGTACTCCACCTGCGAACCCGATACTCTGGGTTGGAAACTCAAATCGCATCAGCTTATTTTGAATCAGGAAACTGGTCGTGGTGTGGCAAGAGATGCTCGATTGTATATTGGACAAGTGCCAATCTTTTATACACCTTATTTTAATTTCCCAATTGATGATCGTCGTGCAAGCGGTGTGTTAATTCCAAGTTTGCGTTATAGCAGTCACAATGGTTTAGATTTCGCGCTTCCCTACTATCTCAATTTAGCACCGAACTACGATGCGACATTGACACCACGAATCATTACCAATCGTAATCCGATGCTGGATGGTGAATTTCGCTTTCTGACTCAACATCTAGGTACTGGAAGCATTGCGGGTTCTTTTTTACCAAATGACCCGGAATATAGTAATTTAGACCGAAAAGAACTCCGTTTTCTTCACACGATGGCATTTAATCCGAATTGGGATAGTCGTATTAATCTCAATTATGTTTCAGATAAAGACTTCTTTTCCGATGTAGGTCAGACACTTGGACCGATTAACAATCTGAACCAAGAACGATCTGCAACGTTGAATTACCACAACAATGCATGGGGACTGAACGGTTCTCTTCAAGCATTAAATTATCAAGGATTAGACAAAACAGTTCCTGATATTTCTCGTCCTTATGGACGTGTTCAGCTCAAGCTGAATTATGATCAGGGCTCTTTGAATGGCCTCGAGCGTTTCGCCAATAATGATACGGGATACTTCCAGCGTGAAATCAATGACGGTTCGGGCCCTCAAACCAATGGTATTCGTCAATACAACACCTTAGGGGTTAAATATAACTTCCGCGAGCCAAGCGGTTATATGATTCCTACTGCATCGATTCGGACATTGTTATATCAAGATCAAACCAACAACAATAATCGCACGCCAACAATTGTTGTCCCACAATTTACTTTTGATAGCGGATTAATTTTCGAGCGCGATTCTGACAGTTATTTACAGACCTTAGAACCACGGTTTTTTTATGCGTACTCACCCTATGTGAATCAAAATGCGTTACCAGTTTTTGATACAACTTATTCTTCAAGCAGCTATAACCAACTGTTCAATCCATCGCGATTTGTAGGTAATGACCGCCTAGATGACAATAACTTTGCAACATTAGGTCTGACTAGTCGTGTCTATGATACCAATGGTCTTGAACGTTTAAGGATTGGCGTTGCTGATCGGTTTTATTTTAATAATCGCGAAACAAATCTTTTTGTAGGCGATGCTATCGGTACAGCCCGATCCTCAGGCATTGGTTTAGATTTAGGTGCAACGTGGGATAAGCATCTCAGTTATGATGGAAGTTCATTGTGGCTTGCTTCAGGAAAATTTGCAGCCAATTCATCCGATATACACTACACCACTGATTCAGGTCGCGTATTGAGTTTAGGCTATATTTTTCGACGGACTGTTACAGAAGATCATCAAATTGGTTCAAGGCAAGCTACGGCTTCTTTTGTACAACCTGTTTATAATAATTTCCGTATCATGGGTTCTGTGCAATACGATTATCAGGCTAAAGCCGCACGTGATGCACTCATTGGGATCGATTACGACTCTTGTTGTTGGGCAGTTGCGGTATATGGCCGATCTTATTACAACGATTTTGAAGATCCACGTACAACGACAGCGCATACAGGTATCGTTTTACAACTTACATTCAAGGGATTAGCTAGCAACTCTGAAAGTCCTCTTACAGCCCTGCTTAAGCAGAAAATTTATGGATTCACGCAGGTAGACTCATCGTGGCAAAAACGTTAAACCAAGATTTAAATAATGCTTCTGGTCAGATTCAAAATCAGGCTCAAAGTCAAATTAAGTTCCGTAAAAAAATATTTGCGACCAGTGCGTTGACTTCTGCACTGAGCTTAGCTGCATTGACTGTTGCTTTTGTCATTCCTGCACATAACGCATATGCGGCTACAGCCTCTCAGGTTGCCACGCCGCTTGATTATGTTGTTGCTGTTGTGGATGACTCCATCATTCTAGCCAGTGATGTGGATCAAGGTATGCAGGGTGCAAAGCAACAACTTCGTGCACGTAAACAGCCTCTTCCAACTGACGATGTACTACAAGCAGATGTGATTCGACAATTGATTTTGCGCAAAATTCAATTAGGAATTATTGCACGCAGCGGGGCAAGTGTTGATGAAAACACGCTTGATGCGACGATTAACAATATTGCCGAACAGCAAGGGATTACGTCCATCAGTAGTCTCGATAAGAAACTCAATGCGATTAAACCAAATGGTTATACCGAGTTCCGTCAGCAAATTGCAGACGATCTTAATATTAATCGTTTACAGCAACAACGCATTGCGAGTCGACTTAAAATTACCGATAAAGATGTAGACAACTTTCTCAGCTCACCACAAAGTGCTGATGCACTGAAAACTGAATTTAATTTTAATATCATTCAAGTGCCAGTCGCAGACTCTACCAATAGCAGTGAAGTTGCCAAAGCAACGGCAACTGCGAATGAAGTCTTGACTCAACTCCGTTCGGGTAAAGCGCTTGAGTCAGTCATGACTCAATATAAACTCAAAGGCGGAGAACAAGGCTGGCACAAATCTGATGAGCTACCAACCCCATTTATTGAGGCTCTATCAAGCTTAAAGCAAGGTGAGTTCAGCAAACCCTTCGTCACTGTAGAAGGTGTTGATATTCTGCAATCCGCAGGTATGCGCGGGGCTGCTGGCGCAATGGTGCATCAGTACCATGTGAGACATATTCTAGCTAAAACAAGCGAAGTAGCCAGTGCTGCAGATGCCAAACTGAAGATTGATGATATTTATGCAAAATTAAAAGCTGGGGCGTCTTTTCAAGATCTCGCAAAGACCTACTCTGACGATCCTGGCTCTGCTCAAAATGGCGGGGATTTAAGTTGGGTCTCCGCTGGTGAAATGGTCCCAGCATTTGAAACAGTCATGCTACAAACCCCTGTTGGACAATTAAGCCCTGCATTCCAATCGCCTTACGGCTGGCATATTTTAGAAGTTGAAGAAACACGTGATAAAGATATGACTGAACAATATCGTAGAGATACTGCTAAACAGACTTTATATAAACGCCAATATCCGGTTGAACTCGATAATTGGTTACGTGAAATTCGCGCTACTGCATATGTTGATATGCGCGGTGCACCGCAGTAAAAACCCACGACTGATGTTACTCATAATGACGCATATATTGTATGTGCGTTATTATTAACTCGAATATCAAAAACACTGCAACAGTTAATATACGACTCATCAAATAATGATATTTATTTTTAATAAATACACCCAAAAGTACTACACCTAAATACACGATAAATTTCCAAAAAAAACACCGCATGGAAGCGGTGCTATTTTGATCAAAAACTAATAATCAAATGATTAGAAGTTGTTGTTGTCGCTACCATCTTCGTCAGAATCTTTGTGCTCACCAAAATTTGGTGCTTGATTGCCTGGAGTATGACCGTAGCCTGATCCAAAACCACCTTGTTGTGCACCAAAACCACCTTGGCTACCAAAACCTGAAGGTTGCGCTGCACCAAACCCACGAGGCGCACCAAAGCCACCTGCTGGTTGTCCACCAAAGCCACCGCCTTGTGCGCCAAAACCTGGTGTAGGCGCTGCAAAGCCTGCTGGTTGCTCTGTACCAGTCGCTGGACGTGGATTACGTGCTGGTACAACAGTAGAAATAGCGTGTTTATAAACCATTTGGCTGACAGTATTTTTTAGTAAAACAACATACTGATCAAAAGATTCAATCTGACCTTGTAATTTAATACCATTAACCAAGAAAATTGAAACTGGAATTCGCTCTTTGCGCAAGGCATTTAAAAACGGATCTTGTAATGTTTGACCTTTAGACATTGCATTCTCTCCAAAAAATTAAAAATAAAATCATAAATAAATCTAAATAATAAGCTGCCACAATTAGCTGCTAATTGAATTTCTGATGTCACACGACAAGGGGTACAATTTTGATCCATTATCTTCAACTACGCAAGTGAAGAAGACCTTCATTGACAGTATTAAATACCTGAACAATGTGAGAATCACTTAATGATCTAATCCACGTATATTGACGCTTAGCGAGTTGCCGAGTCGCATATAGTGCGCGATTTTTCATATCAAGTATGTTTTCATTAGTATTAACAGTCAATTTATATTCTGTGAGTTGATCGTTTTCTGCGATAAGCGGTATTTTATTTTCAATTTGATCTAAATATTCCCAAACTTGTCGATAACCCACCGCGCGCATTGAAGGAAACTCAGCAGTCAGAAACGGACGTTGACGCAATGTTTTGACCTCTTCCATAAAACCTGCATCCCACATCTGTGTTAAGCGCAGCGCAATTCGCTCATGCAAAATCGCACGATCTGGCACCAAAGCATAAATCGTAAATCGATCTGAAGTGGGCTCTATCACCTGCTCATCATGAAAATCACTGATTGCACGACCGCTAATACGAAATACTTCTAAAGCACGCATCACACGTTGACGATCAGTCGGAAAAAAACGCTGTGCGGCACGTGGATCGACCAAGGCTAATTGCTGATGAATCCAATCCCAACCATGTTGTTCTGCTTGCGCTGTAATTTCTGCACGAACTTCTGCATCAGCGGCTGGCATCGCCGCCATACCTGACAGCAAACTGCGGAAATACAACATTGTGCCGCCAACCAATAAAGGAATTTTTCCGCGCTGTTGAATATCGGTAATCAACCCTGTCGTATCTTCAACAAAACTCGCAGCGGAATATACCTCTTCGGGCTCAATGATATCGACCAAATGATGAGGATATTGCAGTAACTCTTGTGGCGTTGGTTTTGCAGTACCTATATCTAAACCACGATAGACCAAAGCCGAATCAACTGAAATAATTTCATACTTGTCAGTATCGTACAATTCACATGCCAACCCAGTTTTACCACTGGCCGTTGGGCCCATTAGACAAATGGCTGGTGGATGTTCGGAAGGCTTTTTAAGTAAGGTCAATCAATCGCCCCGCGCAAATAATTTATCAAGTTGAGACAGCGGAAATGCACGCCACGTTGGACGCCCATGATTGCATTGGCTGGCAAACGGCGTTTGTTCCATTTGTCGAAGCAATCCATTCATTTCAGCAAGGCTGAGCTGACGATGCGCACGCACTGCCCCATGACATGCCATCGTGCCCAGAATACGGTCTCTCGCACGAATTAAGCCGCTATTGTTTGGATTTACAGCTTGGTCATCTTGGCCTTGCTCTGACAAATCAATATCGGACAATAACTGCTGCACCAACGTATTAATATTGCCTCGTGCTAATAATGCAGGCACTGCGCGCACAACAACGGTCTGCTCACCTTGCCGATCAATCTCTAGCCCCAAACGATGCAGACTTTCTTGAATTTGTTCTGCGCGATGCGCTTGTTGCGAGGTGACATCGACAGCAAGCGGCACTAAAAGCGGCTGTGTTTGCCATTGCTCAGCTTGATTAGCATCCCAAGCCAGTTTGAGTTGTTCCAGCAGAATACGCTCATGTGCAGCATGCATGTCCACCATAATCAACCCATCGCGGTTTTGCGCCAAAATATAAATGCCATGCAATTGCGCAAGTGCGAGCCCTAATGGGTATTCATCATTGGTTGATGTTGTCGATTCTAAATTTGGATTCGTTTCAGGACGCAAGGCTTGATGATATTGACCTAGAGCAGACTGCACACCTCGATCTTGAAACCTTTGGTTTGGATATGAATTCAAATTCGATTGCTGTTGAAATCCAGTATTCGAAGAAAAATCACGCTTTGCATCACCGAGTTGATTTGCAAAAGATTGTTGACTATTAGTCGACAAGCCCGAACCATACTGATGCAGACCCAATACTGATTGGACTTGCTCAGGCTGACGCTGCGTGGGATGCAGTGCATCAGCAAGTTCGGCTGGTGCAGTTTGAAATTGCGATAGCACTTGCTTGGCATGATGACGAACAAATTCATGCACTTCACGCTGGGCTACAAAGCGCACTTCATGCTTGGTCGGATGAACATTGACATCGACGCGCTCAGGATCAAGCTCAAGGAATAATAGAAATGCAGGATGTTTATGTCCATGCAAGACTGATTCATACGCCATACGTAGCGCATGACTAACACTACGATCTTTGACCACGCGACCATTGACATACAAGTACTGTAAATCAGCTTGTCCCCGCGCTTCGGCAGGATGACCTAACCAACCCGCTAAACGTAAATCTAGACTTTGCGAATCGACCCAATGCGCGGTATCTGCAAATCGACCACCCAAAATTTTACGCACCCGTTGTAAGCGCAGCTCACCACTGTCCGCAATCGGTAAATCCATTTTACGCTGATCTTGATGAATCAATACAAACGCGACATCGAAATGGACTAGCGCCATACGACGGATCACTTCTTCGATATGGTTATATTCAGTCGCGACACTTTTAAGGAACTTACGGCGTGCCGGCACGTTATAAAATAAATCACGAATCACAACCCTTGTGCCGCGAGCATGCGCGACAGGTTTAGGCGTAATAATATCTTTTAACGAAATCTGCGCCACTTCATGATCAATTGCGGTATCGACCGTAACCTCAAAACCTAACCCATCTTCAGTCTGACTACTCGATAAACTAAAACGCGAAATGGCGGCAATCGAAGCTAATGCTTCTCCGCGAAATCCTAGAGTCGCAATCGCAGCTAATTGTTCAGCAGTCGAAATTTTACTGGTTGCATGGCGTAAGACCGCAAGGACTAAATCATCAGGATGAATACCTCCACCGTTATCCAAGACTTCAATCAGAGACGATCCGCCCTGTTGGACTCTGACTTCGATTCTTGTCGCACCTGCATCTAATGCATTCTCGACCAACTCTTTGACCACGGACGCAGGACGCTCGACGACCTCACCCGCCGCAATCTGGTTAGCCAGTGCAGCAGGAAGTTTTTGAATACGAGATGTCATCAATGGTGATGCTATAGAATCGTTCATTTATGGGCTTCCAAGCCTATGCTTTCCGGAATATGCTTCTGCAAAGAATCGCACTTTAAATCCGTTAATGCGGCTATTCCAAACGGGCTTAAAGCTTCAATTTTTAATTGTCGCGTTATATCGTCATCGGCAATCTGCAACGTTAATTGCAAATCAGCGGCAGGAATAACGGGTTCACCTTTTTGCGGCCACTCAATCAGCAGTAATGCATTGCGATCATCCAAATAATCGCGAATCCCCATCAACTCAAGTTCAAAGGGATCATTCAAACGATATAAATCAAAATGAAAAACGGATTGTCCTTTAATTTGATACGGCTCAACCAAGGTATATGTTGGGCTCTTGACGGCGCCAATGTGTCCTTTTGCATGCAGCCATGCGCGTGTAAATGTTGTTTTCCCAGCACCTAACCCACCGACTAAATAAACCACACCTGAAGTAAAAACTTGTGCAAGCTGTGCGGCAATTTTTGACATCGCGATTTCATCTGCAAGCTCAATATAGCGAACAAAATGTTGATCATGGGTCGTGGTGGTCATCAAAGAATCCGTCATCTTACTCGGCAAATAAACAAAACAATAAAAAAGAGATTGTACCATGCGATGATTTTTCAACTGCAATGGATTAATGAATCATCCTTCATTAAGGAAACACATTGCGCACTAAAATAGTGCAATCAAAACACCTAACCAAACAAACCGCCCGACCCAGCAATTATTTAAAAAAGCTTTAAAAGTATGCATGGGTAATCGATCACGAGTTTGTAAATACTGAACTACAAATAAGACGAACGCGCCAACAAGCCCAATATATGCTGAAAGATTCAAGCCTAGCAGATAAAACACCCTTGCCATTAATGTCAAAAACAGTATTTGTAAAACACCAATGATCAATAAATCATTTTTTGCGAACAGAATTGCCGTCGACTTAATACCCGCTTTTAAATCATCTTCGCGGTCGGTCATGGCGTACTGCGTGTCATACGCGACCGTCCAGCATAAATTAGCCACATACAACAACCAACACACTAAACCTGGCGTTTGACCTTGTGCCACAAACGCCATCGGAATCGCCCAAGAAAAGGCAGCCCCCAAAACAAACTGCGGCAAATACGTCCATCGTTTCATAAAAGGATAAAGCGTTGCTAAAAAAACAGCACCGAAAGCCCAATAGAGCGTTTCAAGCGGTAGGAATAGCAATAAAGCAGCACTCAGAGCAACGAGTACCGCAAATAATATTAATGCACCTTTTGATGAAACCTTACCACTTGCAAGGGGTCGATTCTTCGTTCGTGCAACTTGACCATCAACATGACGATCTGCGAAATCGTTAATCACACACCCTGCCGACCGCATAAAAACGACACCGAGAACAAAGACCAGCACAATTTGCCATGACGGATGCAGTGCCGCCGTTTGCTTTCCAGCTAGCCAAACCGCCCATAAAGTTGGCCACAAAAGTAACTCAATACCCACAGGTCGATCTAATCGCGTCAATTGCACATAAGCAAACAGGCGCTCTTGCCAACTAATCGATTGAGTTTGAACAGAAGAACTCATCAAAGGCTCACTTTCAAAGGGGTTTATTTAATGGTGTTATGAATTCAATGCTTCAATAAAAGCAGGTAAAAAAGTTTCTTGCACTAACAAATATTTATTATGCCAAACGTAAGTTGTACGTCGAGTCCAACCTTCGGCTAACTTAGCCAGTTCGCGTGATTTTCTTTGCTGATATTTTGGAACAAGCTGCACGCCTCCACGTTCAAACAACACTGAACCTAACGAGCGATTTTTTAATAATTTCAATCGATGACCTGAACCTCGTAAAGTCCTTAGTGGCATCACACTGCGAGCATGAACCCAAGGCTCTTGATCATTGCCATATAGCAACACTTCACGTACCCAAACCCGTTGCGAAGGCTTTATCCTCAACTGCTTTATTTCATCTGCTTTAGGATGCTGTAACGACTCATGCAGCGGTAAAACACGAAACTGTCCGTTCGCATGATTACGTAATTGTTGGGTCAACGAACCTTGTGCTAACAACCAAGGTCTCACCGACGGTAAAGCATAATCTAACAAGTCATGATGCTTATTTTTAACAGTAAACCAGCGCGTTGTATGCTGATGCTCAGCATAGTTGCGCAAAGATGGTGAACTCATCCTAAGATTTTTTTCCAACTGGAGGTCTTCCAATGGGCGCTTGTTGCTTCACATTACTTTGTAGCACATTGAAAGTAACCGATTTAGACACCAATATACGACCACTTGCATTCACAACTCTTGCCGTAAATTGATGCTGCCCGCGATCCATTTCTGAGGTCGCACCACCGCTAGATGGTTTTCCATCTACGAAAGTGACCAATTGATCACCATTTATTAAATTTGGTTTGACTTGAACATTTGCTGAAAAAGTATCATCTCCACGACGATAAGTTTGATCAGGCGTTGGAGAAATAATTGTTAATCTATAGTTCTCAACACGTTCTTTACTCGGTGAATTTTGGTCATTACCTAAAGTACTTTCAATCAGTTCAGGGCTCATCGCTGGCACAGTCGCTAACGGTGCAACTGTAATCAGTTGAGCAGTTTTATCAGGAACATCACTAAAGCTAACATTACCATCCGCATCCACTTTTTTATAAACAGCAGCGTTTGCTGGCTGACTACTCAATACAGCAGCTGAAGTAAGAGTTAAAAGCATCATGGACACAAACAATCTTGGTTTTACACGAGAAGCAACAGTATTAACATGTTCAAAAATTTTCATCGGGCAAATCCTATGCGAATGGATAATAATATTGTAAACCACAAAACCAAAGATTTAAGTATGAATATGATGAAGACGATCATAATGATTATGAAAGGTAAATCCAAACAATATCAATAGATCCAGCAATAAAAAAAAGGCCTACAAACGTTGGGTTTTATGCCTCAGCACTAAGCTAGCTCCAGCAAGGCTCTCAATTTTCGATTTTTAAACTCGGGCGTTTTCAATCATTACATTCTAGACTTGTAACAACTTTAATTGCTGAGGTAAACAAACTCTATGTAGATCAAAACGATCAATGACCGTTTGTCTAGCAGTAAGGCGGAGCTGTGCTAACTGATCGAAATGGTCGCATACGCGATGTACAGCATCAACAATTTCATCAGCAGCAAAGAAGTCAACCAATAAACCATTTTTACCGTCTTCGATGATCTCTTGTACAGGAGCGGTTCTTGATCCGATGACCAAGCAACCCGCTGCCATTGCCTCAAGCATTGACCATGACAGGACAAATGGATAAGTGAGATAAACATGAGCTGTAGAAAGTTGAAGAATTTGTAAATACTGCTGATATGGTACAGGGCCCAAAAAATGAATTCGATTTAAATCCAATTGACCTTCCAGCTCATCAAGCATTTGCTTGCGGTAAGAACCATGTAAAGAAGGTTTGCCATATGAGACAAAATCATCACCGATAATAATGACATGAGCATTGGGACGCTCACGCAGTAGTTTAGGCAAGGCCCGCATAAAAATATGAAATCCGCGATAAGGTTCAAGATTGCGGCTAACAAAAGTAATCACTTCATCACGGCGGGTAAGCGTTACATTAGCTTGTTGCAGATTGATACGAATCGCAGGACGCGATCAGTATCAATACCATCATGAACCACGTCTATTTTAGATTGATACGCTTTTGGAAAACAGCTTCTTTGCCAAATGGTTGGGCTAATACCGATATCCATCGTATCTAGACTCAAGAGAAGATGACTATTTCTCGTTCGCAACTGCAAAGTATGATCAAGGGTACTCTGGATCAAAGCCAGCATCTTGACCCTGAGTATGATAATAAAACTCACAGAAACTCACAACCTTACTATTTGGGTAAACATCCTTTGCATAGAGTGACTCACCCCAACCCGAATGTGCATTAATCAAGTCGGGAGTAAATCCTGTTTTTTTAAAGCGAGAAGTATTTTAACGACAGCTTGTCCACGTAATACTGCTGATGCTGTACTGCGTAAATAAGGATGTGTATGAGAATCTGGTTGGTGCGGACTGCCATAACCAAACAGCCGCACACCTTGAGGAGTATTAGCGCGATTAGCCTCTAATCTAGTCTGCTCACCTGCGGCTATTACTTGGTGATTAGGGTCGCTGGCAAAGTGTTGTAATAGATGCCTAAACTGACCTGGCATGTTTTGATGAATGAACAACAGGCGCATAATAATTTAACAACCCAACATTTACGTTTATTTAGCGCATAAAAAATTTTATGTTTTTTTCTATCACAGCATAAAATAATTGTATCGTACACCATTGCATTATTCATTTAGTCTACACGACAATAACAATCGGGACTATCTACTAGGATGCTTCACCCCTTGCACACCTGTTAGAGCCAATTACTCTCTTATCTGAAAAGCTTAGACTTTGACTAACAGCCCTCTAATACAAAAAATACTGACCTATATATATCTATTAAATACACTTAAAAAGAAGACGCAGTTGGTGACGGATTCTATTAAACCACATAAGACATCATCGGAAAAGAAAAAGGCCGGAAGCTTTGATTTCTCAATGCTTACCGGCCTTTTATTAGACGTCATAGGACGTCATCAGACTGTTTTTTGAATTAGCAGCTGTAGTACATTTCAAACTCAACTGGGTGAGTTGTTGTGTTCAAACGACGAACTTCTTCGCGTTTCAATTCAACATAAGCACCAAGCATTTCTTTAGTGAATACACCGCCTTTCAGCAAGAACTCGTTATCAGCTTCCAATGCGTCCAATGCCATTTCAAGTGAATGAGCAACTGTTGGGATCAACGCTTCTTCTTCTGGTGGCAAGTCATACAAGTTCTTGTCTGCTGCTGGACCAGGATGGATTTTGTTTTGAATACCATCAAGACCCGCCATCAACAAGGCCGCAAATGCCAAGTATGGGTTAGCCACTGGATCTGGGAAACGCGCTTCGATACGACGACCTTTAGGGTTCGCAACGTAAGGAATACGGATTGACGCAGAACGGTTACGTGCTGAGTATGCAAGCATAATCGGCGCTTCGTAATGCGGAACCAAACGCTTGTAGCTGTTTGTTGCTGGGTTAGTAATCGCGTTCAATGCACGAGCATGCTTGATGATACCACCGATGAACAGGATTGCAGTTTCTGACAAGCCAGCATATTCATCACCAGCAAACGTGTTCACACCGTTTTTGCTGATAGAGATATGAACGTGCATACCTGAACCGTTGTCGCCAACGAGTGGTTTAGGCATGAAAGTCGCTGATTTGCCATGTTCATGCGCAACGTTCAATACTGCGTATTTCAGAACTTGAACTTCATCTGCTTTACGAACCAATGTGTTAAATGTCACACCGATTTCTGATTGGCAAGATGCAACTTCGTGATGCTGAACTTCAACACGGCCTTCACCGAGCATCGCTTCAATTGCTTCACACATTGCAACACGGATGTCTTGGCCACTGTCTACTGGTGGTACTGGGAAGTAACCGCCTTTAACGCGTGGACGATGGCCTGAGTTGCCGCCTTCGTATGAATTGTTTGTTGACCATGCAGCTTCTTCTGCATAGATCGTGTGACGTGCACCTGACATATCGATGTCAAATTTCACTTCATCAAAAATAAAGAATTCTGGCTCTGGGCCGAAGAATGCTGTATCACCAATACCTGTAGATTTCAGATATTCTTCTGCACGACGTGCGATAGAACGTGGATCACGTTCGTAACCTTGCATTGTTGATGGCTCGATAACATCACAAGTCACAACAACAGTTGGTGCAGAGAAGAACGGGTCCATGAAAGCGGTTTCTGGATCAGGCAACAGAATCATGTCAGATGCTTCAATGCCTTTCCAACCAGCAACTGAAGAACCGTCAAACATTTTACCGTCAACAAAAGTGCTTTCATCTACGGTGTGTGCTGGAAAGCTCACATGCTGTTCTTTACCACGGGTATCGGTAAAACGGAAATCAACCCATTCCGCTTCGTTTTCTTTAATTAAATCGAGAACCTTGTTGCTCATGCTTACTATGCTCCAGCGCTAGAAAAATCAATAAAAAATCAATGCAACAACATATATCGTGAAACAGTTGCTAATTAATCATCCACCTAACTCGACGTATGCCCTTCGGCACATGTTCACATCAAGCAGACTCAAACAACATCAACACTTTTGATAAAACGGTGAATACTCTAAGCAAAGGACGTACCAAAAAAGACCATTAGTACGAACTTGCCTTAAATCAGTCCATTGAAATCAAGTGTTTCTTACATCCAACTCAATTTTTGATTATAACGTATGGCATACATACATATATCAGAAAAACATAGACTGAGAACAAATAAAACAATTTGAATCTTTTTGGTGCGAAATAAGAATACACTTTAATATTTGCACCAAAATGAATCACTTTAATCTATCAATTTAACAAGAATATGCAGACTGCATATTTTTATCATTTCAATAAATCATCTCACTTCGCTGCGTAACGACCTGACATCTTCTCAAGCGAAATTGGATTAATTTTGCTTGCGTTGCCCGCAGTACCAAATTGGTTATAACGCTCAATACAAATATCGCGCATTGCTGTCACTGTTTCACCAAAGAATTTACGTGGATCAAATTCAGATGGATGTTCCGCCATAAAGCGGCGCATGGCACCCGTAGAAGCCAAACGTAAATCTGTATCAATGTTCACTTTACGAACGCCATATTTGATCGCTTCAATGATTTGCTCAACTGGCACACCGTATGTTTCTTTGATGTCGCCGCCATGTTCATTGATAATTTTCAACCAATCTTGTGGCACTGAACTTGAACCATGCATAACCAAATGCGTATTTGGAATTTTTGCATGAATTTCTTTGATACGGTCAATCGCTAAAATATCGCCTGTCGGTGGACGGGTGAACTTATAAGCACCATGACTTGTACCGATTGCGATCGCTAAAGCATCGACATTGGTATCTGCCACGAATTGAGCAGCCTCTTCGACTGTTGTCAACAATTGTGAGTGATCTAAAACACCTTCAGCACCAACACCATCTTCTTCGCCAGCCAAGCCAGTTTCAAGGCTACCGAGGCAACCAATTTCACCTTCCACAGAAACGCCACATGCATGGGCTAATTTAACCACTTCACGTGTGACATTAACGTTGTATTCATAATTCGTTGGTGTTTTACCGTCAGTATTTAGCGAGCCATCCATCATCACAGAGCTAAAGCCCAATTGGATTGAGCGTTGGCAAATTTCTGGACTAGTACCATGATCTTGATGCATGACAACAGGGATATGTGGCCACTCTTCAATTGCAGCAAGAATCAAATGACGTAAAAATGGCGCACCTGCATATTTGCGTGCACCAGCACTGGCTTGAACAATCACGGGAGAATTTGTTTTATCCGCAGCTTCCATAATGGCGCGCATTTGTTCGAGATTGTTGACGTTGAATGCTGGAACGCCATAGCTATGTTCAGCAGCATGATCAAGCAATTGGCGTAACGAAATAAGTGCCATAACTGAAAACTCTTTATGAAAACGATGTGAAAACAAATTATAAAAAACAATTCGCAGATTCTAACCTACTTGAATCCATTTTGGATGAGGTTTTAACTGAATTTATATAGAGAAGTTTGTATGTTTGGTTAAATGCTGGACATAAAAAACCTCGCGATGTGCGAGGTTTTTTTATTACCTAATCATCCAGCAAACACTTGGCTTAAAATTCAAGCCAACTGAAAATTAGGAAAAACTAAAATTATTTAGTTTCTTTAATTTTGTCAGCAGTTGCTTGTGCAGTGTTTGCAGTCGCTTGAGCAGCATTTGCAGCAGCATCTTTTACGTTAGCAGCAGTTGCGCCAGCTACGTTTGCAGTTGCGTCAGCCGCTTTGTTTGCAGCTTCAGCAGTTGCATCTGCAGCTTTAGTTGCACTTTCTGCAACAGATGAAGTTGCAGCTTGGGTTGCATCAGCAGCACTTGCTACGCCAGCAGCAGCAGTATCCGCAGTTGCAGCAACAGAACTTGCAGCGCTGTTAGCAGCGTCTTTAGTTTTGTCACATGCGGTCAGAGCCAATGGAAGAGCTAATGCAGCAACAAGCAGGATCGAAGTTTTCATAAGTATTTTCCTGTAATAATTTAAATTAAGTCACAAGGACCTGAGCCGAGAATAGCACAGCATATATGACAGAAAAAATACTATGTAACAAAAAAACGCACTTCTCACTAGCATTAATACAACTATATAAAGAACAAGTTCTTATTTAGTCGCAGCGCGTCAACAAAATCGCGACTGCTGGAAGAACTTTTCCCTCTACAAACTCTAAGAATGCACCACCACCTGTTGATATATAACCAATTTTATCAGCAACATTATATTTATCAATGGCTGCCAAAGTATCACCACCGCCAGCGATAGAGAAACCTTTACTCGCCGCAATTGCTTCCGCAAGCGCTTTTGTACCGTAACCAAATGCATCAACTTCGAATACGCCGACTGGACCATTCCATAAAATGGTCTTAGCTTGTTTAATTAATGTTGCAAAATGCGCAGCAGTATCCACACCAATATCTAAAATCATATCGCTATCACCGATGTCAGCAACGTTCTTGGTTACTGGTGTGCTGTTCGCAACAAACTCCATGAAGTCGCCACTTAAATTCGCTGCATCAATGACAACAACATCAGTAGGTAATGGCACGCTGACTTTGTTCGCAATCGCTTTTGCTGTTTCAATCAGATCAGGCTCGTACAGTGATTTGCCAACGTTGTAACCAGCAGCAGCTAAGAAGGTATTCGCGATACCACCGCCAACAATAATCTGATCACATACACCTACTAATGAAGTCAACACATCAAGTTTCGTTGAAACTTTTGAGCCAGCAACAATCGCAACCATTGGTTTTTCAGGGGCTAACATTGCACGACCGAGCGCATCTAGCTCTGTGGCTAACAACGGACCAGCGCACGCAATTTTTGCATAGCGTGCTACGCCTTCGGTTGACGCTTCTGCGCGATGAGCTGTACCAAACGCATCCATCACAAACACATCACACAGTGCTGTGTATTTTTGCGCCAAATCTGGATTATTTTTCTTTTCGCCCACATTGAAACGAACGTTTTCTAGTAAGACGACTTGACCAACTTGGACATCTACACCGTTTAAATAATCAGTGACTAACTGAACTTCTTGCCCCAATGCGTTCGACAAGTAAGACGCCACAGGTGCCAATGAGTTTTCTGCACTATGCTCGCCTTCAGTCGGGCGACCCAAATGTGAACAAACAATCACTGCCGCGCCTTGCGCAAGAGCTGCTTTAATAGTTGGCAATGAAGCACGTAAACGCGCATCACTTGTAATTTGACTGTTTTTCACAGGAACATTCAGATCTTCGCGGATTAATACACGCTTACCGGTTAAATCTAAATCTGTCATTCGTTTGAAATTCATAGTACTCATCACCAAACAATCTCGCGGGGTCGCAAATGGAGGGCATATTGTAAATGAATTTTTAAGCTGAGCACATTTCTATTATTTCTAGTTGATAGTATTAGGCACTCAGTTTTACCAAATGTTTGATTTACACTGACAATAAATCATGTATTGTGGGGAAAATAACTCATATATGAATCGATCATGGATCAAATTTTTAGCAATCCTTACTTAGACGTGGCGTTACGTAGCCTTGCCGTCTATTTATTCATATTGATCGCCATTCGATTGAGTGGCAAGAAAGAGCTATCGCAACTGAATACTACTGATGTCGTGCTCATTCTATTGATTAGTAATGCAGTACAAAACGCTATGGTTGGCGCAAACACGAGTCTTTCAAGTGGATTAGTGGCTGCAGCAGTTTTATTTACAGCTAATTACATCATCAAGAAAACGTTGTTTAAGAATAAAAAATTAAGAGATTTAATTGCTGAACACCCTGAAGTCCTCATCCACAATGGCACATTAAATTGCGCTATTTTAGATAAACAAGGCATCAGCAATGACGAGCTGAAAGAAGCGATGCGTGAGCATGGTGTTGAGAATTTTGCTGATGTGAAATTGGCCATGTTAGAAATTGATGGCAATATTAGTATTATCGCTGGTGATAGCAAAAGCCTAACCCAGACTCATCACAAACGCAGAGCGCACAAAACATTAGGGAGCGTCAATTGACACTCCCCGTTATTTGGCATTTTTGATTATCGTTCTAGAATTTAGCCTGCAGGCGCGTGATAAAGCAAAAACAGCTTAGTCAAATTCTCAGGAATCTCTTCCGCCATTTCTTCCATCAAATCAGGATTCTGACGTACATTGTCTAAATCAGGTTCGCCCTCAATACCACTGAACACCATCATTGGTAAGGTCAACATGATGACATCTTCTTCTTCGTCAGCCTGTTCGAACCAAGCTTCGTCGTTTAAGAATAATGCATCAACGAAACCGACAGCCCAATCGCCCAAACTAGAATCAACCGAAATTTCTTCGATTTCAACTGGGAAGCCAATATGCTCCTCACTGAGCAAGGTCTGCAAAATATCTGCGCGCCACAAATCAATGTGCTCAAGAATTTCTTTTGGAATTTCTTTTTCATGCTCATCAAACAAATGTTTACGCCAGTCTTTTAGATCAGGCCCAACCACTGTCGCACATAAAAAGCCATGCGTTGCCGCAAAGTCTAAACCAAACTCATTGGTTTCGCCGTCCAAGTAGTCAGCCAGCAGATCTAGATCAAGCTCAAGGATCGCCATGAGACACACTCCAATACACAAAAAGATGTCGCTACTCTAACAAATTTGAAAGGATTTCGGGCGTAATAAAACGCAATGATTTGTCTAAACGACTTACATCTTAGAATTGACGACCAAAAATCACTCAAAAAATTCGACCAGTTTCTATTGTTAAGAAACTGGTCGAGTTTTGACAGCATTCAGAAAATTTAGGAACTAATCATCTTCTAAATCAAAGTCATATTCTTTTAAATGGGCTTGTAGACGTTTTTCTTGCAAAATATCATCAATCAAACGTCGTTTAAGCAGCGACGCTTTACTATGGTGTAATGATTTATGATGCACTTCAGGGATGAGCTCAACATCTACGAAGGCTTCGTCTAATTCAAAATCTTGGCTTCCAGCGCTACTCATTATGATCTCCTTCCACGAATTCTTTTTTTTGAAAAAACTATTCAATACAAACATCTTAGCAACGTGTATAACCACTTAATACAACAGTGTCAAGATACAAATTAAAATATTAATAGAAAAAACACGCATTTAACTGCTGACCAGCTAAATTTTAAGCAATATCCATCTACTCACAGATCCCAATTGATTCGTGTAAAATGACAAATACTTTTGTATAAGTAGATGATTTATTGTGCGATTTTTATGGTTATTATGTAGATAATTGAACCATCAGGTTTTCCATGACTAACTGAGGATTTACATTCTGACTTTGACCAGCAATTAACGACATAATTCGCTGATCAATCGCAAGTAATGACTCTAGCGATAAACGATTCATCACCTGATTCAAGTGATTTTGATCCAAATCGGTTTGAATCACAGCGTAGCCGACATGCAAGGCAATCACATCACGTAAAATTTGCCGAACAAGATTGAGCCAAGTCAATAATGGCAATTGTTTCTGCCAATATGACGTTGCATCTAATACTGAGCGTCGCCCCGTCAAAATGGCAAGCCAAGTCGCCAGCCATTGTCCGCGCACCTGAAACTGTGTTGTCGTTGACAGCTCAACTGCTGCCAATGGCGCACCACCTGACATTGCCAGTAACAGCGTCGCTTGTTCGCTGGTCACGGCCGCCTCGTCACGCACAAATTCAATAGCTAGGTCAGTTTCAATGCGCCCAAGCGGAATTTGTTGGACGCGGCTACGGATTGTGGCAGGAAGTTGTAAGTATTGATCGGCAACCAGCAAGAGCATGATGCGTTGCGCTGGTTCTTCTAGCGTTTTCAATAAAGCATTCGCCGCCGCAGTATTCAAAGTTTCGGCAGGCTCAAAAATCACAACACGCCAACCCTGCCCTGTTTGCTGTACGAAAGGCATCAAATCACGAATCTGATCAATTTTAATTTGACGGCTTTGCTTACCCTTTGCATCCACTTCACGAGAAATGCGCAATAGACTAGGATGATTACCCACTGTGAGCCAAGCGCAACTCGCGCATTGACCGCAAGCCCCATCGGCTGTCGGTGTATCACAGAGTAACCAACCCGCTAAATGTTCCGCAAACCGACGTTTACCAGTACCAACCGCCCCAGTTAACAACACGCCATGAGGCAGGTTTGGTTTACGACTAGTTAGTCGATTCCATGCTACGCGATGCCATGGCAATAACGGCATGAAATGCGATTGCACATGCGTAACTTGTACAGAAGGCTCGTCATCTTTAAGTTTAGCTGGAGCACGCGCCATCAATCATTCGCCTATTTATATAAAAGCAGCTGCGCCCAAAGCGCGCAGACGAAGCAAATCTTCTGGGGTATCCACGCCTGCTGGCAATGAAACGCGAGCATCAGCAATCGCAATTCGACGGCCTTGTTCAAGGACACGAAGTTGCTCTAAACTTTCTATTTGCTCTAAAACACCCAGCGGCCAAGTCACGTAATCCTGCAATAGCGCAACGCGATACGCGTATAAGCCTAAATGGCGACGCGCAGTTTCAGGCACATGGTTGATACCGTCTTTAAAACCATCTCGGTCAAACGGTACGCTCGCACGACTAAAATATAAGGCTTCACCAGTTTGACTACGGACGACTTTCACCACACTGCTGCGTAGGAATTCTTCTAAATGAAGGATAGGTTCGCATAATGTCGCCATTGCACATTGTGGATGGCTATCTAATAAGTCGGCAACTTGTTCAACTAAAACTGGCGGCAGCAACGGTTCATCGCCTTGGATGTTGACAATCAAATCATCCGATGCCCAACCTTGAATCCGCGCAACTTCAGCCAGTCGATCGGTTCCAGATGGATGATCAGGTGAAGTCATCACCACATCAACGCCTGCATCGCGACACACTTGAGCAATACGCTCATCATCAGTTGCGACACAAAGACTATCTATGCCCTGCACCTTACGCGCTTGATCAACCACACGTAAAACCATTGGCTTACCACATAAATCTAAGAGTGGTTTACCTGGCAAACGTGTACTGGCATAACGAGATGGAATCACAATATGACGCATAAAAATCTCTCATCAACATATATAGAAGACCAGTTTTGGATTATTAACGACGGCTTTGGCGACGCTCTGACAACACACTGATATCTGATAATTGTTTATATAATAATGCATAGCATTCTGGGGTCAACTCTGCTTTTACTGGTAAAACCCAAACATTGAAGCTAAGCAAACCGTGTAAGCGCTGTGCATCTTTTGCAGTGGTGATAATCGGTAAATCATCGTCAAATTTCACATCATTCAGTTGGTAAGGATGGTGATCAGCAAAGGGATGTTCAATCACGTCATAACCCAAACTGCGTAAACTATTAAAGAAACGACTTGGATTACCGATTCCCGCCACAGCATGTACACGCTGCGGAGGCTGCGGTGCACGAATTTGATGATGGAAAGATAACGGCGACAGTGGCTCTAATTCGTCAGCCACCAAATGCATTTGATAGAGCGAGTTGCTCGTTACTTTGGTGCCATGCTCAATCACAGTGGCCGTTTCCAAACGTTCTGGTTGTTCACGCAAAAAACCCGCTGGCAATAAGAAACCATTGCCAAATCCACGGTCTGTATCCACGACAATCCATTCTAATTGACGACCCATAGCCAAATGCTGCAGTCCGTCGTCACTTAAAATAATATCTAGAGGTTTGTTTATAGATTCCGCATGTGCGATTAAGCATTCAATCGATGCTTGACGATTGCTACCTACCGAAAGGGCAACACCTGTTTGCTGAACGATCAATAGAGGCTCATCACCCACTGATCCTGCTAAATCATCTGGCTGTACAATATGTGGAAAAATAGTTTCATCGCCGCCATAACCACGGCTAATGACACCAACATTGAGCTTTTGTTCTTCTGTTAAATAGCGCACGAGTTCAATCAATAAAGGCGTTTTACCACTACCGCCAACAGTGATATTACCGATGACCATGACTGGAACAGGCGACAGATAGGCTTTTTTATAATTTAAACGATAAAGTGTGCGCTGTAATCCAGTCACCATCCTATACATAGCAGATAGTGGTAAAAGCAACAGCAACCATGAGGATTGTTGTGCCCACGCTTTTGGCAATGCAGTCCGCAAATCAATCACAGTTGATCCTCTCATTAGAGATTGTATTCACTATTGATTTACTAATTATGAACCTATTGAATAGCAACTTATTGAATATCCACAAAGTCACGTTGATGAAGCTGCGCATATAAACCATTTTTTGCGAGCAACTCAGTATGTGTACCTTGCTCTACGATAGAACCTTTATCCATCACAACAATGCGATCAGATTGTTCAATCGTCGATAAGCGATGAGCGATGACCAATGTCGTGCGACCAACCATCGCATGACTTAATGCTTGTTGAATATAATGTTCTGATTCATTATCCAGCGCACTGGTCGCTTCATCTAGTATTAAAATCGGCGCATCTTTAAGCAATGCCCGCGCAATCGCAAGACGTTGACGTTGCCCACCAGACAAGGACATACCACTTGCACCAATCAGCGTATCAAAGCCATTTGGTAGTGCATCAATAAACTGATCTGCAAACGCATCTTTTGCAGCTGCACGAACTTCGGCATCGGACTTAGTCGCCAATTGACCGTAGGCAATGTTTTCACGAACCGTTTGATCAAACAAGATGACCTGTTGCCCAACAGTGGCAATTTGACTACGTAAATTCGCCAAAGTGAACTGATCAATCGGCACACCATCCAACAAGATTTGCCCTTGGGTAATATTTTGGAAACGCATCAATAAATTAACCAGCGTCGTTTTACCCGCACCTGAACGCCCAACGAAAGCAACTGTTTCGCCTGCATTGATGGTGAGGTTAATATCAGATAACGCTGCGGTTTCATCAATGTATGAAAAGCTGACATGATCAAACGTAATTTGACCAGTAATCGGCTGAACGATTTGACCATTATCTTCTTCGGGTGGCGTATCAATCAGGGCAAAAACAGAATGTGCAGCAGAAACACCACGTTGAATTTTTTCATTCACATCGGTCAAAGAACGTAATGGCTTACTAATCAGACCTGCAGCAGTAATATATGCGACGAAATCACCTGCACTGGTTGAAGAACCCAAAATCTCTGGACGCAAAGCCAACCAAACGATAATCCCCATCGCTATCGCCATCAACAGCTGAATCAACGGCGTATTAATACTGCTGGTAATCACCATCTTTAGATTTTTTTTCAAATTGCTGGTCGATGCACGGTCAAAGCGCTCACGCTCAAACGCCTGTCCACCGTAATTTTTGACAACGCTGTAGCCCGTAATTGACTCATTAACGATATGACTGACTTCACCCATCGAATCTTGAATTTGATGTGACAGTTTGCGTAGACGCTTACTGGCTTTACGAACCAGAAAAGCCACCATTGGCCCGACAAGAAGCAGGGCAAGGGATAAACGCCAATTCATATAAAACAAATAACTGAACAAGGCGATAACAGTTAAGCCTTCACGCAATAATGTCTTGCCCGCTTCAGTCGCGGCGGCAGTGACCTGCTCTACGTCGTAAATCAGTTTTGCTGATAAATAACCACTGGAATGCGATAGATAATAGGCAGGAGACAACGTCAATAAGCGATCAAACACTTCAAGACGCAAGTTATAGACGACATGACGAGCAATCACGGAAATGTAATAACTGCCTAAGAACGAACCAACGCCACGAAAGAAAAACATCGTCACAATCAAAATTGGAAATAAATTCTTAGCCGATTGATCCTGATGACTAATCGCATCAATAATATATTTGACGAGATGAGCTCCGCCCACTTCTGAGGCAGCATTCAGCAGATTCCCGACAATGACCAGCACACCTGCCCACCAATATGGTTTTAAATAAGCCAGTAATCGTAGGTAGATAGCGAAACCGGTCAATTACTTACTCCCCATAGGAATGCGCGTGCTGATATTGATATTAATAAATCCTAGCTTACCCGAAACATCCATCACCTTCACAACAGATTGATGAGTCGCTCGACCATCTGCTGCAATAACAAGCGGCAATGTATGATCGCCATGACTAGCAGTTTCAATCGAAGCACGAAGTTCGTCTTCGCTATCACTTGCGAGCGACTTGCCATTCACAGTATAGGCACCTTTGAGATCAACACCTATCTCAATTTTGCGCGAACGCTGAACTTCAGGTACGCCTGTCGCTTGTGGCAGAACTAAATTCAAACGACTGTATTTATTAAAACTCGTAGACACCAGCAAAAAAACCACGAGAAATAATAAGCAATCAATCATCGGTGTCAAATTGATTGAGATTTCTTCAACTTGCGGTCTTCTGAATTTCATGGCTGACTCGGCTTAACTGGCGAGTTAGACGATGATGCGGGCAAAGCTGGTTTTGGCGCAGTTTTCTGTGCAAAAACAGAATTCGAAATAATCGATGATGTATGCGGCACATGCACAGATTCGCTTGAGCCATGCGCACCACTATCATCTATCACAGTCGGATGTTTTGCACCATGCATGACATACAGCAAAATACCAGCCTGTTCTTCCATTTCTACTGATAAATCAGCAACTTTACGTTGATAATGTCGATAAGCAATCAAAGCTGGAATCGCGACTACCATACCAGCGGCTGTAGACATCAACGCTTGTGAAATCCCTGCAGCAAGCAAAGCTGGATCAGTATTTCCACCCACATTCACGGCCAAAAATGATTCAATAATCCCAATAACCGTTCCGAGCAAACCCAGCAATGGCGCGATGTTTCCAATCGTACCAAGCAAATTAAGGTTTTTTTCCAGACGATGGATTAGGGTACTTGCACGATTTTGCATTTGCAACGTCATGTACTCAAGTCCGCCACCCGCGTGTTGAATACCTGTGGCTAGCAAATCACCCAAAGGTGAACTGTGCTGCAACTCAGAGAGTTGTTTGGTCGTAATTCGACCTTGATGGAGAGTCGAAGCTAACGATTGCACCAGACCTGTTGGCGCAATTTTTCTATGCTGCAAACGAATTCCGCGCTCAATAATAATGGCCAATGCTGCAATTGAGCAGATCACCAAAGGAAACATGAGCCAACCGCCCGCCTTAATTAACTCCCACATCTTTCAATCTTCCTAATTAAAAAAACTTGTTTCCGTTCTCGATAAATCAACTTAAATGACGATCTACACATCAAAACATCTATATATCATTTTTTACTGCACATCCATCACCGCAAGAATTCCATCTAACTCATCGAGTGAATGATAGCGAATGACCAATTTACCTTTACCTTTTGGATTATGGAGCAACTCAACTCGCGCACCTAAACGCTCAGCTAAACGACGCTCCAAATCACCAATATCTGGCGGAGAAACACGTGCGACTTTTGGCACTGGCGGATTCAAATGCTCACGAATCAACTGCTCGGTTTGACGTACCGACAACTCACGTCCAACGACTACACGCGCTAAATGACCTTGGTCATCCAATTTAACCGCAAGCAAAGCACGCGCATGACCCATGTCCAAATCACCACGATCCAACATGGTTTTCACTTCTTCATTCAGGCTCATTAAACGCAGTAAATTACTCACTGTCGCCCGAGCCTTACCGACCGTTTCTGCAATCTCCTGATGGCTCATACCGAACTCATCATGGAAACGCTGCAACGCGTAAGCCTGTTCCATCGGACTCAGGTCTTCACGTTGAATGTTTTCAATCAACGCCAATGCAATAGCAAGTGCATCAGGTAAATCACGCACAATTGCAGGAATAACCGCCAAACCAGCCAAACGTGCTGCACGCCAGCGACGTTCACCCGCAATAATTTCGTATTCGGTTTCGTCCCCAGTAGAATTCTCAACGCGGCGTACAACAATCGGTTGCATCACGCCATGGCGTTTAATCGAATCAGCAAGATCGGCTAAACTTTCAGGGGTAATTTCACGACGTGGCTGATAAATACCACGTTGTAAACTATCCAGCTCAAGCTCAACGAGCGTTACATTGGTGGGAGTTTGCTTATGCGTATCTGCAACTTCAGCGCGTACTTGTTTAAGCGTTCCTAATAACGCATCAAGTCCACGCCCCTGTGCTAATCCTCGCTTAGCCATATCAAACTCCCTTCGCTTTTTTCTTCGCAGTGCGAACTAATTCGGCCGCCGCACTTAAATACGACAATGCCCCACGCGAACCTTTTTCATAGAACATCACAGGCATACCATGTGCTGGCGCTTCAGCCAAACGCACATTTCGCGGAATAATCGTTTCCAACATGATGTCGCCAAAATGCGTCGATAACTCTTGAGACACATCATTTGCCAACGTATTACGTGGGTCAAACATCGTGCGTAAAACCCCCCGAATTTTAATCTCTGGGTTGAGCACTTCGCGAATTCTATCAACCGTTCCAGACAAGTCTGCTAAGCCTTCCAGCGCATAATACTCACATTGCATAGGAATAATCACCCCCGTTGCAGCAGATAATGCATTGATAGTTAACAAATTGAGACTTGGCGCACAATCTATCAAAATATAATCGTATTCATTTTCAATTTTTGCCAATGCTTCTTTTAAAACATACTCACGACGCGGCACATCTATCAACGATAATTCGACACCCGCCAAATCGCGATTCGCACCAATCAAGCGATAACCGACTTGAGTCGGTTGAATCACCGCTTCAATCGGGGTCGTCCCCAACATAATATCGGTGGCGCTATATGGTAATTCAGTTTTTTGAAGACCCGAACCCATCGTGGCGTTGCCTTGCGGGTCTAAATCAATCAGTAATACTTTTTTCTTGAGGACGCCTAAAGACGCCGCTAAATTAACAGCGGTGGTGGTTTTACCCACGCCGCCTTTTTGGTTCGCAATTGCCCAAATTTCTGGTCGTTTGGTTGCAGTCGCAGTGGGCTTGGCTGACG
Source organism: Moraxellaceae bacterium (assembly GCA_025363155.1). Taxonomy (GTDB): domain Bacteria; phylum Pseudomonadota; class Gammaproteobacteria; order Pseudomonadales; family Moraxellaceae; genus Aquirhabdus. The sequence continues at coordinate 28,843 of JANYEL010000117.1, forward strand.
TTTTGATGTCGGTCATCGCTGATTTATTTCCAAATACACGTAAAAAGTAGGGTTATCTTAAATGAACTTCGAGACTTCTTCGCACATTTAAGTAGATAATTTTTTAGTAAGCAAAATCAAATGTCTTTGCTCATTTAATGACGGTACGGATAGCTCAATTGTTTTTTGTTCCCATGAATCGAGAATTGCCATCTCATCGCTAGGAACCAAGCCTTTCATGGCTGCAAGCACCGCATTAGGCTTTAAATACACTTCGCAATCGCGGACAAAATCACTCAGCGACGCAAATGCACGACTTGTCACCACATCAAAAACACCTAAATCACTCAATGTCTGCGGCTCTTCAATACGCGCTTGAACTGGCAAGACATTTGGCATTTTCATGTCGGCAGTCATTTGGCGTAAGAAACGGATTTTCTTACCATTACTGTCAAGCAATACGCATTGACGTTCTGGCTGCAGAATCGCAATCACAAACCCTGGCAAACCACCGCCCGTCCCCACATCCAACAAACGTCCTTCAGGCAAATGCGGAATCACACTCAAACTATCTAGCAAATGTTTGACTAACATTTCCTTTGGATCACGAATCGCTGTCAAATTATAAGCTTTATTCCACAGCGTTAAGTTGTCTTGGTATTTGAGTAGTTTATTGAGGATGTCATCGCTCAAGTCTAAACCGAGTTTGAGTGAACCATTTTTTAGGGAAGCGAATAAAGGGTGCATAGTCTACGTAATTCGAGAAAATCTAGGGGTGAATGATAGCAGGAAGCAGCGCCTTATCATGCTGATGATGTAATACGATCGTAAAAAGTTAAGTAAATTCGACAAAAATATACGACTGATCAGGTTAATGTAATTTGTGAACGTAAAACTTGAACGTGTTAACTTCTGATCATGATCTTTAAATCGTTCCAAAATGAATAGGATGAGCCATGTTTAGTCTATCAATCACTCCCCGCTTCTATGAAACTGACGCTTTTGGTCATATTAATAACACGGTGATGGCAGGCTGGTTTGAAGCGGCTCGCGCTCCCGTTTTTCAGATTTTTACGCCTCACATGGACATTAAACAGCTCACGCTGATTCTTGCTCGCATCGAAATCGATTTCGTCGCACAAACCCACTATGGTCACGATGTTGTGGTGAAAACTGGCATTGAAAAAGTGGGAAACTCGTCATTTGTTGTCATTCAAGAGGCTTGGCAAAATGATGTGTTAGTCGCGAAAGGCAAAGCTGTTCAAGTGTACTTTGATTTTAAAACACAGAAGTCGGATCGGATTCCTGATGTGTATCGGGCGAAGTTGGAAAGACTAGTTATTTAATTATGAAACAGTTGTATGTTTGTGAATCAAATCGTGTCGCTGAGGTAGAGCCTCAGCCTATTTTTTTCCAAAAAAAAATTAATCTGGATTAAGGCATTTAATTTCAAGGTTGGTAGATATTTAGTAATCTATTTCCATGTAGAAATATGCCTTGCTGATAAGAAATACAAATATCGTCTACCTTTTTTAAAGAATGATTACTTAAATAAACGTAGATATTATCTGCCGTAGATGGAGAATAACCAATTTCAGACTCACCATAACGCCCTAAAAACAATATGCAACTACTCCCATTACCTCGACCTGAATTACCTCGACCTGAATTACCTCGGCAACGAGAATATGAATATTTTTTACATATTACTTTAACTCCTTTTTCATACCAAAAATTATTCGTCAATAAAGTTGTCATAGATAAAATCATAAAAATAATTAACATGATATAAAAACCTGAAACTACATTTTTCATAATTAGCAAGCCATTCATTAATAGAACTTTAAAAGTAAAATTTAACCTAAATATTGGATAACCGTTTTGAAGTAATATCTTGAAAAATTACTGATTATCCTAATGCCCTTAAGCTTATTGCAACATATGCTGGCTGCTCAATTTGCTGCTTTAGATTTAATAAAGCGGTATCCAGAACATTTTTAAATTGTTTAGTAAACGAATCAGTCAATGCAAAAGGATGGAAGGTTACAAACTCGAAATCAACTTCCCAACGTAATCGACAACGATCTGCACCTAAGTCGTCCACAATCATTTTACTGAGATGTGATACTACACCTGGCATGCCTTTAAATAAGACCGCATGGAACTCGTGCGGCTCGTTGAAATAAGTTATTTTCTCGTAGATCGTAGACCAAAGAATCGGCTTAAAGACCGTGACCCTTTCAGCTCCAACGCCATTTTTAGGATTGCCTATACGCTGTAAAGTTACTTTTTTGACATCTTTTACCCAACTCGGCGTTGCCTCGTGATCAGAAACACGCGCCCAAACCTTACTCGCCGCGACATTGATATCGCAACTTGTATGAATTTGGCGTTTTACTGTCATGGGAACTCCATCACGGTCTTATTGTTAACGCATCCTACACCCAATTAAAATAAAATTATTTAATGACTCATACTAGATACTTATTTTAATTAATTATATCTCGTTAAAAAGTATCGTTACCTTCTAGTTCATGTTCATTTTTTCATCACCTATAGTCATGCTTATTTTAAAAACCAATTGACTTTTCTTACGCTTAAATTTAATCTACTTTAAAGTAGATTAAATGAAGTGGTGTTCGATATGGCTAGACCCAGAAAAATCGAAGGTGAAACCATCACCGTTGAAAAAATTCTGAACGCCGCACGTCTAGAATTTGCCGAACAGAGTCATGCAGCACGTCTTGAAGATATCGGCAAACGATGCGGACTCAGTCGCGCCACCATCCTTCATCATTACGAATCTAAGAACGTTCTCCTCAACGCTGTTTTTGAGCAAGCGATCAATAATGCAAGCACTCGTGTTCTACAAGTTGCACAAGCTAATGAAGCCAATTATGTCGAAACCATTCGCAGTATCGCCTTAGCACTCCGTGAAATAGAGAAGGATCAGCCTGGTACTTCCGCAGTGGTGGCGCATGTGCTACTGACCAAACCCGTTGTTGAGCCCTTGAAAAGAATTTTCCAAGACCTGTTGGGATTGATCACGCGGCTGGTGATCAAAGCAGGTGGAGGACAACATCACTCTCACGACCTTATTCGTGCAGCAATTGCCCATATATTCATGGGTGAATTAAACCGCCTAGCGCTAGGTACTCAGGCTCAAGACTATTGGGGCGATGCCGACCCGCTCATCCCAATCCTCAATCATTTCTTCCAACTGCCAACTCTTTGAGAATGACTATGAACACGTTGAATACTGAAATCATAAATGCAGTTCCAATCAATACAATGTTTGTTGACCGTGATGGGTTGGTTGAGGATCTACACGCACTTTACGCACGCACCAAGGCCAAAATTGGCGATGAAGATATACGTCATATTGAAAATATAGATGCTTATTCAAAAGCGATAAAGGCGAGAAGTTTAGAGCTGTTGCAAAACGGAAAATCAGAAAATGCGTTTAAGCATAGCGTGATTTTATACATACTGCACACCTTGCTCGAGTTTTCAGAGTTAGGGCACAACATCATGCACGGTGGCTATAACCACCTTCCCAATGCAGGTCAATATCATTCAGATAAATTTGAATGGAACTTTTTGATTGATCCTGAAGAATGGAAAACGATGCATCATCAAAACCATCATCCGTTCACCAACATTGTGGGAAAGGACCACGACATAGGCTATTCCACGATGCGGTTTTTCGCATCGCAATCTTGGTATGGGCATAATGCGATTCAGCCAGCGATTTTTGCATTAGCGACGTTAAGCAGCGTACCTTTTACCATTTTTACCGCAACATCGGCTGCACGCACTCAAGGACGTAAAGTATTGAGTCGGGAAACTTTTTCTAAAAGTATTGCGCTGGTAAAAAAACATGCCTTAAAAAACTACGTGAAAGAACCCTTAGCTGCTAAACGTCGCTAATGCAAAAATCGCTGGCTGAATCGCATTATGCCCATACCAAGATTGCGATGCGAAAAAC